>JAYUCP010000677.1:0-17945 GCA_043740245.1 Acidobacteriota bacterium | reverse complement strand
GATCTCTTCGCCGGGCCGGAACTGTTCGGGGCTGGCGTAATGCGGCGTGCCCAGCGCGTGGGAGATTTGCAAATTCAGGCTGCCGGCCAGCACCTTGGCCAGACCGAAATCGAAGACCTTGACCCAGTCGCGGCCATCCGGGCGCGGCACGATCATGATGTTGGTGGGTTTGAGGTCGCGGTGAATGACGCGCGCGGCATGCGCCGCATCGAGCGCCGCCGCGATTTGGCGCATGAGATAGGCGATGCGCTGATAGCTCAAAAAGTGCGGCTGTTGCAATTCGGCTTCGAGCAACTCACCGTCCAGCCATTCCATCACGATGTAAGCGAGATGATCGGACGTCTGCCCGGCATCGTGAAGGACGGCGATATTTTCGTGTGTCAGCACGCCTGCCAGATGGGCTTCGCGTTCGAAGCGGCCCAGCATGCGCGGGTGTTGGAGCGCCAAATTGGGCAGCAGGACTTTGAGCGCCACGTGGCGTTTCACCCCGATCTGATGCGCGTGGTAAACGGCGCTCATGCCGCCCAAGGCGGCCAATTCACCAACTCGGTATTTGTCGGCAATGATGCGTCCGGTCAGGCCGTAAGTGTCTCGCAAGGCCAAGGGCGTCCCGTCTGCCGGACAGACTGCGAGCGTGACGGCAACAGTTTTTTGGCATTGAGGGCAATACTTCATTGGCATCTCTGCAGGCCCTCGTAGTAACGAATTTATTCGTTACGCACCGTAGCGAATAAATTCGCTACTACAAGGGGGGCCGTCCCTAACGAAGCGTGTCAGCGCAATAACGCCGCTTCTTTCTGCGCCGCCGCCAGCACACTCAGATCCGTGTCAGCCGCTTTCCAGACAGCAAAAAATTCGTCGTAAGACTTGCGGCTTTGCGCCGTCGCGCCCAGCAAGGCTTGCGCGCGCGCCAGGCCCAACCGTGCCAGCGGGCGCATGGGCGAGGTTGGGTCGTAGCCGCGCAGGGCGAGAATCTTTTCAAACTCGACGGCGGCCTCGTGGCCTTGTTTCAATTTCAAATGCGCGTTGGCGCGCAACCAGGCCGGATAGAAGAACGCGCCAGCTTCGTAGTTCGAGACCGTGCGCAACAGTTCGAGCGCCTTGGCCGGGTCATTGCGTTGCAAGGCGACGGCGGCGCGGCTCAGCGGCAGCCAGATCGCATTGGCCAGCGTGTTGTGCGGTTGGCGTCTGACCAGTTCGGCGTCAAAGGCTTCGGCCTGTTTCACCGCGCCGCTCAAGGCCAGCATCAGCGGGCCGAAGGGCGCGGATTTGCTGGCCGAATAAAGCGAGAACGTGGTGGGCGACATGACGATGGCTTCAGCCAACAGTTTTTGCGCGGCGGCGGTGTTGCCGCCCAATGCCTGGCGCAAGGCGTTTTGCATCGCCAGCGAGACGGTCACTTCGGTCAGGTTGCGTTGTTTGGCACCTTCCATCGCGCGGCGGTAAAGCTCGTCGGCCTCGCGCAGCCGGCCCGCATAGGCGAGCGCTTGCGCCTGCCATTCGTAGCTGCGGAATTCATCCGGCTTGCCTTTGACCCAGGCGAGTTGCTGTTGCATCAGCGCGTCAGCGCCTTTCAAAAAGCCGATTTGGAAAAGCGTCGCGTGAAAGCCCAACCGATCCAGCTTCTGGCCTTGTCCGGCGGCGATCACTTGCAAGGCTTCGTCCTCGCGCCCCAGCCGCACCAGCAGGTCGGCTTGATTTTGATAGGCCGTGCCGTTGGTTGGATCAATCCGCACGGCTTCTTTGGTTTCGGTGACGGCCGCTTCCAATTGGCCCAAACGGTTGAGACAGACCGACAGATTGACGTGCGGCGCGACCAGGCGTGGATAGGTTTGCACGGTCAGGCGTTGCGTTTCGATGGCGCGTTCGACTTCGCCGTTGACCAGGAAGTAGGACGCGGCAATCGCCAGCCGCTCGCGTTCGCTGACGCGTTCGCGCAAGGCATAAGCTTTGCCGGCGTATTCAATCGCCAGTTCGCCCTGGCCGGTGTTCATGTAGATGATGCTCAGCCCGTTGTAGGCCAGCGCGAAGTTCGGATCGAGTTCGATGGCGCGTTTATAAAGCGCGACGCCTTCGGTGTAGTTGTCCTTCAGGCTGTATTGATCGCGGCCCTGCGAATAGGCGCGTAAAGCTTCGAGCGAAGAGGTCGTGGCCTGGTCAATCGGCGCGTTGAATTTTTGAATCGAACTGAGCGACTCGCCCAGGCGTTCGCGCAATTCGGCGGCGGCCTGGCCCAGCGCTTTCAGCACGTTGTCCTTGCTGTCGGCTTCGACCAGCGTTTGGGCGAAGCGTTCGCCGCTTTGCGTGTTGAAGGCTTCGAGCGTGATCGAATAGTGGCGGTCGAGTTTGTTGATCTGCCCGGCAATCGCCGCTTTGAGGCCGAGCCGCAGGGCGATCTCGCGCGCGATCTCGTTGGTGAGGCGTTCATCGGCCTTGCGGTTCATGAAGCGCAAGGTCTCGCGCACCTTGTCGTCGCCCAGCAAATTCAGGAAAGGCGATTGGGCCAGTTGCACCGACAAGGCTTGCTTGAGCGTGCGGTCAAACACGTCTTCGCCCGTAGTATTGCTGATGTCGGCCAGCAGGATGGTGTCTTTCTCGGTCAGCGTGAGTTTCGTGCGGAAGAATTGATAGCCAACGGCCAGGCCTCCCACCAATATGGCCAAGGCCAACACGCCCAGCCCAACCCGGCGCAATTTCGAAGGAGGTTTGGGGGGCGGGGGAATGGCTGGCGGGGCGTCCAGCTCACGCGAAAATTCGAGTTCAGAGACCTCGGACGAATACGCATATTCGGTGTAATTACCCGTCTCACGCGCGGCGGGGTGGCCGTGTTCACCGGAGCGTCTGGTGCCGCCTGAATCAGCCGGTCTAAAAGCCGCAGTGTTGAAATCGCCGGTACGCGCTCGTTGCGAACCGCTACGGCTTTCAGGGCCCGAACCGGAGCGCCGTGCTGCGCCGCCTGAATCCGCGCCGCCTGAATTGGCGGGACGATTGTGGCTGCTGGCGCCGTGCCAGGGATTGCTGTTCAGATGCAGGTCGTTTTCACTGGTCAGCAGTTCACCGTCGAGTTCAAAGTCGGGCAAATCTTTGACGGCTTCGCTAAACTCAAACGCCACCTCTGAGGCGCGCGCGGGCCGGTAATGCGGGGTCTTGGCCAGCATGCGATTGAGCAGGTTCTCGACCTCGGCCGGAATGCCGGGCCGGTGCAGGGACAGCGGCGGCGGCGTTTCCAACAGGTGCGAGCGGATCAATTCGTGCACACTGGTTGCTTCGAACGGGAAGCGGCCCGTCAACAGCCGGTAAAGCATGGCGCCCAGGGTGTAAATATCGGAACTCGAACTGATCTCTTCGCCGGTGCGGAACTGTTCGGGGCTGGCGTAATGCGGTGTGCCCAGGGCTGACGACACTTGGATGTCCACACTGTCGGCGATGATTTTGGCGAGGCCGAAATCGAAGACCTTGACCCGTTCGCTGCCGTCGGGGCGCTTGGTAATCATGATGTTGGCCGGTTTCAGATCGCGGTGGATGATCTTCAAATCGTGGGCCGCGTCCAGGGCGGCGGCGACTTGCTGCAAGACAAACTCGATGCGCTGATAGCTGAGATAACGGCGCGCGCGCAATTCGGCCTCGAGCGTATGCCCTTCCAGCCACTCCAACACAATATAGGCGATGTGATCTTCGGTTGTGCCGGCGTCATAAATGGTGGCGATGTTCTCGTGCGAGAGACGGCCCGCCAGTTGCGCTTCGCGGGCGAAGAGGTAGGGCATATCCGTGTTGTTGACGGCGATGTTCGGCAACAGGATTTTGAACGCCACCGGCCGGTGCACGCCGGTTTGATGCGCGCGATAGATGGCGCTCATACCGCCGATGGCGGCCAAGGCTGTGATTTCGTATTTATCGGCGACGATCCGCCCGGTCAAGCCATACAGGTCTTTGAGCGAAAGCGGTTCGCCGTCCTCCAAACAAAAGCTCTGGCCGGGCGGATAAGAGCGCTGGCATTTTAAGCAGTACTTCATCTGGCACCTCGTTGAGGGCTCCCGGAAGGCCGGGAAATTTGCGATTTCAATTTGCGCATTCAACTGGCCGCGCCAGCAGCCGGTTGCCGACGCGCACGGCAACAGACCGTACGCGTCAGCAGTTGGCCGGGCTGAACAGACGCTCTTATTGGCGAGCGCGAGTTGTGCACGGCTGGACAGGAGTTTTGCTGTTCAACCGTGCCAGCTTAGGGCGCTGTCTAACCAGTCACGAAAAGGTTAACCAAAAAACCGACCAGCAGCGCTAGCAGGGTTGCCGTCACCAGACTTTGCGGGTTTTGCCACGCCGCTCTGACAGCCTCCGTTACGGAGCTGAAACTCAAACTTCGGCCGCTTGGTTTAAAGACCTCGTCGGACTCAAAGCTTGTGGCATGGGCGCCCGTTTGGCTGGCAATTCGCTCGCTCAGCGAAGCAAAGCTCGTGTCGGTATACGGGGTGAAGTTCGGACGTGGGGCTGGCGCCGGGGCCTTGGCGCCGGAAAGCGGAATAACGACGGACTCAGGCGCAGGCGCGGCGCGGTTGTTGGATTCAGGCCAGCCCGTGTGAGCGCGCGGCGCGCCCTCACTAGCGTGGTAGTTTTGGGTAAGCTGATGAGCACCTGGGTGCTTCAGATGATGGTTCATTGTCTCCTCTACAAGGGGTGCCCGCGTGTGCGACGCGGGGTTGCGTGGTCGTTGTTTCGGAGAGGCAGCAAAGGCCTTTCCATGAATTGCAACTCAACGGCGCAGTGCTGTTGAAGGCCGGGTGGGGCGCATTCAAGGGCAACTGACCTTTGAGAAATGACGATGGAAAAACGGCACCACACCGCCAGACATAGTCGTGCTCAAGGCTTATGAAGAAGTGCGCCAGCGCGCGCCCGCTCTGGCAAGCACCGGTGTGACTTGCATAAGTCCTGATTACTGCAAAACAGCAAACTCCTTCCGGGCTTCGGCGATGATGGGTAAATCGGCGTCGGCTCCTTGCCAGAGCGTGAAGAAGTCCTGGTAATAACTGCGGGCGCGGGCGCGGTCATGGGCCGCTGCCTGGGCCCGGCCCAGCGCCAGATGGGCCAACGGATAAAGCATCGAAAGCGGGTCAGCGCCGCGCCGCGCGAGAATCTTTTGAAATTCAGCCGCCGCTTCCGGGCCGCGCTGCAGTTTCAGCAAGGCCGCGCCGCGCACCCAGTTGAAATAATGTTGCGTGCCGTACTCATAGGCCGCCGCCTGCGTCAGCAATTCCAGCGCTTGTTCAGCCTGATTGTTTTGCACCGCCTGCAAGGCGCGCGTGAGCGGCAGCCAGGCGCGGTTGAACAGCAGGTTTTGCGGACGCTTGTGGTTTAGCTCGTCAGCCAGTGTTTGCGCCTGGTCGGGTTTGGCGGCGAGCGCGTAAGTGAACGGGCCGAACGGCAGATTGAGGTTGAGCGCGTGGCTCAAAAAGCCGTCAGGCGCAAGCCGTTCGGCTTCATCCAGCAGTTTCAACGCTTCGGTTTGCTGGCCGCCGAGCGCCAAGCGAATACCGGCGGCGAGGGCGTAACCGGCGCTCAACTCTTCACGTCCGCGTTGTTGATTCAAATCAATCGCCTTGCGCCAATCGCTCACGGCTTGCTTGAGGCTGCCATTGGCGGCGGCTACCTGGGCCTGCCAATCCAGGGCTTTGTCTTCGAGTTGTTGGGCGCGCGCCCAATCGAGCTGCTGCTTCAACAACTCGCCGTTGCCCTGCAGGAAGGCAAGCTGGAAGAGCGCCGTGCGCAGGCCCAGGCCATCCAGCTTTTGCGCCAGCGCCTGTTCGATTTTCTGTCTGGCTTCGTCGAAGCGGTTCAGCCGGAGCAGCGCGCTGGCTTGCAGGTTGTGCGCCGTGAGTTCGTGTGGATTGAGCTTGAGCGCGGTTTCGGCGGCGGCCAGCGCCTCTTGCGGCTGGCCGTGTTGCAGCAGCAACTGGGCCTGGCCGATCTGCGCAAGCGTGTCATTCGGATAGGTCTGCGCCAGTTGGCGGTATGTTTCGAGCGCCTGGCCGGTGTCGCCGGTGACGACTGAATGGTAAAGCGCGCTGATTGCCAGGCGTTCGCGTTCGCTGACGCGGTCGCGCAGTTGGTACGCCTTGCTGGCGTTTTCGGCGCTCAGCCGAGCCATCCCGCTTTCGGCATAGAGCGCGCCGAGCGCGTGGTAGGGCATGGCGAAGTTCGGATCGAGTTCGAGCGCGCGTTGATAAAACGGAATGGCCTCGAAGGGATTGGCTTTTTGGTAAAGCTGTTCGCCGCCGAGTGTGTAGGCCCGCAAGGCGTCGAGCGAGGCCGTGGTGGCCTGTTCGCTGGGCGCGTTGAATTGCTTGACGGCGCCCAGCGCTGCGCCCAGTTCGGCGCGCAATTTGAGCGTTGCTTGTTCGAGCGCTTTGAGCACGTTGTCTTTGCCGGCGGCTTCGGCCAGCGCGCGCGTGAGCGTTTCGCCGGTCTGGCTGTTCACCAGTTCGAGCGTCAGGCTGTAACTTTGATCGAGTTTGTCGAGGCGGCCGATCAGCGCGGCTTTCAGGCCGCGCCGCAAGGCGACTTCGCGGGCGATCTCGCGCGTCAGCCGCGTCTCGGGCGGGCGGCTCATGAAAGCCAGCGTCTCGCGCACTTTGTCTTCGGCCAGCAAATTCAAAAACGGCGCTTGCGCCAATTGCATGGCCAGCGCGGGTTTGAGCGTTTTATCGAAGACCTCTTCGCCCGTTGTGTTGTGGATGTCGCCCAACAGGATGGTGTCTGGCGCGGTCAAGGGCGCGTGGCTGCGCCCAATCAACAAAAAGAGTGTCAGCCCGATGGCCAGCGCGCAGATAATTACCAGCGCCGCTTTCTTTGGGTCTTTGGCGACTTTGACCGCTTGGGCGGCGAAGCGGCTGGTCATGAAACCGGCAGGCAACGCCAGATTGGTCGTGGTGTTCGAGGTCACGCTGCTCGCCGTCGAGCCATTGGCGGCGTTGACCGAGACAAACGTCGCGCCTGCCAACGAGGCGGTGGCTGCGCCTGCCGTCTTGAGCTGGCCGGACGTAGCTGTTGTGGCGTAGCTCCCGCTTGAGTTGCCGTTGGCGCTGTTATTGGACAGGCTTGCGAATTCACCTTGGGTTTCATTCGTCTGGTTGCCGGGGTTGAGCGCGCCGGGGTTGAGCGCGTTGGTTGGCGCGGCAGGCAGGCCGGGCTTGCTGCCGTATTTGCCGCTCTGGTGTTCGCTGAAATTGCCAAAGGCCGAGAGCGACCATGTCGTGTAATTGCCCGATGCGGTGCTCGGGGCAAACCCATTGGCATAACTGCCGCCGCCGTTGGCGAATAATTCGCCGCTGGAAAAGTGCTCGCGCAGCGCCAGTTCAAAAGCCTCAATGGCTTCGCCCGCGCTGGCCGGGCGGTAATGCGGCGTCTTGGCCAGCATGCGATTGACCAGGTATTCGACTTCGGTCGGCGCGTCTGGGCGGCGATTGCGCAAGGGCGGCGGCGTTTCAAGCAGATGCAAGCGGATCAAGGCGTGCACGCTGGTCGCCTCAAACGGCAAAAAGCCGGTCAGCATGCGGTAGATAATCACGCCGAGCGAGTAAATATCCGAGCGCCCGTCAATCTCTTCGCCGATGCGGAACTGTTCGGGGCTGGCGTAATGCGGTGTGCCCAGGGCCGACGAAACTTGCAGGTCGGTGCTCTCGCTGGTGACTTTGGCGAGGCCGAAATCGAGCACCTTGACCAGATCGCGATCTTCATCGCCACGCGCGTCGCGCGGCAGAATCATAATGTTGGCCGGTTTCAAATCGCGGTGAATGACGCCGTGGGCGTGGGCCGTGTCGAGGGCGGCGGCAATCTGGCGCAAGAGGTGCAGCATGCGCTTGAAGCTCATCTGCGGTTCGGCATTGAACTCGTCTTCGAGCGTTTTGCCTTCCAGCCACTCCATCACGATGTAGGCCAATTCGTCGGGTGTGCGGCCGGCATCGTGGACGGTGGCGATGTTCTCGTGCGTCAAACGCCCGGCGGTGCGGGCTTCGCGCTCGAACAGCGCCAGCATGGTTTGGTCATTGACGGCCAGGTTGGGCAGCAGAATTTTGAAGGCGACTTGGCGTTCGACACCGATTTGGCGGGCGCGGTAAACGGCGCTCATGCCGCCAATCGTGAGCAGTGATTCGATACGGTACTTGTCGTTGATGATGCGGCCCGTCAGGCCGTAGAGGTCTTTGATCTGCAACGCCGCGCCATCGTCCTGGCAAATGCTTTGCGAGGCCGCGTAATGACGTTGGCATTGCGGGCAGTACTTCATTCAAACCTCCGGACACTAAAAGAGAAACCAAACCACCGAATACTGCTGGACCAAAAATGGGTTAAAGATGAGCGGTGGGATGCGTGGGATGCGGCTACACTGACATGTCAACTGACGCTTGCCACTGTGTCTTAACGTAGCGCGGCAAATTCATGTTTCGCGGCGCTGAAGACCGGCAAGTCTGCGTCTGCTTCACGCCAGATTTTGAAGAAAGCTGTGTAATGTTTGCGGGCTTCGGTGCTGTCGCCTACCTGTGCATAAGCGCGCGCCAGTCCGAGTTCGGCCAGCGGGTAGAAGACCGATGACGGTTCCCAGCCGCGATGGGTCAGTACTTTTTGGAATTCGGCGGCGGCCGCGCGGCCTTTATTCAAACGCAAGTAAGCCTGGCCGCGCAGCCAGACCGAAATATAAGAGGAGGCGGGATCGTAAGTGCTGGCGGCTTGCAAAGCTTCGATAGCTTTCTCAGGCTGCAACTGTTTGAGCGCCAGCGCGGCGTTGGTCACGGGCAACCAAAGATTGTTGGCTAAGGTATTGTTCGGCGCTTGCTCCGCCGTCTCGTTGATCAGCGCCACGGTCAATTGCGTGTTGCCGGTCAGCGCCAACGCAAACGCCCCATAAGGAGTCGTGTTACTGACCGCGTATTTGACAAACGTATTGTGTGAGACTGCCAGTGCCTCGGTCAGCGTTTTGTGCGCTTCGGCATCAAGGCCGAGCGCCACCTGGCGTAAGGCGTGCACAATTTGCAAGCGCACCGCTTGTTCGGGTTGTTTTTGCAATTCCAGGCTGCGCTGGTACACACGCGTGGCCTCATGTAGTTTGCCCGCGCGCGCGGCGAGTTGCGCTTGCCACTTGAGTGCCCGCAAGGCATCGGGCTTAGCGGTGGCCCACTCGATTTGTTGTTGGGCGAGGGCCGGGTCGTCCTGCGCCAAACCCAACTCAAAGAGGAAATCGTGCATGGGCGGCGTGTCCAGCTTTTGCGCCGACATGGTGTTGAGCGCCGCGCGCGCCTCATCGAACCGATTGAGCCGGATCAGCAATTCGACTCGATTATGGAGCGCCTGCAAGTTGCGGGGGTCTAGGCTGATAGCCTGCTGCGCCTGCGTGAGCGCCGCTTCAAAGAGCCCCAGCTTGCCCAAGCTGACCGACAGATTGTTGAGCGACGAGGCAGAACGTGGATAGGTTTGATGCGACAGCCGCAAAAGCTCATTCGCCTTGTCCAAATCGCCTTTGACCGTGAAGTGGTAGAAGAACGAGGCCGTCAGCTTTTCGGATTCACTCACGCGGCTAATCAATTCAAAGGCTTTTTCGGCATTTGCCGCGCTCAATTCCGCTTCGCCCTTGTTGTAATAGATCGTCGCTAATCCGATATAGGCGAGCGCGAAGTTTGGATCAAGCTCGACGGCGCGTTGGTAAAGCGTCAGCGCTTCGTTGGGATTGCCGCGCAAACTGTTTTGCTCGCGCCCCAGTGAGTAAGCTTTGAGCGCTTCGAGCGAGGCGGTCGTCGCGTCCTGAATCGGTTTGTTGAACTTTTCGATGGTGCTCAGGGATTCGCCCAATTTTTGCCGGAACTCGGTCGCGGCCTTGCCCAGCGCGGCCAAAACCTGTTCTTTGCCTTGCGCCGCAACCAGCGTATCGCCGAACACCTCGCCGGTTTGGCTGTTGACCGCTTGCAACGAGAGGGCGTATTGATTGCCGATCTTGTCAATCCGGCCAATGATGCTGGCTTTCAGCCCTTGGCGCTGGCCGATCTCACGCGTGACGTTGGGGGTCAGCCGCTCGTCCGGCTTGCGATTCATAAACTTCAGCGTCTCGCGCACTTTTTCGTCGGGGAAGAGATTGAGAAACGGCGATTGTGCCAATTGCACCGAGAGCGCATGCCGCAACGACACATCGAAGACTTCGTCCCCGGTGGTGTTGACAAAATCCGCCACTACCACAGTGTCTTTCTCGGTTAGAAACGGTTTGGCGACGAAGAAGATGCTGATCGTGATGAGCAGCGAGATGACCACGCTCGCCGTGAGAAATTTGTGCTGCTTGAGCCAGCGGCTGAAACCGCTCGCAGGTGGCGTCAACGCCGAGGTGGCCAACCTGGACAGGCTTGAATAATCGGTGTCATCGGCATCCGCAGCGGCAGGCACACTCACCCCGCCGACGCGTTGCGAGCGCGCTTGGAAGGCATTGGCCTGGCCCGCGCGCTGCGAGCGGACTTGGAAGGGGTTATCTTGTCCGGTGCGCTGCGAGCGAGCTTGAAAGGGGTTTCCGGCCGGTTGGGCAAAGCCCTCGGCCAAGCTTTTAGTGTGGCTGCTTTGCAGGTCGTTCAACTGCCCCAGCAATTGCTCGTGCGATTGCTGGCTCATCCCGTAGGGCAGGTCGCCCATGAGCAAATCAGGTGACAAGTGCAGCGAAGGATCATCGTCCAGCATCATGGCCAGGGCCCGCTCAAACATAAAGACGACTTCACTGGCCTTTTGCGGACGGTAATGCGGATTCTTCGCCAGCATCCGCTGCAGCAGGTCGTCTATGGATTGCGGAATTTCCGGGCGCAACTCGCGCACGGGCGGCGGCACTTCGAGCATGTGTTGCCGGATGACCTCGTGCACTGAACCGGAGTTGAAGGGCAAACGGCCCGTCAGCATTTGATAGAGCGTGACGCCCAAGGCATAGATGTCCGTGCGCGCATCAATCTCGGCGCCGGTCTGAAACTGCTCCGGGCTGGCGTAATGGGGCGTGCCGACGGCGGTCGAAACCAGCACGTCCTTCGCTTCATTGGCTAATTTGGCGAGGCCGAAGTCGAGCACTTTGACTTGCTCCTGCCCGTCCTGGCGGCGCGTCAGCATGATGTTGCTGGGTTTGAGGTCGCGGTGAATGATGAGCTTGCTGTGGGCGACGTCGAGGGCCGCGCAAATTTGGCGCAACAATACGGCTGAACGTTCCAGACTTATCGGGCCGTTTTGGGCGATCTCATCTTCCAGCGTTTGCCCATCCACCCACTCCATGGCGATGTAGGCGATTTCATCGGTGGTGTGACCGGCGTCGAAGATGGTGGCGATGTTTTCGTGCGAGAGTTGGCCCGCAGTCTTGGCTTCGCGCTCAAATAGATTGGCCACGTGCTGCGCGTTGTTGGCCAGGTGCGGCAGCAGGATTTTGAACGCGACCCGGCGGCCCACGCCAATCTGCTGCGCCGTATAAACGGCGCTCATCCCGCCGACGCCGACCAGCGCCTCGATTTGATATTTGTCCGCGATGACCCGCCCGGCTAAACCGTAGCGGTCTTTCATGGCGAGAACGGTTCCGTCCTTGGGACAGAAACTTTGGGAATTAGGATATGAACTTTGGCAGTTCGAGCAGTATTTCATCACCACCTCCGACACCTTTCACCATCGCAAAATGCTCGTGCTCCTACCGTGAGAGGCCACATAGATACTACATCTAATATGATATTGCGAGTTAATTATTACATTTTATCTGCGAAAGTAACTAGGCGGAATGCTGACAGAGGGCGATTTTACAAAATGTGGCTGGCTGTAGGATTGGTTCCGACACGCGCTTGTAGGAATTGCGGAAGTATGAAGGTCTGTGTTTGTCGTCAGCGCCCACTTTGGCTATAGTGACGGCCTGTCGTAAGTTTCTCCCGACCCTAACGCCGCACCTGAAAAAAACGCATGAGCGAGTACGTAAGCCAGATTGCCGCCCACCTACGCCACGAAGTCCACAAGGTCATCGTCGGCCAGGACGAGATCATTGACCAGATCATGGTTTGCCTCTTCGCCGAAGGGCACGCCTTGCTCGAAGGCGTGCCCGGCACGGCCAAAACATTGCTGGTCAAAACCCTCGCCCGGCTCATCAACGCCGGCTTCAATCGCATCCAGTTCACGCCCGACCTGATGCCTTCGGACATCACCGGCACCAACGTGTTCAATTTGAGCACCGCGCAATTCACCCTACGCCACGGGCCGCTATTCACCGACATTCTGTTGGCCGACGAAATCAATCGCACGCCGCCCAAAACCCAGGCCGCTCTGTTGGAGGCGATGGAAGAGCGCCAAGTGACGATTGACGGCGAGAGCCATCATCTGTCGCCGCTCTTTTTGGTGCTGGCGACGGAAAACCCGATTGAATACGAAGGCACTTACCCTTTGCCCGAAGCGCAACTCGACCGCTTCCTGCTGAAAATCCTGATTCAATATCCTTCGCACGAACAAGAGCTGCAGATCGTGGCCAATTGGCAGGCCGGTTTTAACGCCCGCAAACTCGAAGCCGTCAATCTGGAACTGCTCGATGACCCCGCTATCATCCCGCAATGCCGCGCCTATGTGCGGCAAGTGCGTGTCGAGCCGGGCATTCAAAATTATCTGGTCACCATCGTGCGCCGCACGCGCGAAAACCCGAATCTGCTCTGGGGTGCTAGCCCGCGCGCTTCAGTGGCAGTGTTATTGGCCAGCAAAGCGCTGGCCGCCATGCGTGGCCGCGATTACGTCACGCCCGACGATGTGCGCGATGTCGCCCGCCCGGCCCTGCGCCACCGCGTGCTGCTGCGCTCTGAAGCCGAGATTGACGGCTTGACCCCCGATGCCGTGCTCGACGAAATCCTGACGGCGGTCGAAGTGCCACGCTGATGAAAGCAAAAGGCAAAAAGCAAAAATCAAAAAGCAAAAGGGCGGCGCTGGCTGTTCTGATTTTTGATTTTTGCCTTTTGCCTTTTGCCTTTTGCTTTTACCGATGATTTTCACCTGGCGTTTTTTCATCCTGATCGTACTGGGCGCGTTGCCGCTGGCCTTTGTCTGGGATCAACCGGCGTTGCGCTGGGGCTTGCTCGCGTATGATCTGTTGTTGCTGGCTTTGGCTTGGCGTGATTATCGCCAAACCGAAGATGCGGGGGCGTTGGAGGTCAAACGCCACTTGCCGAATCGCCTAATGATCGGGGCGGAAAACGAAGTCGTCATTAGCATCAGTCATCACCTGCCGCGCCAAATCACCTTCACGCTCAAAGACGAATATCCGCCCGAACTGGAATTGCGCGGCGACCGCGTGCTGACCGCCACACCAGTGCGCCAACTACTTGCGGGCGCGTTCGCCTTGTCCGCCAAACAGCCGCGTGAAGCGAGCGTCAATTACAAACTCTATGCAGCGGCGCGCGGCGATTATCACTTCGGCGCTGTCGTCTTGCGCTGGCGCGCGCCCTGGGGCCTGGTGATCAAACAGGTTGCCATTCCGGCGGCCCAGCACGTGAAGGTCTATCCGAACCTGCACGAAGCGCGCAAATACGAATTGCAGGCGCAACGCAATCGCCTCTTACAAACCGGTCTGCGCCGCGTGCGTCTGCGCGGGCAGGGCCGCGAATTCGAAAGCCTGCGCGACTACGTGCCCGGCGATGAGTTGCGCCACGTCGCCTGGGCGACCACCGCGCGCCGGGGCCGCCTGACGACCAAGCAATATCAGGTCGAACGCAACCAGAGCATCGTCGTGATGCTGGACGCTGGCCGGCTGATGACCTCGCGCATAGACCGGCTGGCCAAACTCGATCACGCCATCAACGCCGCGCTGGCGATTGGTTACGTCGCGACGAGCGGCGGCGACAACATCGGCCTTTTGGTCTTCAATCGCCAAGTCACGACCTATCTGCCGCCTCAACGCGGCCATGCGCAGATGGGCGCGTTGCTCGAAGCCCTCTACAACGTCAAAGCCCAAATGATCGAGCCGTCGTATGCGCGCGCCTTTCAATACCTGGCCAAACAATGCAAGCGCCGCTCGCTCGTCATCATCCTGACCGATTTGGTGGACAGGGAAGCCTCGGCCGAGTTACTCACCTACACCGAAACATTACTGCCGCGCCACCTGCCGTTGATCGTGACCATCGGCGATAACGATCTGCGCGCCCTGGTCGCGCAAACGCCGCACACCGCGCGCGACGTCTATCAGCAAAGCGTCGCCGAAGAGTTGTTGCAGCAACGCGAAGAGGCGCTGGCGCGCATCACCGAATTGGGCGGCTTGGCGTTGGACGTACCGGCAGGGAATTTGTCATTGCAGTTGGTGAACAAGTATTTGGAAGTGAAAGAGCGCGGCTTGCTTTAGCTTATTTTGACGCACTCCAAAGGCTCCGCCAACTTATAGGCGTCTTACTCACAAGCTCAGCCGCGTCGTGATGTCTGAAAACTCAAACTGCCGCGCCGTCCCTTTCGCCTTGCCGCGCCGGTGCTTGATCTGAAACGTCACGACGGTGTGGCCGTCAAGCTTGATGCCGAACTCCGCCACCGTCGCCTGGCCGTTGCGCGGGCGCGCGGGCAGGAACGAAATGCGTTCAGCCGTCAGCGCGTTCACGTCAATTGCATCCAAGCGCGAATCCCATTTCACCTCGCCGTCTACGCGGTCAAAGATGATGACGCGGCTGTCGTCGTTGCCGTGTTTGTAATGGCGCAATTGTTTGAACAGCGTTTGCGCGGCGGCGAGATCGGTGACGCGCGCGCGGCTGAAATCATTGATGGCGCAATCGGCGAGCGCGAGTTGACGGATGAGTACTTCGGCGACGAGGCGCGCGACGTTGCGGTAATTGGCCTTCAATTCAGATTCATCGGCGAAGCCCAATGCGCGCAGCAACTCGCCATACTCCTCACGCGACACATTGAAATAACGCGCCAGCCATTTGTTGAACAGGTCGGGCGTCTGGCCTTCGGCGACGGCGACTTTGTGCGATTTATCGGTCTTGACCGAGACGGGCAGCGCCGTGCCGTCGGTGAATTCCAACCGCACATCACCCGCGTGGGCATTGGCGAATTCGCGCGCCGTATGCCGCACGCGCGCCAGTTTGCTGTTGCGCTGGTTCAGCAACGTCTGCGCGCCCTGTTCCGCCGCCGTGCGAATGTTGCCGATCTCACGGTCAAATAGCTGGCGATGCGGATCAGCCAGCGGCAATTGCGAAATTGCGCCTTGCAACTTCTGTTCAGCGCGTGCCAAGTCGAAGGGCGGCTGCGCGAGTTGCGCTTGTTTGATCAATTGATTGGCCAGCAGCAATTCGGCGTAGGTGCCGAGGCCGTCGTGAAAGCTGCCTTCGATGACCTCGAATTCCTTTTTCGTGATTTGTTCCGGCGGTGGCGGCGGCGCTGGTTTTTGCAGTTCGAAAAAGGTGGAGTTGGCGCTTTCGGTGTGGCTGCGCGCGTCGAAAGGCGCTGGCGTTGCTGCGTACCAAAACGCCGCAAACAGGAGCAGGAACGCGAAGTGAAAACGAATCTGTCGCATAGGCTTTTTGGGATAGCTGAAAAGATGGCACTCTCACAGGAGAACGCAACTGTTTCAAAGTAAGTTGTGTTGTGCCAGCAATGACAGCAATACCGGCTCTACTTCCGCGCGAATCGCCGCATTCGCATAGCCAATCCACGACACATCGCTGGTCGTGTCCATTGGCGCGTCGAACGGTTGCCCGCGTCCATCAGTGAGCAACACACCTGCTTCCTGTGCAATCAACGCCGTGCACAGATCGTAAGGATGACAAGCGTGGCCGGTGGCTTTGCCCGCGCGGGCGAACTTTTCATACAGCAGCCCGCGCACATCCACCAACATACGATCACGCCCCATCATCAATTCGTAAAGCTGGCCGCCCGTCGTCAGATACTGTTCGTCAAACAGCGCCGTCTTGCTGACTTCCAAGCCGCCGATCAGGCGTTGCGCCAGCGCCTCTTCCATTGCCGCAAAAATTTCTTTGCCGCCGGGGAAGGGATGAAAGAACGACGCGAAGCCGCCGCTGATCGTGGTCGCGCGCGAGGGCTGCGGTTGAAAGGGCGTGCGTATGCCGGTGAACAGGTTGAGGGTTTCGCCATGTGCGCCTTGCCCGCGCAGCGCCCACAGGTTGTCGGTCAACGCCGCGCGTGTCGTTGGGATTTCGACTTGCACGGCCAATTCGATGTCGCTGAGTTTGGTCGCCGCACCGCGATTGGGCGCGAGACCGGCCAGCCACCACGCCGAGCGTTTGTTGTACATAATCGGGCGCGTGCCATCTATCGGATCAACAATCAGCCGCAGCGCGCATTCATCAATCGGTAAGCCAGCCGGGAAAGCCAACGGCTGTTCGTCATTCACGCCTTCGCAAATCAGCGCGAACGAAGTCAACGGCTGAATCTCGGTCACCAGCGCGGGCAGCATGATCGTTTCGACCGAACGATCAATCACATAGATTTTGTCCGCCGCCGTCTCGAACGCGACTTCTGACAGCGCCTCGGTGGATTGCCGCCGCAATTCACCGAGCACGTGGTCGCGCACCGTTTCGCCCACGCGCAACAAGCGTGTGCGCAACTCTTCCGCTTGATTCAGCATTGGTTGTTTACCCTTGCGAGAATTGTTCCCACACGCCTTGTTCGGTCATCTTGCGCGCCATCGCCTCGCCCAGCGCCTGCAAACCTTTGGCGGGACGGATCAGCACCTCGAACTCTTCGATCTGGCCGGCGGCATTGAAGCGGATGATGTCCACACCTTTCAATTCGATGGCGCCGATGTGCGCGCTGAATTCCAGCGTCCACGAAGTCCCGTCAGTCATCTGGCGGTGATAGGCGAAATCCTCAAACACTTGCGAGGCCGCGCCCAGCACGAGCTTGAGCATTGCCTTGCCCGGTTTCGGCTTCCACAAAAACGGCGAACGGAAGACGACGTTGTCGGCTGTCAATTCGTCCAGTTTGTTCATATCGCCTGTCGTGACGCATTCGTGCCAACGCGCCAGTGCGGCAGTGATTTCCGGTGTTGTCATTCATTCCTCCGCGGAATTCCGAATTCATACAAACAATCAACGTCCGTTAAACACAGGCCGCCGCTTTTCACCAAAGGCCTGCATTGCTTCCTTGGTGTCTTCGCTCGCGAGGCATTGCATGATCCCGCTGATCTCGCGCCGCAAATGCTCGCGCAACTCCGCCTCCATCGAGGCTAGCAATAGCCGCTTCGACAACGTCAGCGCCAGCGGCGGCCCGGCGGCCAACTGTTTGGCGTATTCGGCCACGCTCGACGCAAAGTTTTCGGCAGGCAGCACGCGGCTGACCAAGCCGATGCGCTCGGCCTCTTCGGGTTTGATGTCGCGCGCGGTCAGGATCAATTCCGAAGCGCGTGACCAACCGACCAGGCGCGGCAGGAAGTAACTCACGCCCGCATCCGGGCAGAGCGCGATGCGCGCGTACCCGGTGCTGACGACCGCCGCTTCGCTCAGCAAGCGGATGTCGCACGCCAGCGTCAATCCGCAGCCCGCGCCCACCACCGGGCCATTGATCGCGGCGATGACGGGTTTGTCGCAACCGGTCACGGCCAGCACCCAGCGCCCGACCCAATGCAGATCGTCCAGCCGTTCGTGACGTGACTTGTTGCCCGCAGCGCGCATCGCCGCGACATTGGCGGGCGACAATTCCAAGCCCGCGCAAAAGCCGCGCCCCGCGCCAGTGATGACCACCACGCGCACGGCATCGTCTGCGCTGGCGGCGGCGACAGCGTGCGGCAACTCTGCGGCAAGTTGCATATTCACGGCGTTCAATTTGTCGGGGCGATTGAGCGTGATGGTGTGGACGCCTTCAGGCGTGGTTTCGATTAGCAGGTGTTCGTATGATTGGCTCATGCTTCCTCACTGATTTAATTGGTGGAAATCGTGGCAGCGTCCGACAGGTATTTTGCGGCTTTGCCGCCCGATGTGCGGAAGGTCTCTGAC
>JAYUCP010000676.1:0-42105 GCA_043740245.1 Acidobacteriota bacterium | reverse complement strand
CAAGTCGGCCCTCCCTCACGGTCGGGCTACTGACACCTTTCGTTCGAGGTGAACCATGACTTTTAACCGCCGCACACTGCTATTCAGCGCCATCACCTTGGTGCTGCTCACCGCTTCGTTCTTTAGCGTTTCGGCCCGTGATGCCGTCAAAAATGCCGTCGCTGAGTTGTGGCATCTCGCGCCAGCCGCGCCGCAGATCGCCGAGGCTGACCGCGTCACCGAATTGCGCAAACGCCGCGCTGACGCGATGAAACGCCTGGGCGACAAGGCCGTGCTGGTGTTGCTGAGCACCGAGCCGCGCATGTACACCAACGATGTGGATTACCATTACCGGCAGGAAAACAATCTCTATTACCTGACCGGCATCAAGCAGGAAGGCGCGACGCTGGTGTTGTTGCCCGGCGCGGCCAAGACGCGCGAGATTCTGTTTATGCCTGAACGCGACCCGCGCAATGAAACCTGGCACGGGCGCATGATGAGCAGCGACGAAGCCCGCGCCCGCAGCGGCGTGCAGGAAGTGTGGGACAGCCGCTTGCTCAACGGCTTCCTCGCGCATCTGGCCCCGCGCGCCGAACAGGCGCTGGCGAAACTCGGCAACGTCTCAAAACCGCAAGCCGCGCTGGCCGCGCAATGGCAGAGCGAGTTTCAGAACATCAGCGACGCGATCAAAAACAATCAGGGCGAGCTTTATCTGCTGACGCCGCCGGGCCGCGACCTGCGCGAGTACCGCGCGGAGCACGAATTGGCT
Organism: Acidobacteriota bacterium; assembly: GCA_043740245.1. Lineage (GTDB taxonomy): Bacteria > Acidobacteriota > Blastocatellia > RBC074 > RBC074 > JACPYM01. The sequence continues at coordinate 41,357 of JAYUCP010000676.1, read as the reverse complement.
GAGGCCGTCTCCGCCGCCAACGCGGGGCTGACGATCAAGAACGGCCATCCGATCTTTGCTGAACTGCGCCAAGTCAAATCGCCGTGGGAGATCAAGCTGATGCAGCACGCGGTGGATATTTCCGGCGAAGCCTTCTTCCGCGCCTTCGCCGTGGCCGCGCCGGGGTTGTACGAATACGAAGTGCAGGCCGAGTTTGAATACACCTACCGCCGCCGCAACGCCGACAACTGGGGCTATCCGTGCATCGTGGGCGCGGGCGACAACGCGACGACGCTGCATTACATAACCAGCCAGGATCGCTTGGATGACGGCAAGCTGCTGCTGATGGATTGCGCGGCGGAATACGATCATTACTCCGCCGACGTCACGCGCACGCTGCCTGTCAACGGCAAATTCAGCAAAGAGCAAGCTGACATTTACCGCATCGTTTATGAAGCGCAGGAAGCTGTCTTCAAGGTTGCACGCTCCGGCAATTTCATGAGCGGCGGCCCAGCGGCCACCAGCGGAAACGAACGCGCGACCGAAGTCGTCAAGGAAGGCTTGTTGCGGCTGGGGCTGATTACGTCCAAGGACAACAGCGAATACCGCACCTGGTTTATGCACGGCACCAGTCACTGGCTGGGCATGAACGTGCACGACGTGGGCGTGCGCGGCAAGGCGCTGGCGGCGGGGATGATTTACACCGTCGAGCCGGGCATCTACATCCGCCCCGACGCGCTGGACGTGTTGCCCAAGACGCCGGAGAACGAAAAGTTCAGCAAGGCCGTGCGCTCCGCCTTCGAGAAATACAAAGGCATCGGCGTGCGCATCGAAGACGATGTGCTGGTGACCAACGGTGATCCGGTCGTGCTGTCGGCAGGCATCCCGCGCAAGCTGGAAGATGTTGAAGCGACGATGGCGAAGTTGCGGCGCGAGTTGAAAACATCGGGCTGGCCGGCGGTGGCGGCGAAGTAACGATGGCGAGCAGACTCATTGACGTTAGCCACGAGGTCGAAAACGGCCTGATCACCTATCCCGGCTTGCCCGCGCCGGTAGTGACCGATTATCTGAGCCGCGAAGCGTCAGCAGCGCATTACGCCGCGGGCACGACCTTTCAGATCGGGCGCATCGAGATGATTGCCAACACCGGCACCTATATTGACGCGCCCTTTCACCGCTTCGCTGACGGCGGCGATTTGAGCATGCTGCCGTTGGAACGGCTGGCCGATGTCGAAGGACTGTTGATTGACGCAACCCAAGCGGGCAGGGAACTGGGCGTCGTGTTGTTTGAGCGCTGTGACGTGCGCGGCAAAGCGGTTTTGATTCGCACGGATTGGGATTGCCACTGGCGCACGCCGCAATACGGCGAGGATGCGCCATTCATCACGCGCGCGGCTGCCGAATGGCTGGCCGCGCGCAACCCCGCGCTGGTCGGCATTGATTCCGTGAACATTGACGACAAGGCCGACGGCGCGCGTCCGGTGCATACGTTGTTGCTGGGCGCGGGCATTCCGGTGGTCGAACATCTTTGTAACCTGGCGCAATTGCCGGCGGCGGGCTTTCGCTTTCATTGCGTGCCAGTCAAATTTCGCGGCGTCGGCACGTTCCCGGTGCGCGCTTATGCCGTGCTGTCAGCTTGATCCGCTCAAGAGACGAGAAAACCATGCCGATTCAACTTTACACTCCCGAAACGCGCTACGCCGTCGCCAGCCTGCCGTTGGCGCGCTACCGCGACGTGCTCGAAGCCGTGCGCGAGGCCGAGGGCTTCGTTTCGGTCACGCGCGATAAAGAAGAGATCACGCTGATTGTTGCTCAAGCCTTTTGGCAACAACTCGCCGCGCGTTTTCCGCAAGCCGAGGCTGAACTCGACCGGCGCATGATCCGCTTCGACACGGTGCTTGATTTTTCGGTGGTGGGTTTTATCGCGGAGATCAGCCGGGCGTTGGCCGATGCGGGCATCAGCATTCTGAGCATCTCGACCTATCGCACCGACGCCGTGTTGGTGCACGCCACGCAATTCGAGGCCGCCATTGCGGCTGTCAAACGCGCGCTCATCACGCTCAAATACACGCACCTCTCGCAACTGTGAACAAAAAAATAAGGAGAGGGTTTGAATCCTCTCCTTGTGAAGGCTAGCTTTGCTGGGATGAAAACTTGGAAGACGCGGTGCTAAGGTAGCCACCTCGCACACGCATCAGCACTAGAGCAAGACCCATGCCACAAGTCTCGAATTTCTGCCTTTCCAGTTAGCTCCTTGAAAGAGGCTGACTTAGCTGATTCGCGCTGGTACAGGTCAAGGCTGAAAAAATTGTTCTTATCCAGAATTTCGTAGAGCTGCTACGATTTTTCGGAAGAAGGCGCGGTTATCCGGCTTTTAATAAGCGGGCAATGAAAGGGCAATCAGCGCGGCATTTGCCCGGCTCGCCGAACATCCACTACCATCGCGCGCCTATGCAAACCGAACAACACAACCCGCCACCCGCTTTGGGCAGTTTGGCGATTCGCGTTTCGATGCTGCCGCGCGACACCAATCCGGGCGGCACGATTTTCGGAGGCGTGATCCTGAGCCATCTCGATCAGGCCGGCGGGATCGAAGCCCGCAAACACGCTGACAAACTTTTCGTGACGGTCGCCCTGCGCGGCATCGAATTCATCGCGCCCGTCTTCGTCGGCGATGTGGTCAGCTTTTACAGCCGCACGCTCAAGATCGGCACGACCAGTGTCACCGTCGGTCTGATCGTCGAAGCCATCCGCTACCACGACAGCGATTGCCTCGTCCGCGTGATGGAAGCCGAGGCCGTTTATGTCGCGGTGGATGCGCAGACGCGCAAGCCGATTCCGATCAAGGACTGAAGAAATCAAAAGGCAAAAGGCAAAGAGCAAAAGTCAAAAATGACGGCACTCATTTCTCTTTCCAAAGCAGTCCGCGAAGCTGCGCCATTTGCGCTCCGCGCGCAGCCGCCTGAAGGCGGTACTACGAACGCGCAATTTGAAGTTTGTAGACTTATTCGACCGTCACACTCTTCGCCAAATTTCTTGGCTGATCCACATCGCAGCCGCGCCGCACCGCAATGTGATAGGCCAGCAATTGCATCGGCACCGTGGACAGCACCGGCGATAACAATTCGCTCGACGGCGGCACCTCAATCGTGAACGAAGCCATGTCACGCGTGTCTTTGTCGCCTTCAGTAACGATGGCGACGACGATGCCGTCGCGGGCGCGCACCTCTTGAATGTTCGACAAGGTCTTTTCGTAGCGCAGCCGCGATTTTTCGTCGTCGGGGTCGAGCGTGTTGATGACGACGACGGGTAGGCGCGAATCAATCAGCGCATTCGGCCCGTGTTTCATCTCGCCGGCGGCGTAACCCTCCGCGTGGATATACGAAATCTCTTTCAGCTTCAAAGCGCCTTCCAACGCAATCGGGAAGTTGATGCCGCGACCGAGATAAAGGAAATCGCTGGACAGGACGAAGTGTTTGGACAGCTCTTCGTAATCGGTGTTGGGGTCGTTGAGCAGCTTTTCCAGCTTGACCGGCAGTTCGGAGAGGTGGCGCACGTGCCATTGCAGTTGCTCAGTGGTGAGCGTGTTGCGCTCTTGGGCGAGGTACAGGGCGAAGAGATAGGCCGCGACCATTTGCGAGGTGAAGGCTTTGGTCGAGGCGACGCCGATTTCGGGGCCGGCGTGGGTGTAAATCGTGCCGTCGGCTTCGCGCGTCATCATCGCGCCTTGCACGTTGCAGATGGCGATGGAGCGGCAGGCTTTCTCTTTGGCTTCGCGCAAGGCGGCGAGCGTGTCGGCGGTTTCGCCGGATTGCGAGATGACCATCATCAGCGTGCTGGGCGTGAGGATCGGATTGCGGTAGCGAAACTCCGAAGCGTAATCCACTTCGACGGGGACGCGGGCGAGTTCTTCGATCAGGTATTTGCCGACCAGCGCGGCGTGCCAGGCGGTGCCGCAAGCCACGAGCTTGACGTCGCTGAAGCTGCGGAAGTAAGCCGCCGGGATGTTGATCTCGTCCAGGTAAACGTGGCCGGTGTCGAGCGAGACGCGGTTTTGGGTGGTGTCGCGGACGGCGCGCGGCTGCTCAAAAATTTCCTTGAGCATGAAATGTTTGAAGCCGCCTTTTTCCGCCTGCACCGGGTCCCAGTTGATGTGCTGAACTTGCGGTTTGACGGCCCGGCCTTGCGCATCTTCGACGTGCACGCCGGCGCGTGTGAGCACGGCCATCTCGCCGTCGCCGAGGAAAAACATATCGCGCGTGTGTTGCAGGATTGCGGGAATGTCCGAGGCTACGAAAGATTCCTCGTCGCCGAGGCCGATGACGACGGGCGGCCCTAAACGCGCGGCCACGAGCTTCTGCGGCTCATCTGCTGAGAGCGCGACCAGCGCATAGATGCCGCGAATCTCTTTGAGCGTCGCGCGGAATGCGCCTTCCAGCCCCAACGACGGATCGCGGCGCAGGTGTTTTTCGATCAGGTGCGCGACGACTTCGGTGTCGGTTTCGGATTGGAAGCGGTGGTCTTCCCGGACGAGTTCGCGTTTGAGTTCGAGGTAGTTTTCGATGATGCCGTTGTGAACGACGCAGATGCGGCCGCTGCTGGAACGATGCGGGTGGGCGTTCTCTTCGGTCGGGCGGCCGTGCGTGGCCCAGCGCGTGTGGCCCAGGCCGTAATCGCCTTCGATGGGCTTTTGATTGAGGACGGTTTCGAGGTTGCGCAGCTTGCCCGAAGCGCGCCGCACTTCCATCTCACCTTTGGCGTTGACGACGGCGATGCCCGCGCTGTCATAACCGCGATATTCCAGGCGGCGGAGTCCTTCGATCACCACCGGCACCACTTGTTTTGAACCTACATAACCGACGATTCCGCACATTGTTTTACTCCCCTTTGGTAATTATTTGAGCTTTCCAGAATGGCTCGGTAACGGCTGAAGCTCACGTGTTGTGTGTTCAGTTACCCCAGGTAAATCGCCTGCCTGCGACAACGGCTTCAGCAAGTGCGCGGCGTCCGGGCGTCCCCCTTCCGACTCTTCCGCCTCACGAAGTTGTTGTTCAAGTGCGGCAAGCTGACGGCGTAGCGCGCGGCGATTGAACTCGGTCAGGAAACCGCCGCGCAGCATCAAGGAAATACCGGACACCGCAGTCAGAAGTGACATGGCAAGAAAGACGAAATAAACCGGGCGAAAGCCGGACATCAAAGACCACGTTGCCAAGCCGAACACAATGAAAAGGAAGAGTTGGATGATAACGCTCATCAGCGTGACCAGGCTGCCCTCCCACAACCATTTTTCGCGCCGCGTCCGCTCAGCAGTTTGAGGCGGCGTTTCGACAGGTGGTTCAACTATTCGTGCAAGCTCAGTAAGCTTCAAGCCGCAAGATTTGCAGAATTTCGTCTGCTGTTCAGTTTGAGCGCCGCATTGGGGGCAGAACATAGCGATTCTCCACTCGTTGTTCTTTCAGCCGCCCGGCAATTCGAACGGCTCAAGCATCGTAGCGCCCGGCGTAAATCAAATTGTCATTTTCGACCAAACCGAAATTGATCTTGCGCAACCAGCCCAGGCGTCCGAGCAAGTTGCGCGGCAAGCCTTCATAACGGGCAAAATAAATGACGCTTACCACCGACAAGTTTAATGCCGTCAGCGTGACTTCGTGGCCGAAGGCATCAAGGCTCCCTGCAAGTGTGCGCAGGCGAATAGGGTCGCCTTGTTCAATCGGCAGGTCGAGCAATTCACCGATTTCACGAGAGAACAGGCAAACGCCTGCGCCGCAATCCACTGCCGCGTGGGCAGCGTGCGTCAACGTACCGCTTTGCAGTGTGACTGGAATCACGATCCCGTCAGGATGATCGGGAAAACGAAACAGCTCTTGAAAAGGGAGGAACAACGCCATACGAATGAAGTCAGAAACCCGCAAACAAAGGCTCATCCGGCGGTGAAACCAGCGCAAAAAAAGCTCCGTTGAAATGGCCCGCGCGCACGGCGGCAATCACTTCACGCGCATTCGCGCTATGGGCAATCAGCTTGTCGCCCATCAACGCGACGTATTCGTTGGCATATTGGGCGCGATGCTCATCCATCCAACGCATGGACAATTCAGGGTCTGGTATTTGCAACTGCTTTTCTGAAACATCGTTAGCGACAGCATCTTTTTTCGCTGTCTGACCGTTGAGCGAACCGAGCAGCTTCGCCCGCTCGTGGGCTGGCAGCGCCGCGATTTCAGCTAATAAGACTTCAGCAGTTTGTGACATGAAACTACCTCCTTAAGCAGTATAGCTGACACGCTATTACGCCTTCAGCTTTTTCTTCACCTGCGCCGGCACGCCCGCCACCAGCACATCCTCCGGCACATCCCGCGTAATCACCGACCCCGCGCCCGACATCGCACCGCGCCCAACGGTGACCGGCGCGACCAGCATGGTGTCCGAACCGATTTTGACATCGTCACCGATGATGGTCGGGTGTTTCTGCTTGCCGTCGAAATTGCAGGTGACCGTGCCCGCGCCGATGTTGACGCGGTCGCCCAGCGTGGCGTCGCCCAGGTAGGTCAGGTGCATGGATTTGGTCTTCTTGCCGAGCCGCGATTTTTTGACTTCGACAAAGTTGCCGACGACGGCTTGTTCGTCAAGTTCGGCGTGCATGCGCAGGTGGGCGAAGGGGCCGACTTTGTTCTGCGCGGTCAGCTTGCTGTCCGTGATGACGCAGGCGTTGTTGACGATGCACAGGTCGCCGATCTCGGCGTTGATCAGGTGCGACCAGGAATGGATTTCGCAATGGCTGCCAATGCACGAAGCGCCTTCGATGATGACTTGCGGGTGGATGACGGTGTCGCGGCCAATCTCGACCGTGTCATCAATGTAAGTCGAGTTCGGGTCAACAATCGTCACGCCATCGAGCATCAGGCGGCGCAGTGTGCGCGCGCGCAGCCGCTGGCCGATTTCGGCGAGTTCGACGCGGTCGTTCAGGCCAGCCAGTTCTTTGTAATCGGCATAAAGCGCCGCGCCGACGCGCCTGCCATCGCTGAGTAGAATTTCGGGCACGTCGGTCAGGTAATACTCGCCTTGCGCGTTGTTCGGTTGAAGCTGATTGAGCGCGGGCAGCAACGCCGCGATGTCGAAGCAGTAAAAACCGGGATTGACTTCGGTGATGGCGCGTTGTGCGGGTGTGCAATCTTTGTCTTCGGTGATGCAGAGGAATTCGCCTGCGTCGTTGCGCACGATGCGGCCAAAGGCGGGCGGCGGATCAATGCGCGTCGTCAGCAAGGTCGCGGCGTTCTTTTGGTTGACGTGGGTCTCGACCAGTTGGCGCAACGTCGCGGCTTGCACGAGCGGGGCGTCCACATACAAAACCACCAGCACGCCGGCTTGATTTTGAAAGGCGGCTTTGGCGCTGCTGACGGCGTGGCCGGTGCCGCGCTGTTCGGCTTGCAACGCGAAGCGTAGTTTGTCGGCGTTGTGCACGTCCAACGCGGCGCGCGCGGCTTGTTCAACCAGATCGGCTTGGTGGCCGACGACGACGGTGATGGTGTCGGGGTTGAGTTGCGCGGCGGTGTTGACGACGTGGCCGATGAGCGTGCGCCCGCCGATTTTGTGCAAGGCCTTGGCATAGGCACTCTTCATGCGCGTGCCCAAGCCGGCGGCGAGAATCAAAACGTTGATGTTCACGGCAAGCTACCTCAAAACGAAATTTGCTGAAGGGGGAAGGCCGCTTGGGATGCGCGCGTCAGTGGCGGCGCTTGGCGGCGGCGGTAAATCTCAAAGATGGCTTGCGCCAGCCGTTGCGGATCGTGGCGCACGAAGCGCGTTTCTGAGGCCAGCGGGCGCGCGATCAATTCGGTGCCGGGCAAGGCGTGCACGTGTGGCGGCGGCGGATCTAGCGCATAGGCTTTCTCGGCGGCGTAACGTTCGCGCATCTCGGCGGAAATCGGCGCGGAATTGAAGAGCGCGTAATCCAATTGCAAGCCGGGCGCATAGGTCAGCAGTTGCTGCACGTGATCGGCGGCGGTGAATTGATCGGTCTCATCGAATTCGGTCAGCGCGTTGCAGATGTATAGCTTTTGCGCTTTGGCATCGGCCACGGCGGCGGCGATGCCTTTGATCAGCAGGTTGGCGATCACGCTGGTGTAAAGCGAGCCGGGGCCAAAGGTGATCAAGTCGGCGTCGAAGATCGCTTCGATGGCTTCGGGCAAGGCTTGCGCGTTTGAAGGCACGAGGGCTAGTTGGCTGATCGTGCCGTCTTGCGACTTGATGGCGATCTGGCCGCGTGTGGTTTTGTTGCCGACGCGCGCGACGAGGTCTACGTGATTGAGCGTCGAGGGCAGCACGCGCGCCTTGATGCCCAACAGTTGGCGCGCTTGGTTTACGGCAGCCAGGAAATCGCCGCTCTGTTGATTGAGCGCCAGCAGGATCAGATTGCCCAGCGAATGGCCGCCCAGCGCGCCGTCGCCGGGGAAACGATGCCGGAAAAGATTGGCCAACGGATGGTGTTCATCGGCCAGCGCGACCAGGCAATTGCGTATGTCGCCGGGCGGCAGCACGCCGAATTCGCCACGCAACCGACCGGAGCTTTTGCCGTCGTCGGTGACGGTGACGATGGCGGTCAGTTCGATTTCGGCGGCGGCGAGCGCGGGTTTCAAGCCGGTCAGCAGCGTCGAAAGACCGGTGCCGCCGCCGATGGAAACGACTTTGATGGGATGGGTGTGGCGCATTATGTTGACTCGCGGGTTGGGATGACTATGACTTCGGGCACGCGGGAATTTCGCTACGCTTTGGCGCGTGGCGCTTTGTGTTCACAGGCCGGCGTGTTGATGCAGCCGTCTGGCAACAGCAGGCGCGCGACCGGCGTGTGATTGACGAGGTGCGTTTCGATGATCTCGGCCACGTCTGCGGGTGTGACCCCGCCGTACCAGACGGCTTCGGGGTAAATCACCACCGCGGGGCCATGTTCGCATTGATCCAGACAGCCCGCCCGATTGGCCCGCACGCGACCGTTCAGCCCGCGCGCCGCCAACTCTTTTTTGAAGGCCAGTTGCAACGCGCCCAACGCTGCGGGGTCGCAACAACCGCGCGGGTTTTCGGGCGGCCGCTGATTCGTACAGATGAAAATGTGACGCTCGAAATTGGCCATCGTCCTGAATTGTCTTGTGGGATTCGCCGACCTGTCTTTGTCTCGACTCTTACTACTTGCTTGCTCAGAAATCCGGCACCGAAGGTCTGACACTTTTTGAGTGCTTGGGGGATATGTGCGGTATGCCGGGGTGAAGCGGCCAACGCAGTGTGCCTCAGGCGTTTCTGCCGCGTCAAGCAAAGATTTTTCGCGCAATTCCCGGCCGCAGAGCGTGGCGGATTGGAGGCTAGGGCGCGCCATTTCGCCACGTTACGACACGGCTGCCAATGTCAGTTGCGGCACAGCGAAAGCAGTAAATTGCAGATAGGCTTGTCCTTTTGAACAGAGGGCAAAAAAGGCAGGCGGTCTTAGCTGAAAATAATGGCGGCACGGCATAAAAGTTGAATCATAGTGAGCGAGTTGGCTGTATATTTCGCGTTCAGAGGGCGACCAAAACCAATTCTCCAAGCCGGTCGTAAGCAAAACTGGCTTGGGCGACAAAATAAAGTCACCCCATACGAGTAAAGGCAAAACCAGCAGTAGCAGAAAAGGAGGACAGAGGGATGAAGATTACAAGCGACATTCTGAAGCTGATCAACAAGCTGTCTGACGAAGAGCGCGCCAAAGTGGATAAGGTGGTCAAACGACACGTGGCTGCCTGTTTGCGGAGCGGGTTCCAGCCGGAGAACATGGATCGCGTCTACATCGAAGCGGTCGAAATGGTGCGGTTGGAAGAGCAGTACCCTGAGCCGGAGCCGGTGAAGGAAGAACGCATCTACGAACCGTTCCGACGTTACGAACAATACGTCAGCCCGAAAGCCGCTTGAGCCATTGGCGCAAAGCGGCGCACGGACAACAAAGCGGGGAAGAGCCAAGCGGCTTTTCCCCGCTTTGTTTTGCCCGGTTGTCATTGTTGGGGGCCTTATTCGACAAGGCGGAGAGGCTCGTCTATAATCCGCCGTCTTGTTCACCCAGCAATAGACAGGCTATGGCAGCACTGCCGTACAGAAGCCTTCCGCTACGCAAGAATATGCGGTTAGGCGCGTTCATCGTTTGTCTTTTGACTCATAAATACATACTGCTGGCTAGTGAAGCTTGTGTTCATCTCGTTCAAGGGAGTTTCTTCGCGTGAAAAGATTTTGGCTCGTTTTGTTTATCCTGCTTTGTTTTTCCATCTTTGGTTCCATCGGCAAGCACCAAACCTCAACCGCCCAGACCGCCACACCGACCGATGAAGTCGCCATCATACAATTGACGACGCCGACCAATGCCAGGGGTGTTGACATCCGCGGCGTCAGCAACGATGGCAAACGCTTTGTTTTTGACTCGATCAACGATTATGACGGCTCGAATGTGGACAGCAACCGCGAAATCTTCCTCTTCGAGGTAGACACCCGCACCGTCATTCAGTTGACCGACACCAAAAACCTCTTAGACCCCGATGATAATACCCGGACGCTGCTGCGCGTCACCAACAACACGCCGATGATTAGCGGCGACGGCACCAAAATCGTCTTCACCTCCAACGCCGCGCTGACCAGCGCGGGCAACGACGATGGCAATCAGGAAGTTTATCTGATTGATATGCCGCGCAATGCCACCAAACGCGCCGACGCCAAAATTACGCGGCTGACCAATACGGGCAAAAATAACAGTGCCGAAGTCGTGACAGAAATTTTCACCAACTATTCCCCGACGCTCAACAACGACGGCTCGGTGGTCGCCTTCATTTCGACGCGCAGCGCGTTCAATGCGTTGGAGAATGGCACAGCAGCCTTCAATGCGGCGAAGGAAGGCCCGACCGGGGCACTCGACCCGGATGGCGATGGCGAAATTTTCACTTACAACACGGTCACCAAGCGCTACGCACAAGTCACGATCACGCGCGATGCCGACACGATCGTCAATTTTGCGGTCAAAGGATTCAACGGCAGCCCGCACCTCAGCGGCGATGGCAAGAGCCTGGTCTTTCTTTCGGCTTTTAACTACCCGGGCGCAACGGCGAATAAAAACACCGACTTTAACGGCGAAATCTTCCTCTACGCCGTCGGCGCGGCGGCCAACACTCTTACACAGGTCACCGACACGACGGGCAACGCCATCATTCCGCAATTGGTGGCAACTGACTTTTATGTCGCCAATACGACTGTGCCGATGACTGTGCTGCCGGCCTTTGTGCATCCGATCAGCGATAACGGATCGTTGATTGTCTTTGAATCGGGCGGCAACTTCGGCGGTAACAATGCCGACAAGACGCGCGAGTTGTGGCTTTACAACGTCGCCACCAGCGCCTTCACGCGCTTGACGAACCAGACCGTCTCTGCCACGCCTACGCAGGATGAATTGAAGAAGCTCGATCACAGCTTTCAGGCCAGCATCAATTCGAGCGGGACGTTTATTACCTTCGGCGCGACGGCCAATTTGACGCCGGCCACGACCAGCAGCGTCACGACCGACAACGCTGACGGCAGCCGCGAAGTCTTTCGTTATGACATCGCCAAAGCCAGCTTCCGGCAATTGACCTTTACCGCGGGCTCAGCGCTGACCCTGGATCAGCGTGCCGTTACGGTGCCGAGCTTTGCCGATGCCGCTGGCACGGCGGTCATTTTCAGTCTCGAATCGAATTTGATTGCTGCCGGTTTGACGCTCAACCCCGAAGCCTTCCGCGCCATCCTCTACCCTGTGACGGGCGTAAATGCGACGGCGCCGGCGCTGGCGAATGCGGCCAGCTTCGATAACACCCAGGTTGCGCGCGGTTCCATCGTGACGGCGTTTGGCTCGCAGCTTTCCTCGACTGTGCAAGCCGCCACGGCCAGCCCCCTGCCGCTGCAACTCAACAACGTGCGCGTCACCGTGCGCGGCTTCGCGGCGCAGATACTTTTCGTTTCGCCAACCCAGGTGAACTTCATCGTGCCCGCGCAAATCGGCATCAGCGATACGGCGCCTTTCACCATCAACAACAATGGGCTGCAAGCGAGCGGCACCGTCAAACTGGTGGATGTCGCGCCCGGTGTTTTTTCTGTCACCGGTACTGGCACGGGTAAGGCGTCGGCCCAATGCGGACGAGTCGCTGATGACGGGCTGAGTTTTGTTACTACCAGTCCGGCTTGTGAAGTCGGCAATGAGACCGACGCCGCCTACCTGGTTATTTACGGCACCGGCTGGCGCAATGGCACCGGCCTCACCGTAAAATTCGGCGACACGGTGCTGACGCCGGTATACAGCGGTGCACAGGGTGATATAACCGGGTTGGATCAGATCAATGTGCCGCTGGTCAAAGACCTCGCCGGGAAGACGGACGCCGAATTCACCGTCGAATTCGGCACTGTCATCAGCAACAAAGTCACCGTGTCATTCTCTGACAAGCTCCCCGGCACCTTCTCGCTGGCGAATGCGGCCAGTTATGAGGGCGGCGTGGTGGCGCGCGGCTCACTGGCCCTCGCGCAAGGCACCGGGCTGGCCAACGAGACGGCCAGCGCCAATGATTTCCCCTTTGCACTGAAGGGCGTGACCGTGACGGTCGGCGGCAAGTCGGCGCGCTTGAGCTTTGTTTCGCCGGAACAGATCAACTTTGTGGTGCCTAGCAACGTTGCCGTGGCCGAACAGGCGCTGGTGCTCATCAATAACAACGGCAGCCTGTTCCGGTCACGGCTGAATGTTTTGAACGCCGCGCCCGGCGTGTTGACGACCACGGGCAATGGCGAAGGCCGCGCCCTGGTCAAATGCGGCAAGCGCAATGCCGATGGCACGCTGACGTTGACCGATCCGCCCTGCGCCGTGGGCACCGAAGCCGCGCCCAACGTCATACGCGTCTTCGGCACCGGCTGGCGCTTTAGCCCGCTGGTCGGCTTGACCATCGGCGGCGTTGATTTTGAAACCAGCCTGGTATACGTCGGCCCGGATTTGACCGCCAGCGGCGCGTTCAATGGCCTTGACATCATCGAAGCCAAACTGCCGCAGAGCTTGATCGGCATGGCAGATGTGGATGTCATCGTCAAAACGAAAGTCAATGATGTCGAGCGCGTCAGCAAGGCTGGCATCAAGGTTTCTTTCCAATAAGCGTGACGTTGACCGCTCTAAAACAGTGCGGGCTGGTGATGGATTAATCGCGCGCGCTTTGACCGGCGCGTTCTGCTAAGGAAATCAGAAGTTATGCGACTCTCAAAAACGCTGCTCAAACTCTCGCTGTTTGGGCTCTTCATGTTGCTGGCCGGATACTGGTTGACGTTGCCCCGCGTGCAAGCCAATAGCGCCGGCTCACCGGCAGCACACACGGGCGCGCCCGGCGAATTGACCTGCGCGATGTCGGCATGCCACACCTCGTTTGCCGTCAATAGCGGTTCTGGCAAGCTCACCTTTGAGGGCCTGCCGGACGGCGGTTATACGCTCTATCAAGAGTACGATTTCACCGTGACGCTCACCCAGGGACAAAGTCAGCGCTATGGCTTTCAACTTACGGCGCTCAATGACAACGGTGAGCAAGCCGGTACGTTGAGCGTCGTGGCGAATAGCCAGACGCAACTGCAAGCCGCCACCACCAACAACCCGCGCCAATACCTGACGCAACTCAAAAACGGCAACGGCTTTTACACTTGGACGGTGCATTGGAAAGCGCCCGGCGGCGGTGTGGGGAACGTCACGTTTTATCTGGCTGGCCTGATCGGCAATAACAACGGCAAAGCGGATGGCGATTATGTCTACACTCTGAAACGCACGCTGGTGCAAGCGCCGATTCCGCCCCCAGCAGTGTCGTCGGCTTCAGCCGCCAGCTTTGCGACTGACACGTTGGCGCGTGAGGCGATTGTGGCGCTCTTTGGCGCCAGCCTGGCTAGTGCCACGCTCAGCGCCGATGCCACTCCCTTGCCCACCCAGTTGAGCGGGGTGAAGGTGCAAGTGACAGACACCGCCAAGCGCACCTTCGATGCGCCGCTCTTTTTCGTCTCGTGGTCGCAAATCAATTATCTGATGCCCGCCGGTTTGACCCCGGGCGCGGCTACGGTTTCGGTTGTGCGCGCCGATAAAATCATCGGCCAGGGCACGGTGACGATTGCCGACACCGCGCCGGGCTTGTTCACGGCCAACGCGAATGGCAAAGGTGCGCCAGCGGGATCGGCCCTGCGCATCAAGGCCAACAACGCGCAATCAATGGAACCGGTCGCCCAACTCAATGCCGCCGGCAACGGCTACGACCCTCTGCCCATTGATCTGGGGCCCGCGAGCGACACGGTTTATTTGATTCTTTATGGCACGGGCTTTCGCAACAATGGCGGCTTGAGCAATGTGACGTGCACCATCGGCGGCGAAAATGCCGAGGTGGTATTTGCTGGCACGCAAGGCTCCTTCGCCGGACTGGATCAAGCCAACGTGCGCATCCCGCGCGCCTTAAGCGGGCGTGGCGTCGTAAATTTGGTCTTCACCGTGAACGGCAAGACTGCCAACACCGTTACCATCAACGTGCTGTAATAAATTGAAGCCTGTGCGTAAAAGAAATGCATGCAAAGTAAAGGAAACAGGCACGCGGATGACACGGATGCAGCGGGTTTCCGCAGATTCTATTTCGGGTTGATCCGCGCTGATCCGCCGCATCCGCGTCATCCGCGTACCTATTCGCTTGTCGAATTACGCGCACCCTTCAAGCAATTCCTGGTGCAATTTCAAAACCTCTGCGAAGAGCGCCGCTGTCGAATCAGTGTGGCCCGTCAGCTTGGCTAACGATTCACTTGGCAGTTGGAAAACTTTGCTTATGCCCGTGCCAAACGGCCGCCAGCGTTCGGCAAAACGCTGCGAGTTGCTGTTCACAAAAACCGTCAAGGCCGGCACGCCCAGCGCCGCCGCTATGTGCTGACCCGCTGAGTCGTAGCCGATGTATTGATCGCTGGCCGCAATCAAGCCCGCGAACGCGCCAATGCTGCCGTCCCAAGTGACGATGGCCGGCTGGCCTGTTTCAGCGGCCAGTTTGACAGCGGCATTCTCAGCATTCAGTTCAAGCACCTGCTGGCCTGCCGCGCGCAACGCCGCCGTCAACGCATCAACCTGCGCGCGCTCATCCGGCGCGCCACCCTTGTCTAAAATCAACGCCGAATCTTGCCGCAACTGGCTTAACAGCGCCGCTTCAAAGTCGTCATTGACGCGCTTCTGCGCATTGCCCCCCACGCCGAAGCTGAGGCTGACGAGATGTGGCTGTCCGGTCTGGCGCAATTTCCGCGCGACGGTTTGTCCGAACGCCAGGTGCTCCGCAGGCAGCGCCAGTTGCGGAAAGAGTGCTGTCTCGACTCCGCTCAACGTTTGCCACCAGCGCGCCGTCAACTGGCCCAACGGCAAATCGGTCTCGTGTCCAAAGCGGCGGCTTTCAAAAAACAGATACCGCGTTTCATCTTCAAGCACCGGCAACAGTCCCAACTGCGTCAGCCGCGAATCAGGATCGAGCACCAGCAATTCGACTGGCGCGCAATCCCGCGCTTCTTCTTCCACCGCAGCCGCCACCGCCAGCCAGCTTCGCAAGCGCGCGAGCACCGTTCCGCCGCGCTCGTAACGCAACTCGCGCACGCGGATGCGCGCATCGCCGCCGAACAACTCGCGCAACTTGGCTGAACCAAGCAACACGATTTCGGCTTGTGGATAGCGTTGCCTTACTCCCGCGATCAGCACGCTGGTGACTGCCACGTCCGCGCCAATGGTGACGCGCGAGAGCAGCAATGCTTTGCGGATGCTGTCAACTTTCGGCAAACGCGGATGCCCCAAGCGGGCTTTGCGTTCCAGCAACGATGCTTCGTCCGGCAAACCGAATTGCCGCAGCCGTTCGTCCAGTTCACGCGCTGCCGGCAGCCGCCGGTAAAACTCGATCACCTGCGCAAACACGCGGTCATAGGCGGCGCAGCTTTCCGGCGCGAACGAATCGTTCAGCCGCTCGACCACATCCCGAAAGAGGACGTCACTGCCCCGGCGCGCCAACAACGGTTCGGGCCGCGCGCTGAGTTCACACAACTGCGCGATCGTGTCGCGCGATGGTTCACCTTGTGGCAGCGCTATTTCGATAAAGGGGAAATTCGGAGACGGTGTATCCAACGGGCTGCTTCCTGAGAGCGCAAGCATTGCTGCCTGCCAAGATAAAGTTGCGAAGCGTCCCTTGGTCAGGGACATTATGAACGCGGCGGATTATACCTGAGCGCAGGTGGTGAAAGTAGTTTGCCGTTGCCCCGCTGTTGTTTCAGAATACGCGCCGTTGTCATCTCCTCGAATTGGAATTCAGCGAAGATGTTAAGTGAAAGTGAAAAGCGGCAACTCGACGAGCGCGGGTTGTTGGTGCTAAACGATTTCATGCCGGTGGAACGCTGCGCCGCGTTGAACCAGCGCTTAATTGAAATTTTTGCCGCGCTCGGTGAGCACGCGGGTGCGGAGTTCAAGCAGGAACCGCAAACCGACCGCCTGGCGAATCTGGTAAATCACGGCGAACTGTTTGAACGCGCGATTGCTGAACCGCAGGTGCTGGCCGCCGTGGCGCATGTGTTGGGGCCTGATTTCAAGCTGAGCAGCATGAATGCGCGTTCGGCCCGTCCGCATTCAGATTGGACGCAACCGCTGCATTGCGACACCGGCGCGTTACCGGATGCGCGCGGCAACACAGTCTGCAACGTGATCTGGTTGCTGGACGATTTCACCACCGACAACGGCGCGCCGCGTTTTGTGCCCGGTTCGCACCGCTGGGGGCGTTTGCCGCAAGACGTGCTGGCCGATGCGAGCGCGCCACATCCTGACGAAGTTTTACTGACCGGCAAAGCTGGTACGCTGGCGGTGATGAATGCGCATTTGTGGCACGGCGGCACGGCCAATCGCACGGCCAAACCACGGCTGGCTATGCACAGCTTTTATTGCCGCCGCGATCAGCCGCAACAGCAGTATCAGAAGCAATTGTTGAGTAGGGAAGTGCAACAGCGGCTGACGCCTGAGTTGCGCCGCTTGCTGGCGCTCGACGATCCATTGAATGACGAGTTGAGTTCGCAAGAGAGCGGGCGCAGCGGCTTTTTGCGTTAAGGCGAACCTGAATCAGATAGGATGGACAGGATTTTCAGGATTCACAGGATTGCGATGAAGCAAGAACATTGAAGTTTGTTCAAGCAAGCCTGTCCATCCTGAAAATCTTGTCTAAACAAAACCACAAACACATGGCATCCACCACCAACACGGGCGACACCGCACCGATTCGACCCGGCGAACAACTCAACTGGCAGGCGCTGGAAAGTTACCTGCGCGAACATTTGCCGCAGCAATTGGCAGGCGCAGAGTTTGGGCCGGATGCCGTGCTGAACGTTGAGCAATTTCCCGGCGGCCATTCCAACTTGACGTACTGCGTCCAGTTTGGCGACCACGAATTCGTGATGCGCCGTCCGCCCTTCGGCCCTGTTGCACCGACGGCGCACGATATGCCGCGCGAGTTTCGGCTGTTGGCCGCGATACATCCGGTTTTCAATTTGGCCCCGCAACCGTACTTGCTGTGCGAAGACGCCAACGTGATCGGCGCGCCGTTTTACCTGATGGAGCGGCGGCGCGGCCTGATCGTGCGGCACAGCATCCCGCCGGAAATCGGTGATGACTTGGCCTTGCGCCGCCGTGTGAGCGAGGGATTGGTAGACACGCTGGCGGCGCTGCACACGGTGGACATTGAAAAGCACGGCTTGGACAAATTGGGCAAGCCAGCCGGCTTCGTCAAACGCCAGGTCGAAGGCTGGGCGGGCCGTTGGGAGCGATCCAAAACCACCGAGTTGGCGGAAATGAATGCGTTGGCCGAATGGCTGCGCGAACATCTGCCGGCGGAACCGGCGCGCCACACGCTGGTGCATAACGATTTCAAACTCGACAACGTGATGCTCGACCCGCGCGACCCGGCGCGCGTGATCGCCGTGCTCGATTGGGAGATGTGCACGGTCGGTGATCCGCTGGTGGATTTGGGCTTGCTGCTCTGTTACTGGCCGCAACCGGGCGATCCAACAATTTTGACCGGTTCGCTCAGCCCGGTGACGATGCAACCCGGCTGGTATTTGCGCGACGAGATTGTGGCGCGCTATGCCGCAAAGACGAGTTGTGCGCTCGCGGGGATTGATTACTACTACATTTTGGCGCTCTTCAAACTGGCGGTCGTGTTGCAGCAGATTTACTACCGCTACCATGTCGGCCAGACGCAGGACGAACGCTTCAAAGATTTCGATCAACGCGTCGCGGCGCTGGTCATGACCGGCTATGAACGGATGCGGAAACAGGTGTGATGCAGATGGACGCGGGGGAACCAACACAATCGAAGGCGGAGCCGACGGTCGCTACCAAATTGCTGCGCGCGGTCATCGCCAAATCCTTTCTCGAAATCCTTTTCATCTGCGTGATCGCCACGCTGGCGGCCTTCAAAAACTACAGCCCGCTGCTGCGCGGCGCGATTGATGTGGCCGATCAGACGCGCGTGAGCGGTTGGGCGCACGATCCGCAAGCGCCGGCTGAATCATTGGAAGTGCAGTTGTTCATTGACGATCGATTCATCGCTACGCAACGCGCCGAGCAGCGCCGCGACGATCTGGTGCGAGCGGGCGCGACGAAGTTGCCGCAACACGGCTTTCGGTTCGATTTGGTGTCCGTCAGTCTTGCCGCAGGGCAGCATGCGGTGCAGGTCTATGCCGTGCGCGCGGCTGCCGGGACGAACAAGATGCTGCTGCCGCTGGCGAAGCAGCCGGTCGTGTTTGAGGTAAAGCGGTAAGGGTTGTTGTGGTAACTTTCTTTCGGGCAGCCCATCAACATAACCTGCTGAACTTGGTCGAAGGGGGCCGGCGCAGCAATGGCGCTTATCGTGCGTTGTTGCGTTATTTCTTTTGCGTAGTAGCTGGCTTCTCTAAGCTGCTCCCCATTGTCCAGACCAAAAATCAGTTTTTTTAAGGTGGAACGCTGCCGCTCTGGTTAAGCCCCCCGCCGGTAAACGGCTTATAGCGATTTGCAGTTGCGTGTGACCTGCAACAACCAGACGCAACGTAGGGGCAGACCTGCGTGTACACGCAGGTCTGCACCTACGTTGCGTCGCACGCAATCGCAAACCGCTATAAGTGCTGGTCTAGTTTTCGGGGTACATCATACGGTTTGACTTGCTGATCAAATGCTCTGTCAATCATCAACGGCGCGTTGCGGCCAGCCAAAGAATGAACTATGAATAGCGCCCGCCCAAATTCAGAAAGGTCATCATCAACATGCTCGAACTCGACGGCGCCTCGCTCACCCTGGCGCAAACCGCAATCATCGCCGCTGGCGCAACGGCCACGCTGGCCGCCCACGCCCGCCAGCGCGTTGAACAGTCCCGCCAATTCGTCGCGGGTATCATCGCGCGCGGCGAAGTCGTTTATGGCATCAACACCGGTTTCGGCGCGCTTTCCGAAGTCACCATTCCCGCCGCCGAATTGCAGGAATTGCAACTCAACCTCGTGCGTTCGCATGCCTGCGGCGTGGGCGAACCGTTGGACGAACGCGCCGTGCGGGCCATGCTCTTGCATCGCGCGAATGTACTGGCCAAAGGCTATTCGGGCTGCCGTCCCGTCGTGATCGAAACGCTGCTGGCGATGCTGAACGCGGGCGTACATCCGATGATCCCCTCGCGCGGCTCGGTCGGCGCATCGGGCGATCTGGCTCCGCTCGCGCACCTGGCGCTGGTGACCATCGGCGAGGGCGAAGCGTTTTATCAAGGCGAACGAATGCCTGGCGCAGCGGCCTTGCAACGCGCAGGCATCGCGCCGTTGGTGTTGGAAGCGAAAGAAGGCTTGGCGCTGCTCAACGGCACACAGGCGATGACGGCGGTGGGCGGGCTGGCGCTTTACGATGCCTTGCGTTTGGCAGAAGCCGCCGATGTGATCGGCGCGCTGACGCTCGAAGCCTTGCGCGGGACGCCGGTCGCCTTTGACGAACGGATTCACGCCGTGCGCCCGCACAGCGGCCAACAGGCGAGCGCAGCGCGGTTGCGCGAACTGCTCACGGGCAGCGCCATCCGCGAATCGCACCGCGACAAGGCCGCCGACCCGCGCGTGCAGGATGCTTACGCCCTGCGTTGCATGCCGCAAGTGCACGGCGCGGTGCGCGACGCGCTGGCCCACGCACGCGGCATCGTTGAAATCGAAATCAACAGCGCCACCGACAATCCACTGGTCTTTGTTGAAACCGGCGACGTGCTCTCCGGCGGCAACTTTCACGGCGAACCGGTGGCGCTGGCCTATGACTACGCCGCCATCGCCATCGCCGATCTGGCGACGATTTCCGAACGGCGCGTCGAACGGCTGGTCAATCCGCAGCTTTCCGGCTTGCCCGCGTTTTTGTCACCGCATCCGGGGACGAATTCAGGGTTGATGATTGCGCAAGTGACCGCCGCCGCGCTGATCGCCGAAAACAATGTGCTGGCGCATCCGGCGTCCGTGTTTACGCTGCCGACCTCGGCAAACAAGGAAGACCACGTTTCGATGGGCATGACGGCGGCGCTCAAACTGGCGCAGATCGTGCGCAACGTCGAAACCGTCTTGGCGATTGAATTGCTCTGCGCGGCGCAGGGCCTGGAGTTTTTGAAGCCGCTGCAATCGAGTCCGCCGTTGCAGGCCGTTTATGAACAGGTGCGCGCCGTCGTGCCGCCGTTGGGGAAGGATATGCAGTGGTCGGGGTATATCGCGGCGCTCGTGCCGGTCGTCCGTGCGCTTGCACAAGGTTGAACCCTCGTTACGAAAAGGATGCTGATGAATGAACCGGATGAAGCTGAACACCCGTCAACTGCCGCACAGACGCAGGCCCGGCTTGCTGAGAGCCACCGGCGCTGGCTCTATTTTTTCGCGGGCCTGACTTTGGGCCTGTTGTTAGGCGTGCTGGCGATGCTGGCCGTGGTCGTCGTCTCAAGACGCTTGTAACGCCGCGCCTGGCAAATGGCGCGCGACACAAATTGAGTGAGGTAAATTCGATGAGCAGCAATACCCGAACCATCAAAGCCCCGCATGGAACCCAACTCAGTTGTAAAGGCTGGGTGCAGGAAGCCGCGCTCAGAATGCTGATGAACAACCTAGACCCCGCAGTCGCCGAACGCCCAGATGACTTGGTCGTGTATGGCGGTACCGGCAAAGCCGCGCGCAACTGGCCGGCCTTCGACGCCATTGTGCGTTCGTTGCAATCGCTCGAAAACGACGAGACCTTGCTGGTGCAATCGGGCAAGCCGGTCGGCATCTTTCGCACGCACCCGGACGCGCCGCGCGTGCTCATCGCCAATTCCAACCTGGTCGGCCAGTGGTCGAACTGGGACGAGTTTCAGCGCCTGGATAAGCTGGGCCTGATGATGTACGGCCAGATGACCGCCGGCTCGTGGATTTACATCGGTTCACAAGGCATCGTGCAAGGCACGTTTGAAACGTTTGCTGCTGTTGGAGTGAAACATTTCGGTGGTTCGCTCAATGGCAAGCTGGTCGTATCGGGCGGCCTCGGCGGGATGGGCGGCGCGCAACCGCTGGCGGCGACGATGAACGGCGCGTGCTTCCTCGGCATTGACGTTGACCCCGCGCGCATCGAGAAACGCATCGCCACCGGCTACTGCGACGCGCTCAGTTACGACCTGGACGATGCGTTGCGGCAATTGAATGAAGCCCGGCAACAAGGGCGCGCGTTGTCGGTCGGCTTGGTCGGCAATTGCGCCGACGTATTGCCAGAGATGGTCAGGCGCAACATCGTGCCCGACGTGCTGACCGATCAAACCAGCGCGCACGATGCGTTGAATGGCTACGTGCCGAACGGGATGACGCTGGATGAGGCGTTGACCTTGCGGCGCGACAGTCCAAGCGAGTACGTCAAACACTCAATGGCCGCGATGGCCGCGCACGTGCAGGCGATGCTCGCTTTGAAGCGGCTGGGCGCGGTGACCTTCGATTACGGCAACAACATCCGCGCGCAAGCGGTGAAAGAGGGCGTGACGGCTGCCTTCGAGATTCCCGGCTTCGTGCCCGAATACATCCGCCCGCTCTTTTGCGAAGGGCGCGGCCCCTTCCGCTGGGTCGCGCTCTCGGGCAATCCCGCCGACATTCGCCGCACCGACGACCTCGCGTTGGAACTCTTCCCCGACGACCCGATCTTGGAACGCTGGATGAAGCTGGCGCGCGAACGCATTCAGTTTCAGGGGCTGCCCGCGCGCGTCTGCTGGCTGGGTTACGGTGACCGCGCGACCTTTGGCGAAGCGTTGAACGACCTCGTGCGCAAAGGCGAACTCGAAGCCCCCATCGTCATTGGCCGCGATCATCTCGACAGCGGTTCGGTCGCTTCGCCTTACCGCGAGACTGAAGCGATGCGCGACGGTTCCGACGCCGTCGCCGATTGGCCGATTTTGAATGCGCTGGTGAACACGGCGGCGGGCGCGTCGTGGGTCTCGGTGCACAACGGCGGCGGCGTAGGCATCGGCTATTCGCTGCACGCGGGGATGGTCGTCGTGGCCGATGGTACTGAGGACGCCGCGCGGCGGTTGCGGCGCGTGCTGACGACTGATCCGGGCATGGGCCTCATTCGCCACGTAGACGCGGGATATGAGAAGGCGGTCGAAGAGGCCAAAGAGCACGGCGTCAAAGTGCCGATGATGGATTAGCTCCCACCTCTGTATGCTCCAGCGGCTGCCAGCGCCCATAGGTCAGCGAACGCCAGAGCCATTCCGCCGGGCCGAATTGATAGCGCCGCAACCAACACGCGCTCGCCCGCAGTTGAATAACAAAGACTGTCATGCCCAGCAGCGCCGTCACTGCCGAACCGAGCTTGCCGAACAACCCCAAACCAAAGCCATAAAACAACAGGCTGAACAGCACCGATTGCGCCAGGTAATTGCTCAGCGCCATCCGTCCGCCCGCCGCCAGCCAGCGCGCGCCGCTTGCTTGCGCGCGGCTCAGCCACAGCAACAACCCTGCGCCGTAAGCACAAGCCAGCAAGATCACATCGTGAGGATAAAGCCAGGCGAACACAGCGGGCGGCAGTTGGCCTGTCTCATTCGCCCAAAGCTGCAAGCTCGTCGTGAGCGCGCCGAGGCTGCCGGTAATGAGGCAGAGGCGTATGAGCAACGTGTGATGTTGCAGCGGCCGTTGCAAGACGCCGCTACGCCAAACGGCAATGCCACACAGCATCAAACCAAACGTGCGCGGCAACGAGCTAAGCAGCAGCGGTGTGATGAAGCGCCACGCCTCGTGCCAACGCAGCGCCATGATTTCCGCGAAGCTCCCCGTGGCGTAAACGCGCGTGGCGATGACGGCGTGTTCGCGCAATGCTTCCTGCGCTGGGAAGAATGCACCGAAGAAGGGTAGGTAGGGCGCAAGCGCGATGAGCGCAATCCCAAACGCCGCCAGCCAACGCGCAGGCAAGGCAATAAACGGCAGTAGCAACAAGCCGCAGACGGCGTACAGCGTCAGGATGTCGCCGTTCCAAATCAGCAGCATGTGGCAAAGCCCGATGATGAGTAGCACCGCGAAGCGCCGCGCGAGAAAGCGTGTGGCCTTGGCTGAATGCGCCGCCGCGCGCTCCGCCTGTACGCCTACACCGACGCCGAACAAGAACGAAAAGAGCGTGAAGGCTTTGAACTCGAAGACCCAGGCGATGAGGATGTCGGTCGCGCGGTTGAGCCAGCCCGCGTGCGTGTGCGGCGTCAGCATCTGTTGAAAGAGCGAGACGCGGAAGCCGACTTCCAGATTGACCAGCAACACGCCGAGCAGGGCTGCGCCACGCAGTGCGTCCAGCGCCACGAGGCGATCAGCCACGGGTTTCATCGGTTCTGACAAGCCGCCACTTTTCATCGCACGAAGCGCAAGGCCAGATATGGAATCAGGTTGAAGAGCAGCACGCCGATTTTGTAGAAGACAATGCCTGCATAGTTGACGGTGTCGAACTGTGCGGCCGTGCAGCGGAAGAGGCGGCCCGCCGCCCGATACATCCACTCGCGCGGCAGCAGGCAAAGCAGCCCCCACAGCGCCAGCAGCGCAAAGTTCATGACCGTGCAATAAAGGAGTGCGTCGCGTATTTGTTCGATGTTCATCAAGGTTCTCCGTGAAGGTAGCGCAGGTTGTTAGCGAAGCTGCTCGTGCCATTGCCGTTTCGTCTCGGCAATCAGCCGTTTGAAGGATGACCGCAATTTAGGGTGCAAAAATACAGTGGTCAAAAGCTTGTTGCGCTTCTCCCGCGTAAGGTTGCAACAAGCCCACGCGGCCACGTTTGCCGTAAGCATCTGCCTGTTGCGGCGGCAACGCAATGACTTAGGTTCAGGCCAACGCTTCAGCAGCCTGTTGTGCCGCGTCAGACAGACGCTTTGGTTGTTCAGCTACACACGCTTGCCAGCTTGCTGCGCTACGGCCGGAAAACTACAATCCGCAGGCATCAATTTTTCGCAGGAGGAAAAGCAATGACTTCGACAACTCAAGTGGCTGCCGTTGCCGCCGCACTCGAAGATGACGCTGATAAAATTTACGAACTTGTGGATGGACAATTGGAGGTCAAAGACATGGGTAGCTCCAGACACAGCGGCGTGGGCACACGCCTGATTATCGAAATGGGAATGCACGTCAAACTCAACAAGCTGGGCGGCGTGTATGGCCCGGATGCCACTTTCCAAATCGGCCAGAACGAACGCTTGCCTGACGTTTCATTCATCGCTGCCGCACACATCCCGTCGGAAGGCGAAACCGAAGAGAAGTGGCACCTCGCGCCTGACCTCGCCGTGGAAGTCATCTCGCCCAGTGAAAGCTGGGCCAAGGTCAATCGCAAGCTGCGCGAGTATCTTGCCGCCGGTGTGCAGCAAGTCTGGCTGGTTTCGCTCGAACTGCGCGAGGTGCATGTTTACGATTCGCCGAAAGTCATGACGGTGTTGGGTGAAGAAGATGAGTTGGTGAGTGAGGCGCTTTTGCCGGGCTTCCGCTGCCGCATCGGTGAATTGTTTCAGCAACCCGCACAGGCCACCGATGAAACCAAGTAAAGCGACAGCGCGCTTTGTCGTCTGCGTGCAAAATGACGACAGCGAAGATTTGGAGTTGCGCAAGCTCTATCGAGTCTTGCCGGACGAAGCGGCGGCAGCCGACAGCTTGCTCAGAATCGTGGACGAATCCGGCGAAGATTATTTGTACCCGGCGGAGTGTTTCCGCGCGCTCGAAGTGCCGCGCGACGTGGAAAAAGCTTTGCTGGCAGCGGCCTGATTTTCGCAGTAACCCTTGAACACTTTATGACCAACCCAATCAACTTCTTCACCGACCGCTTCAACTTTACCACCGCCGACCTCGAAAGCCTGCTCGCCGCAGCCCTGTCGAAGGGCGGCGATTATGCCGATCTGTATTTCGAATACACGATCAACCATTCGCTCAACCTCGAAGAGCAGATCATCAAGACCGCCAATCGCATCGTCGAACAGGGCGTCGGCGTGCGCGTCATCAGCGGCGAACGCACGGGCTTTGCCTACTGCGACGAGATTGCCGTCGCCGCCATTCGCAAGGCCGCGCTGACCGCCGCGCATATCGCCGAGAGTGGCGTGCAGATCGGCCCCGTCAACGTTTCGGCCAGCCAGCCGCAACACGATCTTTATCCCGTGGCACATCCCGCGAACGAAGAACCGCTGGAACGCAAGATCGAATTGTTGCAGCGCGCGGACAAGGCGGCGCGCGCCCACGATCCGCGTGTGCGCGAAGTGCAGGCGATGTTCATGGACAAGTACAAGGTCATGCTGATCGCCACTTCGGAAGGCACGCTGATCGGCGATGTGCAGCCGTTGACGCGCATGAACGTGCTGTGCATCGCGGATGACGATGGCAATTTGCAATCGGGTTACGCGGGCGGTGGCGGGCGCAACGGCCTGGAGTTTTTCCACGACCAGCTCACACCCGAACATTTCGCCACCGAAGCCGCGCGCCAGGCCATCGTCCAACTCGAAGCCGTCGAGGCGCCCGCCGGGGCGATGGAAGTCGTGCTCGGTTCGGGCTGGCCCGGCATCCTCTTGCACGAAGCCGTCGGCCACGGGTTGGAAGCCGATTTCAATCGCAAAGGCACGTCGGCCTTCTCCGGCCTGATCGGCCAAAAGGTCGCCAGCGAACTCTGCACCGTCGTGGATGAGGGCTGCGTTCCGGGGCGGCGCGGCTCGCTCAACGTGGATGACGAAGGCAATCCGACTTCGCAAACGGTGCTGATCGAAAACGGCATCCTGCGCGGTTATTTGCAGGACTGCTTGAGCGCGCGGCTGACGGGCGCGGCGCTCACGGGCAATGGCCGCCGCGAAAGTTACCGCCACACGCCGATGCCGCGCATGACCAACACCTACATGCTCGCGGGCCAGAGCGATCCCGCCGACATTATCCGTTCGGTCAAACGCGGCCTTTACGCCGTGCAATTCGGCGGCGGCCAGGTGGACATTACCAACGGCAAATTCGTGTTCAGCGCGAGCGAGGCCTATCTGATCGAAGACGGCAAAGTCACCGCGCCAGTCAAAGGCGCTACGCTGATCGGCAACGGCCCCGTCGCGCTGACCAAAGTCTCCGCCGTCGGCAACGATCTGGCGCTGGATGAAGGCATTGGGACGTGCGGCAAAGACGGGCAGTCGGTGCCGGTGGGCGTGGGGATGCCGACGATTAAGATTGAAGAGATGACGGTGGGCGGGACGAAGGGGTAGCTGCTCTGGCAAGCATCTTCAGAGAAAACAACAACTGCATTGGTAGGCATAGCGATACAAAAGAGTCAATCATGAAAAAAGAGAAGGAATCGTTTACGAGAAACGTGTGGACGTTGCTGCAATCCATTGGAATAGCACTGATCGTTATTGCAGTGACGTACTTTGCCTGGCCTACAGCCAAACATATTGGCGAGGGTAATGGTGTAAGGTTAGCTAGGTTAGGAGGCTCCTCCTATGGCAGCAAGTCGCTTGAACCACCGTCAGTAGATAGGTCGCCACCTACTGAGACCGTTATCCAAAAACGGGCAGCGGAATTAGCTAGTGCAGTCGAGAAGAAGCTGACCTACACTTCTCTTCAGGAAACAGACTACAAGGAAGCCGTTTTCAAGCACTCAGCGGAAAACAAAAAGCTATCTGCGCAATATGAAATAACGGTCACTGATGCTTACGTTAGCGACGTATACTTCTTTGAGTCTGAGAGGTACACGTTTGAGACAGGCGGCGACCTAAAAAACAAGTTTAGGGTTTGCGATGAGATAGACAAGGTAGTCAACAGCGAGAGCAAGATACTTGAAGCAATGAAACAGATAGAGATAAACCTTGGGCTGACAAAAGGTATTGCAGAAATTGAGATCAACAAACTGCAAGTTGTGTTAGTTGAGATGCTCTACACGCTACGGCGGTTTATTAACCTTGGCACGGACATGGAGATACTTATCAAAGGTTATGCTGATGGTGAAAAAAGCACTTGGGGGCCACACGACCTGGAGAAAGGCTATGACTTTAGAGATATTGCAGTCTACCCAGCAAAGGACCCATTCTCCAAGAACCCCTTCCGGTACATCAGAGATGAAGCCAACAGTTTCCCACTTAAAAGGTTTCCTAAATATGGAAACGAGGATTTGCCGAATTTGAGAGCGGCGTTTTTCAAGAAAGACTTCATCGACCCATTTCTCCACGATAGCTGTGGAGGTTACAAAAATATTCCAGTTCACATCCTGGATGGATACGAGTTTAAGAACGACACAGGCAAAAAAGAAAAAAGAAAAGTTCAGCTTCTTATCTTGCTGTATTGAGCGAAGGCATCAAGACACATTGCATCTTCGAAGTGGCCTTTAGTTCTGCGGCTTTGCCGCCCGATGTGCGGAAGCGGCTCTGCCCTGTCGTAATGACACTCAAATTCCCCAGGGCTATGCTCCAATCGTTCGGGGCAGAGCAAAGACAAGCCTGCCGGAAGGTCACAGACCTTCCGCACATCGGGCGGCAGAGCCGCGAATACAAATGACAACGGATTACTCGAACATCATCACGATTGAGCCGGACAAACGCAGCGGCCAGCCTTGCATCCGCGGCTTGCGGATGACGGTGACGGATGTGCTGGAATACCTGGCGGGCGGGATGACACCGCAAGAGATTTTGGACGACTTCCCGAATCTGACGCCCGCAGACATTCAGGCATGTCTGGCGTTTGCGGCAGACCAAGTGCGCCAATTCCCGCGCGAAAGGAGTGTCGAAACAGATGGCATTTAGCGACTACAAAACCATTGCCCAAGTGCAAAACGAGTTCGACGTGAAATACCAGGAAGCGAATTTCATCGTCGCGCCCGACGTGCAGCCCGACGCCTTCTTCCTACGCGAATTCGCCTTCACGCTGGCGGCCATAGACGTTTACACCTCGGAAGCCTCGCGGGCCGAGGCCGTGATCTTCCCGATTCTGCGCGAAGTTTATAAAGGCTATCACGAGCGTTTTGCGCTATGGATTCAGAAGGCCATCGCCTACAACGACAAGCTCAACGGCACGCCCGATTATCTGGTGGCGACCAAATCGGCGCTCGGCAAGACCGTGCTGGCGAAGCCGCTGGTGCTGCTGGTCGAGGCGAAGAAGAACGATTTCGAGCAGGGCTGGGGCCAGTGTCTGGCCGAACTGGTCGCGGCACAGAAGATCAATGACAACGTGGCAGACGCCGTGTACGGCATTGTCACTGACGGCAAGTTATGGGAGTTCGGGAAACTGCAAGGCGACACCTTCACCAAAAACATCGAGGGCGTGACGGTGGATCAGTTGGCGCGGCTGTTTGGCGCGTTGCGCTTTATCTTTGAAGCTATCGCCGGGCAGAGCGAAAACCGGAGCAACCACAGTGACGGTGCTGTGCTTCGTTCGACACTTTGAATCAATGACCACATCAATCACCACCAACCTTCTCTCCGACCTCATCGCCAAAGCCCTCAAGCGCGGCGCGACCGAGGCCGAAGTCATCGCCAGCGAAACCACCGACTTTTCGGTCGAAGTCCGTTTGGGCGAAGTCGAAAAGCTGGAAGAGGCGGCGTCGCGCGGCTTGGGCTTGCGTGTGCTCTACGAAGGGCGGCAGGCGTTGTGCTCGACTTCGGATGTGAGCGCGGCGGCGTTGGACGAATTGATTGACACGGCAGTGGCGATGGCGCGGCTGACTTCGGTGGATGAGGCGGCGGTGTTGCCCGCGCGCGCTGAATTGGCGAGCGGCGCGTTGCCGGACTTGGGTCTTTACGATCCGGCCATCGTCGCGCTGCCGACCGAACGCAAGATCGAATTGGCGAAGGCGGCGGAAGCGGCGGCGCGCGGCTACGATGCGCGCATCACTAATTCGCAAGGCTCCAGTTGCGGGACGACGGTGGCGCGCGTGCTGCTCGCGACCAGTGGCGGCTTTGCAGGCGAATATCAGGGCACGCTGTGCGGCGTGTCGGTCGCGCCGATTGCCAAGGATGGCGAGCAAATGCAGATCGGCTATTGGGGCGACCGCGCGCGGGCGTTTGCCAAATTGGACGCGGCGGAAGAGATCGGCCAGGAAGCGGCGCGGCGCGCGTTGCGCAAGCTGGGCGGGCGCAAGGTGGCTACGCAGGAAGTGCCGATTGTCTTTTCCGCCGACGCCGCCGAAGAGTTGCTGGGCGAGTTTTTCCAGACGATCACGGGCGAGGCGATTTTCCGGCGCGCTTCCCTGTTCGTCGGCAAGCTGGGCGAAGAGATTGCCGCCAGCGGCTTGACGATCATTGATGACGGGACGCTGCCGGGCGCGCTGGGTTCGCGGCCTTTCGATGGCGAAGGGCTGGCGACGCGCAAGACCGTGGTGGTCGAAAACGGCATGTTGCAAAGTTATTTGCTGAACAGTTATACGGCGCGCAAGCTGAAGCTGAAATCCACGGGCAATGCGGCGCGCGGCTTGGCGGGCGCGCCCAGCGTGGGCACGGGGAACTTTTACATCGCGCCAGGGGTCTATGCGCCGGACGAAATTGTCGCGTCGGTCAAGCAAGGGTTGTATGTGACGGAGCTGATTGGCTTCGGCTTCAACCCGGTCAACGGCGATTATTCGCGCGGTGCATCGGGCCAGTGGATCGAAGACGGCCGGTTGACCTTCCCCGTCGAAGAGGTAACGATTGCGGGCAATTTCCGCGCGATGTTGAAAGACGTTGAGATGATCGGCAACGATCTGCGCTTTCGTGGCAAGATCGCCGCGCCGACGTTGAAGATCGGCAAGATGATGGTCAGCGGCGATTGACGATTGGGGGATTTGAGATTTGAGATTTGAGATTGCAGATTGCGTCCCATCTCTCCCATCTCTCCCATCTCTCCCATACCTCCCATGCAAATTGCGGATTGAAAGGAACAGCCTATGTTTGAAGCGAAACCAGTTGATCCTGAAGACAACAAACGCGGCAAGTTGATTGTCGGCGCGCTGGGGTTGTTGGCGCTGGCGTTGGTCGCGGGCGTCATTTACGTCGCCGGTTCAAAGGGCGAAGCGAAACCGCCATTGCCGAACGCCGTGTGGGCCGGGTCGGCGGAATTCGATAACTACAAAAGCAAGGTCGAGATCGAAGTGATTGAAAAAGTCGTGCACCCCAATATGATCGGGATGAAGCAATTCGAGATCAGAGCGCGCGTCACCAATCGCGGCGACCGCGTGCTGACGGGCATTGAATTGATCGGACGGATGATTGGTCTGGACGACAAGGTCATTAAGGAAAGCATCAGCGTACCGATTCCGCGCGTGCGCACGGAGCCGCTGAAGCCGGGCGAATCTATCAAGGTCAGCGTGAAGATTGACGGACCGGCCAATGTGTCAGAGGGCGAGGTCAAGGATTTGCTGGTTGAATTGCGCGGCTTGCAGTTTTAACCATAAACGAACCACGGGGGAAGAGGGGAGCACGGGGAAAGCACAACTGCCTTTCCCCGTGCTCCCCTCTTCCCCCGTGGTTTTTATTTTGCGGCCAGCTTGCCAGCATCAGGAATCTTGCCTGTGAGGGAATGCAGAAAAGCAATCAGATCACTTTGCTCCTCTTCGCTCAGCCCCAGCGGATGCAGATCCCATTCGCGGTTGAGATTGTCTTTGCCGCCCGCGTTGTAAAAGCGCACGACATCGGCCAGTGTGGCGGCGCTGCCGTCGTGAAAGTAGGGCGCGGTCAAGGCTACGTTGCGCAGGCTGGGTATGCGGAACGCGCCGAGGTCGAGAATGTTATAGGTGATCGTGATGCGGCCCAGTTCGTGCCCGCCTTCTTCCTTGCTGAACTTATCCACCAGCGTTTTCATCTCCGGCCCGTCCGCCGCTTCGTAAAGCGCGCGCGTCATCTTTTCAAAGTTGGGATGATTGGTCGCCACGCCCGTGTTCACGTAATCAAAGTTGGAAAAGAACGCGCGTTGGTCGCTGAAGGCGTGGCAGCGCGAACAGCGCGCTTTGCCGCGAAAGAGCGCAAGGCCGCGTTTGGCTGCCTCATCCAGCGCATCAGTGTCGCCTGCCAGATAATGATCAATCGGCGCTGCGCCAGAAACCAGCGTGCGTTCGTAGGCGGCGAGGGCGTGGCCGACACGTTCGATCGTGAGCGCGCCGCGAAAGACGGTTTGAAAGGCGCTGACGTATTCCGGCAGCCGTTGCAGACGCGCCACGATGGCGGCGTGCGTCTGGTCGCCCATCTCCAACGGATTGATGAGCGGTTGAATCGCCTGCTCTTCCAGCGTCTCGCTGCGGCCATCCCAAAAATTGCTGTTGTTGTAAATCACGTTGAGCACGCTGGGCGAATTGCGCGGCCCACGGCGGCCCGCGATGCCCTCGGCCACGGCTTTGCCATCGGCAAAGGCGAGTTCGGGTTTGTGGCAACTGGCGCACGCGACGGTGCCGTCCGCCGACAAGCGCTGATCGAAAAAGAGCTGACGGCCCAGTTCGATTTTTTCGGGCGTCAGCGGATTGTGGCGCGGGACATAGTAATCCCAGGTGTCGGTGGGCAAGCCGAGCGGAACGTCGGCACGTTGTTGCGCGGAGGCGGTCAGATTGAAATCAGCGGTGAGCAAGCAGACCGCTAGCACAATAAAACCGGCCGTCACCACCAAACGAAGCTGACCGTAACGCATACTCAACTCGCCTCCTGTTGAACATACTTTGCTTTCAATTCCGCCATGACTTCTCGCCCATCGCGCACCCTACCCTGCGCAACATCGTCCAGCCCTTTGCGGATTTCTGCGCGCAGCGCTTCAAGCACGGGGTTTTCGGGTTCGGGAGTCAGTGACACATTCATAAGTAGCCACCCTTTCTTGGCAGTACCTTACCAGTTACCAGTCGTCGTCCTCAAATCTGACTCAGTATCAATTTCGCAATCGTCAAATAAATCAACAGCCCCGTCGCGTCAACTAGCGTCGAGATCATCGGCGCCGAAAGCACGGCCGGGTCTACGCCAAAATGGTGCGCGGCAATCGGGATGATTGCGCCGACCGCCGTCGCCCAGACGCAAATCGAAACGACAGTCACGGCCACTGTCACCGCCAAGCTGAAATCGTGCGTCAGCCAGTAACCTTGCACGAAGGCGACACAACCGATCAGCAGGCCGAGCACCAACCCCGTGGTCGCCTCGCGCGCCACCACGCGCCAGGCGTTCTTGACGCCGATTTCGCCCAGCGACAGACTGCGGATCACGGTCATCACCGTTTGCGAGCCGGCGTTGCCGCCCGTGCCGATCAGCAGCGGGACAAACAGGCTGAGCGCGATGACGGTGTGCAATTCGTCCTCATAACCGTGCAGCACTTTGCTCGTCAGCGTGCCGCCGATAAACAGCAACAACAGCCAGCCGATGCGCTGGCGCACGACGTGATAAATCGGATTGTCGAAATAGGGCCGATCCATCGCGTCGGCCTTGATGGCGGCCATCTTCAAGATGTCTTCGGTTTGCTCTTCGATCAACACGTCCACCACGTCGTCCACCGTGACGAAGCCCACGACGTGGCCGTCGCTTTCGAGCACGGGCACGGCCAGCAAATTGTACTTGGCGATTTTCTTGGCGACCGATTCCTGGTCTTCCAACGCTTCGACAGTGACGGGCTTGCGGCGCATCACGGCGGTGACGGGTTGCTCAATCTCGCCCATCACCAGATCGCGCAACGAAACCGAACCGAGCAGGTGCGCGTGCTCATCCAGCACATAACAGGCATAGATGGATTCCTTTTCGCGCGCGACCGCACGAATATGTTTGAGCGCCTCGCCCACGGTCATCTGCGGCGCCAGGTGCACAAACTCGGTCGTCATAATCCCGCCCGCCGTGTGGTCGGGGTATTGCAGCAGGTGCTCGAGTTCGGTGCGTGTGGCGCTTTTGACCTGGCTCAGCACGCGGCGGCGTTCGTGCAAGCCCATCTGCTTGACGATGTCGGTGCTCTCGTCGGCGGCGAGGCCTTCGATGACTTGCGCGGCGCGTTTGGGGTCGAGGCGTTCGAGGATGGCGGCGCGGCGCGTCATCGTGGGCTGATCCAGCAATTCGATGATGCGCGGCACGGGCAGCATCATCACGACGCTGGCGGCTTCGACCAGCGTGAGCTGATTGAGCAGTTCGACTAAATCTTCCGGCGCGAGTTCGCCCACGACTTCGCTGATGCCGACGTAGCTTTCGTCGAGGCGCAGGTTGATGCGTTCGCGCAATTCTTCCAGCAATGGCACCGTTTAGTTCCTCTCTTCCCAGCGTGCTTTCAATTCGTTCAGCAGCGCAATGAAGCGTGGATCATCGCGCAGCCTGTCGAGCTTTTTGTTCTGTGCAAAGTACGGATAGTTTTCATTGCCCAGCTTGACCGCGCGTTGCAACCATTCGATGGCTTCGTCGCGCAAATCTTCCAACGCATAAAACGACGCCAGCCAGAAGGCGATGTCGTGATCGGCGGCGGCGGTCGCCTTGACCTGCTCGGTAATCAAGGCGCGCGCCTCGGCGTGTTGTCCCTTGACGCTCAGACAGCGCGCGATGAAAACGTGCAGGGCTTCAAAGTGCGGGTGCTGTTGCAAGGTCTCTTCAGCCAAGGCCTGCGCTTCGTCCACGCGGCCCTGGTTCAGCAACACACTGGCCGTGAAGGTTTTGATCAGCGGATGTTCGGGTTCGACCTTGCGCCCTTTTTCCAATTCGGCCAGCGCCTCTTCATAACGCCGCTGATAGTTGTAAATCCGCCCGCGATTGTAACTGGCCCAGACGATGTCTTTGGGATTGAGTTCGAGCAGCCGGTCGTATTGTTTGAGCGCCTTGTCGTATTGCCCATTCAACCGGTAGAGCATGCCCGCGATGATAAAGACCGCCGGGTCGTTCGGTTTCTCGCGGCGCACATCGGCCAGCAAAGACAAGGCTTTTTCTTTTTCGCCGCGATGCAAGTGCACATAAACCATCTGCAACGACGCGCTCGGCAATTCGGGTTCGAGCGCCAGCGCGCGCTGCAAACTGCGTTCGGCCAGTTCGTAGTAATGCTCGCCGCCGTAACCTTGCGCGTGATGCACGTAACAGCGCCCCAGCGCCGCGTGCGCGCGCGCGAAGTTCGGATCGAGTTTGATGGCCTGCTCAAACATCTTGATCGCCAGGTCGAGTTCGCTGTCGTCAAAGGTGCGCGTCGTGTATTTGAACAGCAGATCGCGCCCGCGCAAGTAGTATTCATAGGCTTGCGGGTTGTTGGTCAGCGGACGGTCAATCTTTTCTTGTTCTTCCTCGGTCAGCTTCAGTTTCAGTCCAGCGATCACGCGTTCGGCCAATTCGTCCTGCATCGTCAACATGTCGCGCACGGGGATGTCAATCTTGTCGCTCCACTGCAATTCACCGTTCGCGGTGGCGATCAGTTGCGCATTGAAGCGAAAGCGCTCAGGCGTGCGCAAGAAGCTGCCCGTCAGCACGACGCTCGCGGCCAACTCTTCGCCGACTTGGCGCGGGTCAACAGCCTGGCCGACGTATTGCGCGATGTAAGACGACGGGCGCACGACCAGCGAATGCAGGTGCGCGAGTTCGGTGATGATGCCGTCGGCCAGCGCGAATTCATAAAAGCTGTCGGCAGCATTGCCCGACAGATTTTTGAAGGGCAGCACGGCAATGGTCGGTTTCGTCTCGGTGCCCCAACTGACCGGGCGCGCGGCTGCCGGGCGATTGACCGAAGCGCTGCCGCTGGGATTCTGGCTGGGCTGTCCTTGTTCGGAGCGCGCCTCACGATTTGGCGCTTTGCTGTCGGCGCTGCGTCCGCGCTTGAACAGGCCGCCGCTAAACACGCGCCCGACGGCATCGCTCAAACGCCACGCCCCGGCGCGCGCGCGTTGCGGCGGCAACGGAACTGGTGTCGGACTGGCGTTTGAACCCGGCGCGAGTTCGCGCAGCAAGGTTCGCAATTCATCGCGCAGTTCAACCATCGTGGCGAACCGGTCGGACGGCTCCTTGGCCAACGCGTGGTCGAGGATTGTCTGCAATCTCGTCTGCAACAATGGCGGCGCACCCGTCTGCAATTCGCGCAGCGGACGCGGCGTGGCATTGATGACGCCGTGAAAAATCTCGATGCGATTGCGCCCGGTGAACGGTTGCTGGCCGGTGAGCATTTCGTAAAGCAACACGCCCAGGCTGAACACGTCGGTGCGGTGATCTACGCGCTCACCCGTCGCCTGTTCGGGCGAACCGTAGCCCATCGTCCCGTACGGCACGCCGATCTCGGTCATGGATTTGTCGTGCAGCGAATTGTTGGCGAGACCGTCGCCATCAATCATTTTCGCCAGACCGAAATCGAGCACCTTCACCTGCCCCTGTTCGTTGACGATGATGTTCGACGGTTTGATGTCGCGGTGCACGATGCCGCGCGCGTGCGCCGCGCTGAGCGCATCGGCAATCTGCAAGGCAATCGAAAGCGCCGAATTGACGGCGAGCGGCTTGGCTCCACTATTCTGTTGAATCACCTGCTTTAACGTCGGCCCGGCGATGTAGGGCATCACGATGTAACACAGCCCCTCGGTTTCGCCGATGTCGTAAATCGCGCAGATGTTCGGATGGTCAAGGGCGGAGGCGAGGCGGGCTTCGCGTTCAAAGCGGCGGCGCGCGGTGTCGGTGGCGGCGAGTTCGGGCAGCAGGGTTTTGATGACGACCAGACGCTGCAAGCGCAGGTCTTCGGCCTTGTAGGCCGTCGCCTGCCCGCCCTGCCCAAGCTGTTCGAGGATGCGATAGTGCGAAAAAATCTGGCCTGGTTCGAGCCGCAGCATGCCTGTTCCCTCAGTCCGAATTGAACGTTGTTTTTACATTGGTTGATCGTTGAACGTGTTGTTTGCGCCGCGCGGAGTGGCGCGCTAAAAACCGGGCGTATGCTACTACCGGCTACGAGTAGCGGCAAGCAGGCGGGCGAAAATAATCGCGCCACCCGTTTCAATGGGGTTAATGGGCCGCGCGGGCCGGTGGACGCGGTACGACTTATGGATGAAACGCCAAGACGCCAAGACGCCAAGCACGCCAAGCAGGTGCCAAGAAATGCTTGACTTGGTTCGGCCTACCTTGGCGCGCTTGGTGTCTTGGCGTTTGAAACCAGGAAAGCGCTTGGAACGATAAAGATTCTGATTGAGCCGCAGCGCCGTTGTGTAGTATGCATGGCGCGCATTCCCGCCTGCTTGAACAATCCGGTTTGGACAATTCGTTATTACGTTGGGGAGGATTTGATGGTGAACGAGGTGTTGTTGAGGAACGAGGAACGGATCAATCGTCTGTTGAGCGGCGAACGTGTGCGCGGTTGGTGCGGCGTCGTGCTGGTGGTGTATCTGGCGCTCATTACGGTTTCGTTTGCGACGGCCGTGCGCAATCAGGGGCAGACGGTCTTTGGCACGACGTTGGGCGCTGATTTCCCGGCGTTTTATGTGGCGGGCAAGATCATCAACGAACACGGCGCGGCGCGGCTTTACGACCGCGCTTTGCAGTGGCGGATTTATCACGAACTATTTCCGCGCGAAGACTCCGAGGCGATGTTGCCGTATTTGAACGCGCCCTTCTTTGCGTTGCCGTTCCCCTTGCTGGCGCGCTTGCCCTATGCCTGGGCGTATCTGGGCTGGTTCGTCATCACACTGGGCTTGTATCTGGCGGGCTTCACACTGTTGTGGCGCGCGTTGGATGGGTTGCCAGCAACGGCGTATCGCACGGCATTGATCGTGGCCTTGTCGTTCATGCCGTTTCTAGTTGAATGCCTAGCGGGCGGGCAGACCTCGGCGGTTGGATTTTTCGTGCTGGCCTTGGCTGTCGTGTTGGAGCGGCGCGGGCAAATGTTTTGGAGCGGCGCGGTGCTGGCGCTGTTGCTTTACAAACCCACGCTGCTGGTGCTGCTCGGCCCGATGGTGTTGCTGACGCGGCGCTGGCGAACGCTGGCCGGCATGGCGGCGGGCGGCACGGGCTTGCTGGCGCTGTCGGCGTTGACCTTGAGTTTGGACGTCACGCTCGGCTGGTTCAAAACACTGCTGGGCTTTGCGCAACTTTCAACCAGCGGCGCGGCGGGCGAGGCTTCGGGCTTGCGGATTTGGAAATACGTTGACGTGAACGCCTTCGCGCGCGCCTGGTGGGGCGGCAATGCGCTGATGCGCTGGTTGACCGTCGGTATTGCGGTCGCGGCCTTTTTGCCGTTGCTGGTGCGGGCCTGGTGGCCGCGCGGTGAACACACAATGGAACGCAGGGAAGCGGATTGGGCGTTGGCGATTGCGTGGACGCCGGTGTTGAATGTGTATCTGGGCATTTACGACGTGACCTTGCTCGTCGTCAGCGCGGTGTTGCTGGCGGCGTGGCAGTTGCGGCAGGGCGGCTTGCGCGTGGAAACGAAGGTTTTGTTTTTGCTGCTTTATGTGACGCCGTGGGTGGCGCAGCCGGTGGCAAAGGCGACGGGTTTGCAATTGTTGACCGTCGTGTTGGTGGCGTTCGGCTTGTATGTATTGCGCTGGCGGCAGGCGGAGCAGGAGGGAAGAGCCTCCATGCCATTACAGATAAAGCCGGAAGCTGAAATGGCTTAAGACGGCTGAGATAGAGAAGTCGGAGATTGAAAAACCTGTGGACGTGCCTTGGCGAATGAAGCTGGGGCAGGTTCACGGGTTTTTCTGTTTTAGGGGTTGCCAGTGCAGTTGCCGTTGACCTTTGTTCGAGGCCGCCACCGCTGGCTACTTTCCACGCCGTTTGTGGTAAGCTACGCCCCGCTAAACACCGATAGAAAAAGGGGTATCACAAGATGATTGACGCTCTCGCTTGGCAAGACCTGCGCGTGCAGCACGAAGACTTACGTTCCCGCGTCGCCGAACTGCGGAGGTTTCTTTGACGTAGAGGCGAAGCGGGCCGAGTTATTGAAGCTCGAAGAGTTGGTCTCCGCGCCCGCCTTTTGGAGCGATCAGGCGCTGGCGCAGCAGACGTTGCAACAGCGTTCGCGCTTGGAAAAGGCGCTCAAGACGGCGGATGAGCAGCAGCGTTTGGTAGACGACGTCGAGGTGCTGTTTGAATTTGCAGCGGAAGACGACGCTTCGGCGGCCGAGTTGCGCGCTTCGTTGCAACGGCTGGCGGCGGTGGTCGAAGCGAGCGAGACGCAGATGTTGTTGGGCGGCGAGAACGATGCGCGCAATGCCATCGTCGCCATCAATGCCGGCGCGGGCGGCACCGATGCGCAGGATTGGGCCGAGATGCTCTTGCGCATGTATTTGCGTTGGGCCGAACGCAAAGGCTTTGTGCGCGAAGTGCTCGACATTCAGAAGGGTGAAGAGGCCGGGATCAAATCGG
The DNA here is from genome assembly GCA_043740245.1 of Acidobacteriota bacterium. Lineage (GTDB taxonomy): Bacteria > Acidobacteriota > Blastocatellia > RBC074 > RBC074 > JACPYM01. Next base: position 2,610 of record JAYUCP010000676.1, on the reverse strand, counting down.
CTACGTTCCGCGTCGAGGGCGATTACGCGTATGGCTTGATGGCGGGCGAAGGCGGCGTGCACAGGCTGGTGCGCCAGTCGCCTTTCAATTCAGGCCAGAGCCGCGAGACGAGTTTCGCTTCGGTCTTTGTCACGCCGGAAATTGACGACACTGTCGAGATTGAAGTGCTGGACAAAGACCTGCGCGTTGACACCTATCGCTCGACGGGCGCGGGCGGGCAGCACATCAACACGACCGATTCGGCGGTGCGCATTACGCATATACCGACGAACATCGTGGTGACCTGTCAGAATCAGCGTTCGCAACATCAGAACCGCGAGGTGGCGATGAAGGTGTTGAAATCGCGGCTTTACGAAATCGAATTGCAGAAGCGGCGCGCCGAGACCGACAAACTGGCCGAAGCCAAACGCGATATTTCGTTTGGCTCGCAGATTCGCAACTACGTGTTGCATCCGTACCGGCTGGTCAAGGACGTGCGCACGAAATTTGAGTCGAGCAACGTGGACGCCGTGCTGGATGGCGACCTGGACGATTTCATCAAAGATTATTTGCTGTCCAAACGCACGATGGCGGCCTAAATCGGAATAAAAAACATTGAGACAGGGCAAACCACGGGGAACACTGGGAGCACGGGGAAAACCAATATCCATCGGCAGCCTCGTGATCCCCGTGACCCCGTGGTTAAATCTTGTGTCCCAATCAATGTTGTTCTGATTTAGATTTGCTGCCCCTTCTTACAAGAATTACGAGAGTTTGGAGAGTTGCCTGGTGTGGATCGAAACCTGGGTGGTTGAGCAGAGGAGCGCTGGATTAAATCTGAACTCCCCCACAAACTTTCACAACTTTCCGAAACGCTATGCCTATCCGAGAAACAGAAACGATTAACGACAAGCCGCGCAACCGCGCTGTGCAAATCAAAGGCGGCGGACGCAAGACTGCCGCTGAGCGCGTGACGCGCGTGGGCGGCGCTGGCCGCAATACCAGGTCGTCTCGCACGAGCCGTGCGACGCGCTCCGCACCGGCCTTTTCGCTGGCTAGTTGGACGGCCAACACCGATTGGGCTGAATTGATAAAAGATTTGGCTGGGTTGGTGCTGCTGGTCTTTGGCGTGGTCTTGATGTTTTCGCTGGTCAGCTACGACAAAGCCGATCCTTCGATCAACAGCGTGGGGCCGAGCGTTCAGGTCAAGAATTGGATTGGGCCGGTCGGCGCGAGCATGGCCTCGCAATTTCTCAAGGCCTTCGGCTGGTTTGCCTGGTGCTTTCCGCTGGTGATCTTGGGCGCGGGCTGGTGGCTGTTGCGTCCGCGCCAATTGCCGCTGCCGGGCGTGAAGCTGTTGGGTTGGCTGTTGGTGCTGGTGGCGCTGGTCGGGTTGCTGGCGCTGTCAGATTTGGGCAGTCCGCAAAATGGCGACTTCCATCGCAGCGGTTGGATTGGGCAGTTGCTGGTGCGCGATGGCTTGGTGGGTTCGCTCAATCAGATCGGCACGTTTATTTTTTTGGCGGCATTGTTGTTGGCCGGGATTCTGATCTCGACGCCGTTTTCACTGAGCTGGCTGCCGAAGCTGGTGGATGATATGTCACCGGAAGGCGGCGCAACTTGGAGCGCTGCACTGCTGGGCACATTCCGCCGCAGGTCTGACGTGGATGAAGACGAGGATGCTGCTGGCTTGCCACAGCGGCGGCGCGCAGTCCGTCGAATGCTGAAGGATTCCGCCGCGGCACGCGCGCTGGCTGGCGTGAAAGACAAGGTACAGCCGGTCATTGCCGGGAGTGAAAAACGCAAACCCGAAACGCTCGCGCCTATTGCCGAACCGACCAATCCGGAGAAGGACGACTGGTTCGCGTTTGAAGAGGATGAAACGAGCGGGGCCAATGCGCTCGTGGTCAATCGCGCCACGCGACCCGCTGCGCTTGATGACGCGCAAAAACGTGGGCGCGGGGCGGGCAAAGATGCCGAGCCTGAAATCGAGCCGGTCAATGGCCATGGCGCGAAACGCATTCCAACCTCGCTGCGCGGCGACCAGCGTCCGCTGCCGTTGAAGAAGCGGCCCGAGAGTGAGCGCGCGCCCTGGGATGACGATACGGACGAAGAATTCGATCAAGCTGACGGCGCGCCGCCACCGCCGTTGCCGCCACCCCGCCGCTCAGTGGATGAGATGCTCTCTTCGGCCACCGTCAAACGCATCGAACCGATCGAAGTCGAAAAAGCTCCCGCCTCGAAATTAAAACAGGTTGTCAAAAGCGTTTCGCGTCTGATGGCCAATTTCAAACTGCCCGATTCGGACATGCTCTCGCCCGCCGCTGCCCGGCCTGAAGTCGCCGATGCTGAACTGATGGATCGGGCCCGGCAATTGGCTGAAAAGTGCGCCGAGTTCAACGTCTCTGGCAAAGTCACGCGCATCAGCCCCGGCCCGGTCGTCACGACGTTTGAATTCAAGCCTGATCCGGGCGTGAAATACAGCCGCGTCACGGGTCTGGTGGATGATCTTTGTTTGGGTCTGAAAGCCGAGTCCGTGCGCATTGACCGCATCCCCGGCAAATCCACCGTCGGCATCGAAGTCCCCAACACCACGCGCGAAACGATCCGCTTGCGCGAGGTGATCGAATC
>JAYUCP010000675.1:0-17972 GCA_043740245.1 Acidobacteriota bacterium | reverse complement strand
ACTTTAACGCTACGTTGGCGAAGCCCTTCAAGTGGACTTACAAAGGACGACCGCTTCAGGTCTAAACCAGAGGTAGAATTTCAGGAAAGCTCCACTAGCGCGCTCGCATCCCAGAAGGCCATCGGCAAGCTCGTTGTGACTTTGCTTTTCCCCATGCTTTTATAGATGGCATCAGTCTTCTCCGCGCTCTTCATCCCAAATGCGTTGCATGAGTTCTCTGGCCGCTTTGCCTTTAACCCGCAAGCGCGGCAGTTTCCGCTTGAGTTCTTGCTCGACATCTTCCGCCGTCAGCGGTATCTCCGGCAATTTCACTATCCCTTGCGCCGCCAGCTCCAATAGTTCTTCGTCGTACTCCGGCGCGGGCGCAACCGGGACAAGCCGGGCTATGGCGCGATTGTGTTCCTTGATGGTGATGGCTTGGCCTTGCCGCACTTGTTGCAGGTAGTGTGGGAGTTGCTTTTTCAGTTCTGTTACATTGATACTTTGCATAGTTACTCGTGTTCCTTTCCGCTTGGCGATGTTACACCCTCAGTCATTCAGCCAAAGGTGGTTCAGCCTGTTTCAGTGCCACCATAACATAACATTCAGCGTTGTGCCTGCTGCGCCCCTTGCGAATGACTATGCCCGCTAAACGCATTCAACACCCGATTCGGCAACAATCCCAAATAAAACGTCCCCAACAGCGTCAGCGCACCGCTCATCCACAGTTTGGTAAAGCCCGCCCTTCACAACACGACACGCTCTTGCAGTACCTCCTGCGCCAGCGCATTGATGCTCTTCCCTTGCGCCTGTGCCGCAAGGGTGCAATAACTGATGCTTACACCTTCAGCCTTAAATTAGCCTTGGCAGCATTCTCAGCATTCTCAGCCTTGGCGTTTTCCTGCGATGTATTTTTCCCGGCTAAAACTACATGATGGAAAAGCTTTATTGCTACCGCTGTGCTTAAATGGCTCAGGCGCAAATACGAGAATATATACACGAGCACGACTATACTAATTGTAACAAAAGGAAGAACGGCTACCGCCCTTGAATAATCATAGGAAGTTGCGACCACTATTGCGACCAAGCCTGCAATGCCAGCCCCAAACAGGTAGAGTTTCAAGGTGCTCCAAAAACTGCGCCCTTCCAGCCCTTCTTTTAATACTTGAGCATTCATTTCTTCGACCTTGTCAGCAAAGACTATTGTTGTTCACTGTTTTTTTGCGCTAGTTCAGCTTCAGTTGTTGAAACGGCCACAGGAGAGGCGACGCCTTCCAGGGTTTTAGTTTTAGTCGCACTTTCATCCGACAGCGGGGCTTTATACTCTATAATCAGCGCCTTTATTAGTCGTATGCAAACGAAGATAACTGTAAAACCCGCATATAGGACTAACAAAATCATTGCGGCCGTTAAGTCATAAGATTCAAGCCTTGTCCACTCAGCTTGTTGCGCCGGAAACATGTACTCAAGGGTTTTCACTGCTAACCCAATAAGAATAAGCCCTGTCAACAAAACCAGCACAGCTAACGTGTGCTTGATTAGAGGCTCTACTTCGTGAAGTACGCGGGTGAAAAAATTATTCATGTAGGTGTCGGTCTTATGAGAGAAGCGAAACGGGGATCGTTTCAACCAAGCCTTCTTAGAAGACGAAGCCGGACCTAAATCAAAGAAAGCACGTACGACAAGGTGAGCCAGTATATACCATTCCGCTTATTCCGTTGCTGCTTTTCAAATTCAGCGGCAAAAACTCTAGCCTACCGCCGCGCCTGCTGCGCTCCCTGCGAATGGCTATGTCCGCTGAACGCATTCAACACCCGATTCGGCAACAATCCCAAATAAAACGTCCCCAACAGCGTCAACGCCACCGCCAGCGCCGCCGCCGCACCCACGCGCGGTTTCGTAAAGCCCGGTGCCAGCGGACGGAAGAACATCACCACGATCGGGTAAATGTAGTAGTACACCGACACGATGCTGTTCAGCACCGCCGCCACCACCAGCCAATGCAGCGTCGGCGAAGCGTCCCACGCCGATTTGAACACGTAGAACTTGCCGATGAACCCAGCCGTCGGCGGAATACCCGCCAGGCTCAGCAAAAAGATTGCCAGCGGGAAGCTCAGCGCCGGGACTTCAAAGCCTACGCCGGCATAATCGCTGATCTCGGTTTTGACATCACCCGCGCGCGCCAGCATCTGGATCACGGCAAACGCGCCCAGGTTCATCACCGTGTAAGTCAGCATGTAAAACGCGACCGGCGCGAAATCCAGCGTCAGGAAGCCGACCAGCGCGTACCCGGCGTGCGCGATGGAGGAATAGGCCAGCATGCGCTTGATGTTCTTTTGCGAGATGGCGATCACGTTGCCGATGGTCATCGTCAGCACCGCTATCACCGCCAGCGCGCTCACCCAATTGCCGTGCAGTTGCGCGCCTACTCCCGATCCCGTTTGCAACCCGAAACCAACCGCAAACACGCGCAGAAAGGCCGCGAACACCGCCGCCTTCGGCCCCGTCGCCATAAAACCCGTGACCAGCGTCGGCGCACCTTCGTACACGTCCGGCGTCCACAGATGGAACGGCGCGCTCGCAATCTTGAACCCGAACCCGACCAGCATCATCGCCGCGCCGATGAGTAACAAACCGGGGTAACCGATAGTACCTTGCGCAATCACCTGACGAATGGCTTTGAGATTTGTGTTACCCGTCGCGCCGTAAACCAGCGCCATCCCGTACAGCAAAAACGCCGTCGAGAACGCGCCCAGCAGGAAGTACTTCAACGACGCTTCATTCGCGCGCACATCGTTGCGCCGGTACCCGGCCATCACGTAGGTCGTGATCGAGACGATCTCCAACCCCAGAAAGATCGTGACCAGATCGTTCGCCGCCGCCAGCAACAGCGCGCCCGTCGTGGCAAACATAATCAGCGTGAACAATTCGCCGGGCGGCAAGCCTTCATCGTGCACGAATTGCAGCGCCAGCAGCACGGCAATGATCGAGGCCAGTACGACTACCACGGAGAAGGTCAGCCGCAACGCATCCACCGTCACCATCCCGCTGAAGGCGTCCGCCCCCTGCGCCGCCACCGGCCACAGGCCAATCACGGCGGCCAGCGTCAGCACCAAGCCAACCAGCGCAATGCTCGCGCTCACCTTGCGCGAAGCTTTGCTGAGCAGCGCATCCACCAGCATGCACACCACGCCGGTCACCGCCGCAATGATCTCCGGCAGGATGGCGCCGTAATTCAGATTGAGTTGTTCGATTGATTGCATCGTCTTGTTATGTTTTGAGTGCGGCAAACTTTCTCCCACGAAGTCACACGAAGAAGACACGAAGAAAGACAAACTCTTCGTGTTCTCTTCGTGTGACTTCGTGGGAGAGAGTACAAGCTATTTAGCAGCGCGCATCACTTTGCCTTCGACGTGCGCGCGAATCGCGTTGACCGTCGCTTTGGTCTGATTCATAAAGAGCATTGGCACGACGCCCATAATCACCGCCATCACCACCAGCGGCACCAGCCCGGCGTATTCGCGCGCATCCAAATCTTCCAGCTTGGCGTTCTCGTCCTTCGTGATTTCGCCGAAGACCACGCGCTGCAACAGCCAGAGCAGATAAACCGCCGACAGAATCACGCCCGTCGCGCCCAGCACCGCGAACAGCTTCGCGTAAGGCACTGTCGAAGCGAACGTACCGAGCAGAATCAAAAACTCGCCGATGAATCCATTCAACAGCGGCAGCCCCAACGACGACAGCGACAGGATCACGAAGAGCGTCGAATACTTCGGCATCGGCGTCGCAATCCCGCCGTAATCCGCGATCATCCGCGTGTGGCGGCGTTCGTAGACCACGCCCACGCAATAGAACAGCGCGCCCGTCGAGACGCCGTGATTCAACATTTGATACAGTGCGCCCTGCATCCCCTGTTCGGTAAACGCGAAGATGCCAAGCACGACAAACCCAAGGTGGCTGACCGACGAATAGGCCACCAGCTTTTTCATATCCGGCTGCACCATTGCCACCAGCGCGCCATAAATAATACCGATCACCGCCAGCGTCATCACAATCGGCGCTGATTCGCGCGAGACTTCAGGGAAGAGCGGCAGGTTGAAACGCATCAACCCATACGTGCCCATCTTCAGCAACACACCCGCCAGGATGATCGAACCGGCGGTCGGCGCTTCGACGTGCGCATCGGGCAGCCAGGTGTGCAACGGCCATAACGGCACTTTGATGAAGAAGGCCAGCGCGAACGCGAACCACAGCATGCGCTGTACCGGGATGCCGATGCTCGCGCGTTTGGCCGCGAAGGTATTCGTGATCTCGACGATGTCAAAGGTCGTGCCGCCGTTCAGGTAATACACCGCGATAATGGCGACTAACATAAGTAACGAGCCAACGACCGTGTAGATAACAAATTTCAGCGCCGCATAAATCCGCCGTTCGCCGCCCCACACGCCGATCAGGAAGTACATCGGGATCAGCGTGATCTCAAAAAAGAGATAGAACAGAAACATATCGAGCGACACGAATACGCCAACCATCCCCGTTTCGAGTACGAGCAAGAAGACCATGAACTCGCGCACCCGCTTCGTGACGTGCCAACTCGCCAGCACCGAAATCGGCATGATGAAGGTCGTCAGCAACACCAGCCAGATGCTCAATCCATCCACGCCCGTGTGATAACTGACGCCGAACGTGCCTATCCACGTCTGCTTCACCACCATCTGCGGCAAGGCGAGGTTGCGGTCAAAGCCCAGCAAGATGAAGACCGACGCGGCAAAGGTCAGCAGCGTCACGAGCAAGGTGATATTGCGATAACCGTTGTTGAGCCGTTCTTGTTCTTTATCGCCGGTCATGCCGTAGAGTAACAAGAGCAGCGCGCCCGCGAGTGGCAAATAGGTTGTGATCGTTATCCAGTTCATAAGTCGGTAGTCGGTAATCAGCAGTCGGTAATGGTAGTTGGCTCGTTCGTCTAAGGTCTCTTTTCAGGAAAACCAAACTCCCTTTGCATCCCTGCCGCGAATTCCTGAATGGTAAGCACGCGACCTGCCTCCGCATCTTCAAACCCACGTCCGACTGCCTCCATAGATTCAGCAAGGTCGGCTTCATCCAACAATTCTTGATCGCTGTCTTCTTGCATCACGATCCTTTCCCATCAGGGGATTAGAGCAATGTACCGTAGACTGTCTAGTCTGCGGAGGCTTCAATTTCAAACCAATGGCGGGACACGAGAGCCAGTCTCTGCTACTAGCGAATGGTTCAACGTCCGAGGCTGCCGCAGGCTAGACAGCCTACGGTACAGCGCCGCCACCATTTTTAGCGAAGCGCGAAATAGCCAATCAAGACAATCGCGCCCATCAAAATCACCGCCGCATACCCGCGCGCAAACCCGGTCTGCGTCATCCGCAAAATGCCGGCCAGCGCGCCAAAGCTGTTCGCCAACCCGTTGACGAACCCGTCAATCAGCTTTACATCAACAATCTTCCACAAAAAGCCGCGCGAAGTGTTTTCGATGGGATTGATGAGCGTGGCCTCGTATAACTCGTCCACATACCACTTGTTTTCGAGCAGCGCCGGCATGGGTTTGAGCGGCGTCTTTTTGAACATCGCCCAGCCGATGCCGATGCCGAGCAAGCCCAGCAAGACCGACAGGCCGGTCAGCGCAAGCTCGCTCGTCGTGTCGTGAGGCTCTTCGGCAATGGCAGCCGACGTCGTAGCAGCAACTATCTGTTCAGCGCCTGTCGCGTGCGCCGCGCCAACGTGCGCAATCGCCGGTTCCAGGAAATGCTCGAAATGATTCGACCCGCCCATTGCTGCCGGAATGCCTACCCAGCCGCCCGCCACCGACAGCACCGCCAGAATCACCAGCGGCAACGTCATCACCCAGGGCGATTCTTGCGGATGGAAATGCCCGTGCTGCCCGTGTCCGTCGTGCGCATCGTGTTCATGAATCACCGGCGAGCCGTCATAACGTTCGTCGCCCCAAAACGTCATCACCATCATCCGCGTCATATAGACCGCCGTCAGCAACGCGGTCAGCGCGGCCACGCCCCACAACACTTTGTTCATGCCATTCGGCAAGGCTTCGGTCGAAAAGGCCCGCCACAGAATCTCGTCCTTGCTGAAGAAGCCCGACAGGAACGGGAAGCCGGAGATCGCCAGCCAACCGACCAGCATCGTGGCCCAAGTTACTTTCATGTACTTCTTCAAGTTACCCATGTAACGCAGATCCTGCTCGTGATGCATGCCGTGAATAACTGAACCTGAACCGAGGAATAACAGCGCCTTGAAAAACGCATGCGTCATCACATGGAAAATACCCGCGATAAAATAACCTGTGCCGCAAGCCAGGAACATATAACCGAGTTGCGAGACGGTCGAATAGGCCAGCACCTTCTTGATGTCGTTCTGCGCCAGGCCAATCGTCGCGGCAAAGATCGCCGTCGCCGCGCCGATGAGCGCAATCACCACCATCGCGGTCGGCGATTTGACGACCACGGCGCTGCACCGCGCGGTCAGATAAACGCCCGCCGTCACCATCGTCGCCGCGTGGATCAGCGCCGACACCGGCGTCGGGCCTGCCATCGCGTCCGGCAACCAGACGTAGAGCGGAATCTGCGCCGACTTGCCCGTCGCACCGCCAAAGAGCAGCAACGCAATCACGGTCAGCGTTCCGAAGACCCACAACCCATCTGCCGGCATCGCCGCTGCCTGCGCCAGAAAGCCCGGCACCGCGCCCTTCATCACAAAGCTGATCGAACCAAAGGTCGTGAAGATCAAAAACACGCCGATCATAAATGACAAGTCGCCCACGCGGTTGGCGATGAAGGCCTTCTTCGCCGCATCACCCGCTTCCTGCTTGCGGATGTAATAACCGATCAGCAGGTACGAACACAGCCCCACGCCTTCCCAGCCGACAAATAACAAAAGTAAGTTATCGGCCAGCACCAGCGTCAGCATCATGAACATGAACAAATTCAGGTAGGCAAAGAAGCGGTAATAACCCGGATCGCCATACATATAGCCGGTCGCATAAACGTGAATCAGGAAGCCGACAAAAGTAACAAACAGGATGTAAACGCCAGAGAGCGGATCGAGCAAGTAGGCGAAATCGGCTTGGAACGTGCCGACTTGAATCCAGGTGAACCACTGCTCGGTAACTTGACGCAAGCCATGCGCATCGGCGGGCGCGTGCAATAAACCGTTAAAGGAAAGCACGGCCAGCACAAATGACACGAACACCGATGCGGGCGCGATGATGCTGACGGCTTTCTCGCCCAGCCGTTTGCCGAAGAGTCCGTTGATGAGCGCGCCGATCAGGGGCGCGAGGGTGATCCATTTCAACATAATGAATAGTTGATCAACTCAGTTACAGTTTGAGTAAATCGGCTTCGTCCACATTGAGCGTTTCGCGGTTGCGGAAAAGCGAGATGATAATCGCCAGGCCCACCGCCGCTTCCGCCGCCGCCACCGTCATCACGATAAAAACAAACAATTGTCCGGTGACGTTGTTCAAGTAACGCGAAAAGGCGACCAACGTCAGGTTGACTGCGTTGAGCATCAACTCTACGCACATAAACAGCACAATCACGTTGCGTTGCAGTAACACACCCACGACGCCAATCGTGAAAAGCACCGCGCTCAACGCTAGGTACCAGGAAAGTGGAATCATCGGTAAAACTCCGCTGCTAATGTAGGGCAAACTGTCTAGTTTGCCCGGCGTGGCAAAGGACAAATAACGAGTAACTCGCCGACTTCGTCCTTTTGCCCTAACCATTCAATTACTCAAGCAAGGCAAACTAGACAGTTTGCCCTACTGCTCTTGCTCGTGTTGCGCATCCAGCGTGCGCTGTGCATCCGCTTGCGTCTCACGTTTTGCCAGCAGCATCGCGCCAACAATCGCCATCAGGATCAGCACCGACGTCGCCTCAAACGGCAGCACGTATTGGGAGAACATGCCTTGCGCGATGGATTCAACCGTGCCAGTGACCTTGGTCGGGTCAATCCCCGCAGCATTCGCGTCCGGTAACGCCGCCGGCACATTGCCGATATAACGGATGATGAAAAAGATTTCGGCCAGTAACGCGCCAAATAACGGCACGGCCAGCCATTGCAAATACTTTTGTTTGTCGGTGATGGCTTCTTCGGCGCGCACGTTGAGTAACATAATCACGAAGACGAATAACACCATGATTGCGCCGGCATACACGATGATCTGAACCGCCGCGATGAAGGGCGCATACAAGGTTAAGAAAAGCGCCGACAAGGCTACCATCACGGTAATCAAGGCAATCGCACTGTAAATCGGATTGCGCTGCAAGATCACGTTGAACGCCGCCACCACAGCCAGCGCCGCAAACGCGAGGAACAGCACGACGGAAATGTTTTCAGAAATGTAATTAACGATGTCCATACAGCGCCTAGAAGAAAATCACCGCCAACACGGCGGACAGCACGATGTTAAACAGCGCCATCGGCAACAGGAATTTCCAGCCGAAGTTCATCAACTGATCAAAGCGAAAGCGTGGCAACGTCCCGCGCAACCAGATATAGAGGAACAGGAAGAAGAAGACCTTCGCCAGAAAATAGACCACGCCCAGCAGTGGGAATTGCGCGACAAACGGGCCGTTCCAACCGCCCAGAAACACCACGGTCGCCAGCACCGACACCGTCATCATGTTGACGTATTCGGCCATGAAGAAGAGCGCAAACTTCAACGCGCTGTATTCGGTGTGAAACCCGGCAACCAGTTCCGTCTCCGCTTCCGGCAAATCGAAGGGTACACGATTGGTCTCGGCAATCGCGCTAATCAGGTAGATAAAAAAGCCGATGATACCCACCGGCAGCAACTGCCAAGTTCCCCCGCCAAAGATGTTCCATTTGGGAACGATGCCGAACCAGGCGCCGGATTGCAGTTCGACAATCTTTGACAGATCAAGCGTGCCGGCCATCAACAGCACCGCAATCAATGAGAGCGACAAGGCCAATTCGTAACTAATCATCTGCGCCGTCGAACGCAAGCCGCCCAGCAGGCTGTACTTGGAATTGGATGACCAACCCGCGATCACGATGCCATACACGCCCAGGCTGGTCATCGCCAACACATAGAGCAGCCCGATATTCATGTTAGTAACATGCAGGCTGATCTTACGTCCGAACAGTTCAATATCCGGCCCCACTGGGTAAACAATCAGCACCATCATCGCAGGCACCAGGGTGACGGCGGGCGCCAGAATGTAGAGCCATTTGTTGACCGCCAGCGGCACGATGTCTTCTTTGAAGATGAACTTGATCAGGTCGGCGAATGGTTGCAACAGGCCGGAAGGGCCGACGCGATTGGGCCCCAGCCGGTTTTGAATCACCGCCAACACGCGGCGCTCGGCGTAAACCGTATACGCCACCACGAGCATGATGACGAGCCAGAACACGACCATCTTAATCGAGGCTTCGATCAGCCACTGCGTGTTTGGGTGTTGAAGGATTTGCGAATAGTCCATAAGTCACTAAGCCGGGCTTCGATCACCGTTGCGGGAAACTGCTTGAAAGATAAAATTCAAAGCCCCAAAAAGGCGCGCTAAATCACCGACGGTGTAACCATCTATGTTACTGGTGAACGTGTCTTCTTTTAACTTGCCGAACTTCCATAACTCGCCGTCAGTAACAATTCCGTAAACAACCTGTTCGGCTGTGTTATTAAGTTTCTGCGCCGCGATTAACTCCGCCAGGCATTGTCCCCAGCCTTGTTCAAAGTCGTTTTTCTTGGCCTCGACCACCAGCACCAGCGGAAACTCCAGCACCGTTTTGCCCAGCGCGGAACGAGTAGCGATGATGTAATCGGGCGTGCCGTTCAGCCTGTCGTTATAGACGATGGATTTCTGAATCCAGAACGAGTACTGCTTGTGGTAACACTTGTATACCTCACGCAGGATCGGAGTAATCACCAGATCGGCGCGCGAAGCCTCGGAAGTATAAACGTCTATGTTTTTCCGATTGAATTCATATTCCTTGAGAAAAGATTCGGGCGGTTCAACATCCTGAGCCGAAATAAAATTCTCTTCTTGAAATTTGACACCGAATTCCCGCTGAACCTGCCCAATGCTTTTGTAATAACTGAAAGCCATAACCTGTTACTCCCTGGCTGGCCCGGTGATTGATTCCTTACGCCGGAAATACCAAAACCTTCGATTTCTCCGGTAACTCCGGGGTCAGCATTTCGGAATAGCGCGTGATAGTGGGGTACCGCTGCTTCAGCCGCGCGCCCGCCTGTGCCGTAAGTTCGCCCGCCTCGACGGCAAGGCCGCGATTGATCTGGGCGACTTGCGAAGCCAGCCGGTCTTTCACGTCCGCGGCGTTGATCTTGCTGGCATCCACGCCCGGCAAGGTAATGGCCGTCGCGCCTTCATTCGCCAGCATGTTGTGCGAGAGACCCGCGCAGCCCGGCACCTGTTCAGCAATCGCTTTGAAAACATTTTTGAGTTGGCCGCCGAAACCCAAATCCGTACCCAGCAGCTTGGCGACCGAATTGACGACCATCCAATCGGGACGCGCCTGGCCGACGGGCGGAATCACGCGGCGCACGAATTGAATCTGCATGCCGTTGTTGATCTGGGTACCTTGCGCTTCGGCAAAGCTGGTCACGGGTAACACCACGTCGGCCCGTTGCGCGGTCTCAGTCAGGAACATTTCTTGAGCAACGAGCAGGTCTAGTTTTTCGAGTTGCGCCCGGACTGTCGGGGCGTCGCCATTGGCCTTGGCGATGACGTCTTCGCCCGCGATGTAGAGGGCTTTGATCTCGCCGCCCGCCGCGTTGAGCATTTGTTGCGCCGTCTTGCCGCCTTTGTGTCCGGCGGCCATGCCCATCAGTCCCGCGCCCATTGTGTTTGCATAACGCACCAGCGGCAGGAAGGAGAATTTGGTTTCGGACTTGACTACATCCGCGCCGACTTCCAGCGTCGGACGTTCGACGATGTAGGTGTGCGGGTTGTCGTTGATCGAAGGCTTCGGCGGCGAATTGGTCGAACGCACCTGGCGTTGCAGCGCGTCAATGTAGGCCGCCTTCGCTGCCGCCGCCGCTTCGCCCGAAACGGCCAACGTGCTTTCTAGCAAGGCCAGCGCCTCGACCGCCGCGCCGCGCAATTCGTCGCCGAAGACCACAATAACCTTGGCGGCTTCGGCGACGGCTTGGCGCACGGCTTTCACGTCGTCGGCCTTCACACCCATTGCCTCCGCCGCGTCATCAATCTTTGCTTCGTCCAGCAACGCCGCGATGATGGCGGCCTCGCTGCCTTCGCGCACTCGCAAGGCCACGTTCGCCTGCCGCTCCAAGCGCGAGGGAATTGAGTTAATCGTGAACAGGCGCGCCGCGCGTTGCCGCACGGCCCAGCGAATCGAGAAGGCCGTCAGCGGATTCTCTTCGTTCGGGTCGGAGCCGACGAGCAGCACGACATCGGCGTTTTGCACGTGCTCCTGCGTGGCAATCGGCGGGCAGCCGTGGCGGAAGAACGCGGTCAGATCAACCTCATCGTCGTCGTGGTAATACTCGGCGTGCTTGGTCTCCAACACTTCGTCGGCAAACTTGCGTAGCGCATATTGATCTTCATTCAACAAACGCGCTGAACTGATGACGCCAATCGAATCGCCGCCGCTGGCCGCTTTGACCTCGCCCAGCTTTTGCGCGACGTAATTCAGCGCCTCGTCCCAGGTCGTGGGGATCAAATGCTCGCCGCGCCGGATCATCGGACGTTCGACGCGCTCTTTGCTGTGGACGAAATCAATCGTGTAGCGGCCCAGCGAGCAGAGGAAGTCGTGATTGATGCCGCCCGCCGTGCGGCCCCGGCCATCGCGGGCGACGGTGCGAATCAGTTTTTCGCTGCGTGTGCCGGCCAGCATCGAACAGCCGTCCGAACAGAAGTTGCAAACCGTCGGCACCTGCTTCAAATCCCAGGGGCGCGCGATGTATTTGTAGGGCACGTGCAACAGCGTCCCAGTCGGGCAGACATCCACGCAATTGCCGCAATCCGAACATTCGACCCAGCCGCCGAACGCGCCGATGATCGTGGCCGAGCCGCGATTGAGCGCGGTGATCGCGTTCTCGTCCATCCATTCCTCGCAGACGCGCGTGCAGCGTTTGCAGGTCACGCAGCGTTGCGGGTCGTTGTAAATGAAGGGCGAAATCTGCTGCTCCAGAAAATTCTCTTTGTCGTCGAATTGCGAGCGCGTGCGGTCTTCGCCAAAGCCGTAGGTCTGATCCTGCAACTCGCATTCGCCCGCGCGGTCGCAGACGGGGCAATCCACCGGATGATTCGAGAGCAGGAATTCGATCATCGCCGAGCGCGTCTCTTCGATCTCTTTCGATTCGGTGGTGACGGCCATGCCTTCGGTCACGGGCATGGTGCAGGCGGTTTGCAGCTTGGGGATTTTGGGATTGTCCACGCGCACGACGCACATGCGGCACGAAGCCTGCGGCGTCAGGCCGCGATGGTGGCAGAAACGCGGCAGGTAAACGCCGTGCATCTCGCACGCTTCGATCAGCAATTCGCCTTTCGGCGCGGTCACTTCCTGACCGTTGATAGTGAGCTTGACTGTTTCCATAAATTCACTGGTCAGCTTCATTGGCTGACCGAAAAGGTTCGGGAATACCGAGTTGCTTACAGATGCGCCCAGCCGTGAAGTCAAGGACTTCACGGTGACGCGGAACCGCTGTGCGGCGCTTGAGCGCGGGATTTTCCCAGATCGAATGTTCGCCGCCTTCGCGCACCAAGCGGCAACCGTGCTGACTCAAATGCTGCAAAAGATCACGTCGCTTCATAAAAGGTATTCAAGGGCGCAACACGCACCCGCGAAGCGGCCGTTAGCAACAAATGAATCGGTTCTTCCAGATCAGCGTCCGGGTCCGTACAGGCCGGATCAGGTGTCGGCAACGGCTCGCCATGCAACAGGCTCGTCTCCGCCATTTCCGCCAGCGCATCCGCAAGTAGCCGCCGGGCGTTTTCCAAATCGGCGCCGCACGTGAGCGCGCCGGGGAAGTCCAACACCTCGGCGTGCACGCCTTCATCGAGATATTTGTAGATCGCCTTGTAGGTCAGCATGTTCTTGCCCGTCTGTTGCTCGTGCGCCTGATCGTTCTGCCATTCGTTCCATTCACGGATAAGGGATTGGCTCAACACCGTATCGCGCCGCCAATCTGTCAGTACCGACACGCGTGAGGTACTCCTCCACGCGCAACCTGGTAAGGAAGCTTCTGAGAAGGTCTTTCCTGCCGTGCTTGACTAACAGGTCAAAGAGATAAAACAACTCATCTGTTGATAGGTCTAACCGGACGCAGGACAATTCCTGGCCGTCTGTCCCCACAATGCTAAAAGTCGGCTCACGCTCGCCCAAGTCTTTGCTCTCCTTTACAACTCACTGCGCCCGCTCAATCTGAATTCGATTCAGCGGCACGGTTCTTTTACGGCGTTGCCCGCAACGAAATGAGATAAAAAACAAATATCAAGAACACAACTCCAGCGGCGATTACCAGCCGCCACGGCACTTCACCCACTTTCTTTTGCTCATTCGCCTGCGCGTTGATTGCAACGATTGCGCCGTCATCTTCTGTTTCGATCCACACCGTTGCCTCGCATTTGGGACAATAGTTGGTGGTTTCACCCTGCCGGTCTAACGCGTTGACACTGATAATCACACCACAACAAGGACAAACCACCCGGATGATCGGACGCCGTATTTCAGGGCCTCTGGGTGGCGGCGCATCAAATGAAATCTCTACAGGCTGGGCCGGGTGACGTGGCCTATTCATAACAGCTACCCTTTCCTGTTACTCAACCCCGCAACAGGAACTTACGCCAATCAAGTTTAAGTAAGTATGCTGGCAGCGAGCGACTTACGCTCTTTACTCCTTGCCTTAGAGCACAGAACTATTTCGTTTTCACCGGCGCTACTTTGATCTCGACCACCTCGATCCGCCGATTCAGACGGCGTCCTTCTTCGGTCTCATTCGTAGCGCCCGCTTTGGGCACCGTCGCGCCGTAACCTTTCGCCCGCAACAGCGCCGCCGGAATCCCTTGTTTGATCAAAAACTGCCGGACGGTTTCGGCGCGCTGATAAGAAAGCTGTTTGTTATGCGCCTCGCCGCCTTGGTTATCAGTATGTCCGCGAATCTCGAAAGTCGAAGTCGCGGGCGCGCCTTTCAGCGTGTCCGCCAAATCCAGCAAGGCGGATTGGCTATCCGCCGTCAGCGTCGCCTTGTCGGTGTCAAACGTAACGCCGGTGAAACTGTCTAACACGATCACGGCAGGCACGCTCACCGCCGGACGTGCCGGCGTTGGTGCTGGCGTGTCCGCCTCTTCTAACGCCGGTGTAGTAACAGCAGGTTGCGTGCGTGGGGACCTGCAATACAACGTGCTCGCGATCCAACCCAAAAACAACAGGCCAACCAGAATCAGCAGCAAGGGAATGAAGGTCACGCGTCGCGGTGGGCCATACGCTGCTCCGCCATCATCATCATCCTCGTCGTCAAAATAGCCACCTGCGTGGGCGGCCCCAAAATGAGCGCCACTGTGCCGGCCAGTTCCTTCCCCAACATAAATATCAATGACCTTGCCGCGCTCATTGGTCGCCACATAAACAGGCTCGCCGCAGGATTGGCAAAGCGTCGCCACCTCGCCAGCCATTTCGAGCGCGTTGGCTGGCATCTGATGCCCGCAACTTGGACAAACGACCTGTGTGACCGGCATTGCTGTCGTGTTGAATTCGTTGCTGCTGAATCAGGAGCCGTGCCGCCGCACCTCGTAGTAACGAATTTATTCGTTACGTGATGGCGCGAATAAATTCGCTACTACAAAGAAGCAGCGCGGCTCCCAGAAAACCAAACCCGCTATCTATCTAACGACGGCGAATTCGATGCGGCGATTTTTGAAACGCCCTTCTTCGGTGTCGTTGCTGGCCACGGGCCTATCCGGGCCAAACCCTTTGGCCACCAACTGATCGGCTTTGACGCCCAAGCCGGTCAGATACTTAGCCACCGCAGCGGCGCGCGCTTGCGAGAGTTTCAAATTCCCTGCCGCGGCGCCCTTGCTGTCAGTGTGGCCGCCGACTTCAAACTTGGTGCCGGCGGGTGCGCCTTTCAGAACTTCGGCAGCCTTCTTGAGCAACGCCTGATTGGCCGCCGGGATGTCGGCCCTGCCTGACGCGAAGTTGATGATTTGCAGGTTGAGCGCCTGCACAACAGCGTCAGCACTCGCGCCGCCGGTCAAGGCCGCCAACGCGGCTTGCGCCTTTGCATTCGCCGCCGCGACCGCCGCGTTCACATCCAGGAAGTTGCCGATGACATTGAAGCCACCGCCGAACAGCCCTTTCAGCTTGTCAACCAGCGCCGCTGCCGCCGCGACACCGCCGATCTTGATCGCGTCGCCGTCGAAGCTTAGTTCCGCGCCGGGAATCTTGAACTCCTTCAGCACATCGGCCAGCTTCGCCAACCAGCCCGCCGGTTTCGCCGCCGGATTGACTGTGATGTTCGCCTCGAACTTGCCTGCGCCATAGGCGGCAGTCAAATCAGCGAGAATCTTTTGCCGCGTCGCTTCATCGGGCACGATGCCGGTGACTTTGACCTTGCCATCGGCATTGATCAGCGACAGGGTCGAATTGATCGGCGCGGGTGTCGGCGCAACTATTACCGTTTTCACTTCGGGCGTGTGCGCGCGATTGCAATACTGATAGCCCAAATAAATCAGCAGTCCCAGCAACAACAACGGCAACAGCTTCAGCAACCCGCCGCCGCCGCCCGTCACGGCTTCGGCGGCTTCTGAAGCCGCGCGCGCCGCACCTGCCCTGGCGGCACTAGCCGCGCCACCGACTGCGCCCGCCGCCGCGCCGGCCGCGCCGCCGACTGCGCCCGTAGCCGCGCCTACTGCTCCCGTGGCGGCGCCGGTTACGCCCGACAGCAACGAACTCAGCGAAGGCAGCGACGACGGAATCACGCCGCTCGGCGTCAGCTTGTCAATCAGCGTCGGAATCAAAAACGCCAACGCCGGTTTGACCTTGTCGAGTGAAAGCCCGGACTGCGCCGCCAAGCTGTTTAGCGCATCCGCGCCTAGCACGCTCTCGACGTGTTTCTCTTCGAGCGGCTCGTTCGCGCCCGTGCTGATCCAGGATGAAACCAGATCGCCTAATCCGGCTTGCTTAAACTTGTCAATGAACCCGGTGATCCCGCCGCCTTGCTCGCTGGAAATCAGCGACATCAAGGCCGAAACCAGCGTCCCGGCTTTGTCTCCCAATCCGAACCGGCTGGCAACTTCACTAATGATCGAATCAAACAGCGCCATAATGTCCTCCTCTTAAGGGGCAATCGTAGTTGGTCAATGACGCGGCTGGGGTACAACCAAACAGCCCAGCCCCGGCGCGTTACACGCTGATGCGCTCAGCGCGTGTAGGGATAACGGCCATTAGTCACTTAAGTCCGAGGGGGATCAAGTTATCAAATTCTGTTATCGGCAAGAGCTTCTTGCGGGGCGTAATCAGTCATCGCTACTCGGCGGCAACACCCTTCCGCTTTCATCCGCTATGTTGCGGGGAAGCCTTTTTCCTACTACATGTTCTAATTTGAGTTTTAAGTATAGCTGCACAACCTCAGAAAGACCGCTTTCCTCGATGGCCTGCAATTCCTGCCGCGCTTTTTCAAGTAACTCCAAGTCATCCTGCTCGTGTTGCCGAGCGCGTTCCGCGGCAAGCTTATGTCGCCCAACCAGCAACCAGCCGAAAAGTCTATAGACAAGCACCGGAATAACCATTCCGGCGGGCATCCATTGGTTATACCCAGCGCCATAAAGAACAAAACCTCCGGCCAACGCGGCCAGCGTCCCGGTGGCAAGCCCGTTCAACCGCTTGGCAAAAGCGATAAACCGTTCAGCAGCAGCTAGGTCGTCGTCTTCATTTGCCATAGTCAAAGATCATAGCGGCCTTGCCAGTAACTCCTTTTCAGCAACCTTAAATTCTTGCTGTAGTAACTTGGAGTAATGGCGCAACTGCAACAAAACCAGAAAAGCCTCAAGCGCCAGATAACCGCCCAGCACCACCAATACTACCTGAATAGCCAGCACATTTCCCGCCGTCATCCCAGCCGTGATGCGTGTCAGGTAGCCTGCGAGCAGGCCTGTAAACGGATAGAAGAGTAACCCGCTCCAGACAAGCAACACACCAAACAAAATAAGCACGACCGCTTTGTAGGTATTTATTCTGGCAAGCAGCTTGTAATAATCCATCGCGTTCAATCGCTCGCGCGAGTTTGAGCTTTCCAGTTGGCTAGCCAGTGCTTTTGTAGTGATAGAGCGTTCCATTGTTACCTCACTTTCGCTCCTTGTAAGACCACCTCAATCCGCCGCCTTCTGCAACTGCACCAGATTATGCTTGATGCGCCGCTCAAAGTCTGCGCGGAATTTCTTGATCGCCGATTGCACCGGCATTGCAACCGCATCGCCAAAGGCGCAGAAACTCTTGCCCAAAATCTTGTCGGCCAGATCGTCGAGCAACTCAATGTCGCCTGGTTTGCCTTCGTAGCGATGCATACGCTCGAAGACCTTATACAACCAGCGCGTGCCTTCGCGGCAGGGCGTACACCAGCCGCAGGATTCGTGTTTGTAAAAGTGCGTGACGTTGCGCGTCGTCTCGAAAATATCCGCCGTCTCGTTCATCACGATCACGCCGCCTGAACCGAGCATCGTGCCCAGCGAGGCCGCCGATTCATAATCCAACGTCAGCTTCGCGCACTCTTCGGCATTCAAAATCGGCACCGACGAGCCGCCGGGGATGCAGGCTTTCAGCGTGCCCTTCATCCCGCCGCACTCGTTGTTGATCAAATCCATCAACGGGTAGCCCAGCGGCACTTCGTAATTGCCGGGCTTGTTGATGTGGCCGCTGACGGTGAACAGTTTGGTGCCGCCGCTCTTTTCGGTGCCGAGCGCCTTGTACCATTCGCCGCCTTTCAAAATGATCCACGGCACGACGGCCAG
>JAYUCP010000674.1:0-2946 GCA_043740245.1 Acidobacteriota bacterium | reverse complement strand
CAGCACACATCTGGTGGAGTTGCCACATCGCCAACCTAACGCTGGCCGTGGGCATGTTGCTGGGCAATCTGTTGCTGGTGCGGCTGGCCGTGTTGTGGTTGATTCTGGGGCTGCCGCCGTGGGCGCTGGATATGTGGGTGACGCGCATCGTCTGGCCGATCTCGTTGCTCACGCATCTGGGCGGCGCGCTGTTCGCGGTTTGGGTAGCGTGGCGCGTGCGGATGGCGCGCGGCGTGTGGGGCTGGGCGCTGCTCTGGTTTCTGGCGTTGCAACTGCTGTCGCGCTTCATCACGCCGCTGGCAACCAACGTGAATGGCGCGTATCACGGCTACGGCCCGACGAAAGATTGGTTCGGCAGTTATTGGCAGTACTGGCTGGCGAATGCAGCGTTGGCGGCGGCGTTGTTATGGCTGTTGGAGTGGGGATTGGCAAAGCTGTTTCCGGTGCGCGAACCGCCCAACCTCAAATCTCCAATTTGAGATTGAGGATTTGAGCTTGGTACAAGCATCTGGCGGGGCTTAGCCAGCGAAGCGTTTGAACAGCAGCGCCGCATTCGTCCCGCCAAAGCCGAAGCTGTTCGACAGCGCGTGTTCCAGCTTCGCGGGCCGCGCAACATTTGGTACGCAATCCAGATCGCAATCGGGATCAGGCGTTTCGTAATTGATGGTGGGCGGCATGATTTGATGGTAGACCGAGAGCGCGGTGATACCGGCTTCCAGGCCGCCCGCGCCGCCCAGCAGGTGGCCGGTCATGGACTTGGTCGAACTGATCGCGAGTTTATAGGCGTGCGCGCCAAAGGCGGCCTTGATGGCTTCCGTTTCGTTTTTATCACCCAGCGGCGTTGAAGTGCCGTGCACGTTGATGTAACCAACTTGCTCAGGTTCGATTTCGGCGTCCTTGATGGTTTTCAGCATCACCCGGCGCGGGCCGTCAATGTTCGGCGCGGTCATATGGAACGCATCCGATGTCATGCCGTAGCCCACAATCTCAGCGTAAATTTTTGCGCCGCGGGCTTTGGCATATTCCAACTCTTCCAGCAGCAGGATGCCCGCGCCTTCGCCGATGACGAAGCCGTCGCGCTCTTTGTCAAAGGGGCGCGAGGCGCGCGCCGGATCATCGTTGCGCGTCGAAAGTGCCCGCATCGCCGCAAAGCCGCCGACAGACATGGGCGTGATCGCGCCTTCGCTGCCGCCGCAAATCATGGCCAGCGCGTCGCCGCGTTGAATGATCTTGAAGCTGTCGCCGATGGCGTGCGCGCCCGTGCTGCAAGCCGTCGCGGTCGCTGAATTCGGCCCTTTGGCGCCGGTCATAATCGAGACGTGACCGGAAGCCAGATTCACAATCGAAGCAGGAATGAAGAAGGGCGAGATACGGCTGGGGCCGCCTTCCATCATCTTCGTGTGTTCGCGTTCAAAGACGCTGAAGCCGCCGATGCCGCTGCCGATGAAAACGCCGACTTCTTCGGCAATGTCTGCGGTGATCTGCAGGCCTGAATCATCGAGCGCTTCTTTGGCCCCGGCCACCGCGTAGTAGATGAAGTTATCCATCTTCTTCAGTTCTTTTTTCTCGATGAATTTGGCGGGGTCGAAGCCCTTGGCTTCGGCGGCGAATTTGACCGTGTGCTGGCTGGTGTCGAACTTCGTGATGTAATCCACGCCGCTGCGCCCGGCCAACAGGCCCGCCCAGGTTTCTTCGGTCGTGTTACCGAGCGGGCTGACCATACCGATGCCGGTGACGACCACGCGCCGCTTGAGTATGAAGTTGCTCACAAGCGCTCCTTGAAATCAAAAGGCAAAAATCAAAAATCAAAAATCAAATGGGCAGCGGCCCGCGCCGCTGGTAACCCGCGGGGGCGTGCCAAATTTCGCCCTTTGATTTTTGCCTTTTGCCTTTTGCCTTGCTCACTGGGGTGGGAAGCCTACTTCTTGTGCGCTTCGATGTAATCAAAGGCATCACGCACGCTTTGAATCTTTTCCGCTTCCTCGTCGGGAATCTCGATCCCGAATTCCTCTTCGAAGCGCATCACGAGTTCGACTGTGTCGAGCGAATCGGCGCCGAGATCGTCTATGAAGCGGGCGTTATCGGTGACCTCTTCGCGGTCTACGCCGAGTTCTTCTGCAATGATGTCTTTGACCTTATCCGCAATTGAATCTGCCATGAGTTCCTCCAGAATGTGATTTTAGATTGCAGATTGCAGATTGCAGATTTCAACGGGAGGATTCGCCGGCAAAGACAATCCGCAATCCGCAATCCGCAACCAGCAATCACATATACATCCCGCCGTTGACGTTGATCACCTGGCCGGTGATATAGCCTGCCTCATCGGAGGCCAGGAACGCAACCGCATGTGCGACATCCAGGTCGGTACCCGGACGTTTGAGTGGAATCTGTTCGAGCAGCGCCGCGCGCTGTGCTTCATTGAGCACCGCCGTCATCGGCGTTTCGATAAAACCGGGCGCGACCGCGTTGACCGTAATGTTGCGCACGGCGTATTCGCGGGCCACGGCTTTGGTGAAACCGATCAAGCCGGCTTTGGCCGAAATGTAATTGGCCTGGCCGGCGTTGCCGGCTTGGGCCACGACCGAAGTCAGATTGATGATGCGGCCCTTGCGCGCCTTGGTCATCATCGGCAGCACTTGTTGCGTCGCCAGAAAGACGCCGGTCAGATTGGTTTGAATGACGGTGTCCCAGTCTTCGCGCTTCATGCGCAGCAGCAAGCCGTCGCGCGTCACCGCCGCATTGTTGACCAGAATGTTGATTGGTCCGAGTTCGCGGGCGACTTGTTCGATGGCGGCTTTGAGTTCTTCGGCATTGCCCAAATCGCCACGCACGGCCAACGCGCGGCGGCCCTTGGCGCGGATTTCTTCAGCCACGGCTTGACACTTGTCGAGCGAGCGCGCCAGCACCGCTACGTCAGCGCCGCAATCGGCCAGCACGAGCGCCGTG
>JAYUCP010000673.1:0-7191 GCA_043740245.1 Acidobacteriota bacterium | reverse complement strand
CGAATAGATACGCGGATGACGCGGATGTAGCGGATTTCCGCAGATTCTTTTTCGGGTTGATCCGCGCTGATCCGCCGCATCCGCGTCATCCGCGTACCTATTTCCTCTACTTTGATGGCATTTCTTTTACGCACAGGCTTCATTTAAGTTTTAGAGCTTCTCCAACTCCCGCACGATCTCTTCCGGCTTCCATTCATTGCCGCGATAGACCTTCACGACTTTGCCGTCCACACCGATAATGGCGGTGCGCAAGCCGTGGATGATCTGGTCTTTTTCGGGCCAGTATTGCAGGCCGAAAAACGCGGCGACCGCTTTGACTTCGTCCGCCGTGCCCGCCGCAAATTCCCATTCTTTGAAATCGGCTTTCCCAACATAGCGCGTACCGTAGGCGTGCAGCACCGGCGGTTTGTCGTAAGCGGGATCAACGCTGATGCTGAGCAGGTGCGTCTTGGCCTTGAGTTTGGGATTAGCATCCACAGCGGTTTTGAGCTTGGCGAAATTCGCGCTCAGTAGCGGGCAGTAATCGGGCAGCGGGCAGCGCGTATAAATGAACGTCAGCACCAGCGGGCCGCCGCGATATTGTTTGAAGCGGATTTTCTTGCCGTCCTGATTGACCAAGGTGAAATCGGGCACGTCCGCGCCTGGGCTAGGTTCGACGCCGGTCTCTTCGCTGCGCGCGAGCGTGGGGTCTACGACTTTGGTGACGACCGGATTTTCCAGCCAGGTCATGCCTTGATCCACGACGAGCGTCGCTTGGATTTGCGCGCCGGGCACGAGATCGGAGTAAACCCAATCGTCGGTCAGCGTGAAGGGCATCGTCATGGCTTCCATGTAGTCGCCGAGCTTGTCGTGCGCAATGGTGACCTTGTGATTGGCCTTGTCGGCAGAGACGACTTTGCCTTTTAGCTCGTACTGTTTCGCGCCTGCCGTGGCTTGCGGTTTTTTGGGTTGGCAGGCGGTGATAAGCAACGCCAACACCCACATTGCAAAGAAACGAATGATGGATAAATGCATGGAGTTCCTCATAAAACGTACCGTAGGTTGTCCAACCTGCGGGGCAATTCAACGTTCGAGCGATTGAGGTCACGTTGCGTGTTTCCCCTTCATCGCTCATCTCACCAAGTCCCCGCAGGTTGGATAACCTACGGTACATCGGGCTGTGATTCAATCCCCAGCGGGCGCGAGTTTGCCGCCCGGCAAGACGCGGAAATTCGTCCCGCGCCAATGAATCTCATCGCCGATGAAGCTAACCAGCCAGACGCCAAACGTAATCAAGTCGCGCAGCGGCACCAGCCAGAACCAGCGCGCCAGCGTGTAATCGCACAAGCCCAGCACGCCGATAACAAGTGCTGGCAACGCGCGCATCAGCAACGTAACCGCCAGCAACCACCAGGCAAACGCGCTGAATTGCCACGCCAGCAAGGCCAACAACGCCATCGCGGTGCCATAAGTCAAGATCAAGCCGCGATAACCCCATGGGCGCGAGATGCGCGTCGAACGCCCCCAGCGCAATTGATGCCGCAACATCGCGCCCAATGAATCCGGCCCCGCGACGTGTTCGACGACGTAATCCGAGAGGACGACTTCATAACCCGCCGCCGCCGTGTAATTGCCGAGCAGGAAATCGTCGGCGAGATAATCAGCCACGGCAGGGAAGCCGCCGATCTTTTCGAGCAGCGCGCGTTTCAGGACGATGGTCGAACCGAGCGCGAATTTGATGCCTTCCAACGCGCGCGCGGTACAGGCTTCCGGACCGAAGGTGGAAGTGATGCCGATGTTTTCCAGCAAGCCGCCCAACGTCGTCGCGTTTGTGCCGCGATACAGACACGTGACCATGCCTACGTGTGCTTGTTGCAACGGCGCGACGACGCGGCGCAGATAATCCGGCCCGACGTGGATGTCGCTGTCGGCGATCAACAGCACTTCGTGTTTGGCGCGCGCGAGCATATTTTGCAAATTCGAGACTTTGCGATTGAAGCCGATTTCATTGGGCGAAACCACCAGTGCGATGTCGCACGCCGGGAAAGCGCCTTGCAGCTTTTCGATGACCGGGATGACCGGATCGTTTGCGTCTTGCACACCAAAGATGATTTGGAATTCGGGATAGTCCTGGCGGCAGAAGCTGGCGAAGTTGTCATACGCCTGCGCATCCGTGCCGCGCGCCGGTTTGAAAATCGTCGCGGCGGGCGTGTACTGCAAGCCCAACGCGCGTTGCCGCCGCCGATCGGCAAACCAGAGCAAGCCCGCGACCAGCGCGATGCCATAATAAACACAGGCCGCGAGCACACAGGCTAACAACGCCGCACGCACGGCGAATAACAACCCGAACGCAAGCGGCCTGCTCGCTTGATTGATGATTTCTTCCGGCGCGAACAACGCATACAGCATCTGCCACCATTGCGGCGCGTGCCTTTCAATCGTATCCGTCAATGAGATCAGCGCCACGCCACCCGCCACCAGCAAGGTGCCCAGCCAGCGTTCGCGCGCGATGTGTTCTTTCAAAAAGAAGCGCCCGCCCAGCGTGTTCGTGATGTAACTGACCGCCGTCAGTGGCACCACGAAACTCAAGTCGGCGTAACTAAGCAAGCTGATGAACGAGAAGAACGAGACCGCCAGCGCCACCACGCCCGCGAACAGAAACGGATTGCGCACCATCCGCCAAACCGCGCCAACCAACGCGCGCGGGCGAAACGAAACCGCGCCGACCTGTTGCATGCCTTTGGCCGAAAGGATTTCGCCCAGCGAACCGCACACGATCAAACTGCACAGGAGCAGGAAGGTCTTCACGCCGCCGCGCCTCCGGTGGTTTTTTGTTCGGTGCGCGCGACGACGGCCACGCCCACACAGATGATCGTCGTGCCCAGCCAGCGCGTGAACGAAACGTGTTCGCCCAACAGCCAGCGCGCCATTGCCGCATTTAGCACGTAGCCGAACGCCGTCACCGGCAGCACGAAACTCAAATCGGCCCACGAGAGCGCGGCCAGGTAAAGCAGGTAAAACACCGTCAGCGTCGCAATGCCCAGCCAAACGAATGGGTTGGTGAACACCTGCACGCCCAGGTGAAAGAGCGCGGCCGGGTCGAGCGTGTTGACCTCGCCGATGGTTTTCATCCCTTTGGTTAAACAGACATCGCCGAGCACTTGGGCGCAGATGGCGACGAATAAAACAGCTAGCGTCTTCATATTTTGAAAGGCCAAACAAGGTGCGGCGGCGTTCATTTCGCCAACGCCTGATGCACTGTCCGTGCAATCGCGGCGATCAACTTGTCGCTATCTTTTTCCTTTTCAACCCCACGCGTCAGCACGACCAGCACATAAGCTTTGCGGCCCGGCGCAAACACAATCGCGGCGTCGTGGTTGTGTTTGGTGATCGAACCGATCTTGTGCGCCACGCGCGTATCGCGCGGCAAGCCGGCGGGGATGCCGTCGTTGAAATGCTGTCCGGCCAGAATCTCGATCATCTGATCGCAGTAGCGCGCGTTGGCGAATTTGCGTTCAGCCAGCGCTTGCAACAGCACCATCAAATCATACGCCGTCGTCGTGTTGTTGATGTTGGCGCGAAAGGCCTTGGTGTCTTCGACGCCGCGTTTGATCTGCATGCCGGTGGCGCCAAGGCTGTGCGCCAATTCCGTCACTTTGTCCGCCGTGACTTTTTCGATCAGCAGATTGGCCGCCAGATTGCTGCTCGACTGAATCATATGCGTGACCAGTTCGAGCACGGTCATCGTCTGGCCCACGCGGTTATAAGGCTCTTCGTCGCTGTCGTCTTCGCGGCGCAAACGGTATTCGCTGCCGTCCACGATGCTGAAGAAGCGGTTTTTGACTTCGAGCGGCTCTTGCAGGTTGAGCTTCTTGTCTTTGGCGCGGCGGAAGATTTCCATCATCACCGGCAGCTTCATCGTGCTGGCCGCGTGGAAGCTTTCGCGTTCGTTGAGCAAGAAGCTCTGTTTCGTTTCCAGGTCATACAACGCGACGCCCACCTTTTCAGCCGCCGAAGCCGTGATGATTTTTTCGAGTTCGGGTTTCAGATTGGCGAACGGCGTTTGCGCATTAGCAGCCGTGGCATAAACAACGCAGACGAACAAAGCAACAAGCAAGCAACGCATCGGGCACCTCTCAATTTGATTTGGGTGAATGCCGTGGCAACGGCGCAGTTGAATGTACCGCAGCCAACGCGGAGTTGCCAATTGCCGGTTTACAAGGCGGGGTGGTTCTGTTACAAAGTGCGCGCCCCGCTCACTGACAGCACAAACAACGCTGGTTTCCATCGCCTCTAACCACCAGCGCCAAGCCCCGTAATCATTCACAGTTTGACAAGCTCAGCAGCCGAACTACACACACGGCATCGCACGGCTACGCAGAAAAACTTCCCGGCCGCGATGCAACCTGCATTTCAGTTTGACAATCAGAGGGCCGCAAAATCGCCAACGTAGTTTCAACAGGCATTTGATGCGGGCAGAAAGACATCCATTCTCCCCTTTACGGATGTTTGCGTTCCCCCTGATCCAAAGAGGATCCAAACACGATCTGACAACAATTGCGCCGCGCGAAACCCCGTCCTGCTTCGCGCGCGCCCGGCAAACATCGGTTTCATTATGCAAAAAAACATCTTCGCCTATCGCACGCCGTTCGTGCTGGCGGCGCTCCTGGTTCTCGCCCTGCTCTTCGCCTTTGCGCCCAACACCACGCGCACGGGTAACGCCCAAAGCAATCTTTTCGTTTCCACCTTCGCCGGGATTCCGCAAGCCGGTTTTGCTGACGGGCAAGGTTCAAGCGCGCGCTTCAATGCGCCGCTGGGCATTTGTGTGGACGGCAGCGACAACATTATCGTCGCCGATTTCCGCAATGCCCGCGTGCGCCGCATTGATCCGCAAGGCA
The DNA here is from genome assembly GCA_043740245.1 of Acidobacteriota bacterium. Taxonomy (GTDB): domain Bacteria; phylum Acidobacteriota; class Blastocatellia; order RBC074; family RBC074; genus JACPYM01. Next base: position 2,314 of record JAYUCP010000673.1, on the reverse strand, counting down.
ACGTCACGACCATCGCGGGCAGCGTGCAAGGTTACGCCAATGGGCAAGCCAGCGTGGCGCGTTTTTACGGCCCGGCAGGCGTCGCGTTGGACAGCCACGGCAACATCATCGTCGCCGATTATGGCAACAACCGCGTGCGCAGCATCAGCCCCACCGGCCTGGTCACGAATATCGCGGGCAACGGCACCTATGGCGCGCTCAATGGCGTGGGCTTAGCGGCGCGTTTCGCCAAACCTTCCAGCGTGGCCGTGGATGCGAACGACAACATCTATGTGCTGGATTCGGGCACGAACCTGGTGCGCAAGATTGATGCGACGCGTTATGTTTCGACGCTGGCGGGCAGCTATAACGGTTATGCCGATGGACAGGGCCCGGCGGCGGCCTTCAGTTTTAGCGGCGCGGCGCCGCAAGTTTGTTTTGACGCGAATGGCGATTTGGTCATTGCCGATTTCTTCAACAGCCGCATCCGCCGCGTCACCGTTGCTGATGGCAACGTCACAACTATCGCGGGCGGCGGCGATGGCGATGGCCCGGCGTTGCAAGCCGGTTTCTTCCTCGCCACCGGCATCGCGCGCGACCGCGAAGGCAATTTCATCATCGGCGATTGGCACAACGCGACGGTGCGCAAGCTGGATGTGCAACGCAACTTCGTCACCACCATCGCGGGCAACGGCGTCGAAGACAACGTGGATGGCCCAGCCCTGCAAGCTTCCTTTGTCCGGCCTGGCGGCGTAGCAGTCAATTCACGCGGCGAAATTTTCGTCAGCGACTACTTCACCCACACCATCCGGCGCATTGGCGGTTTTGTAGCACCCACGCCGCGCCCCTCCGTTTCACCGACGCCGCGTCCGAGCGTAACGCCGACGCCAACACCGACGCCGACCGCCACACCGACACCGACCGCCACACCGACGCCTTCACCAACGCCAACGGCCACGCCGACACCGACGCCAACGCCTGGCTCCGGCACGCCGCTCAACGTGATCGTCAATCCGAGTTTTGAATCGGGTGATACCTTTGGCTGGCGGCTGATCACTTACGCCATCGAAGGCGGCGGGGCATTGATGGTCACTGATCCGCAATACATCACCGACGGCCAGTTTGCGCTGAAGTTCCAGGCGAATGGCCGCCGTTTGGTGGATTCGTGCGCGCAAGACATCAGCTTGCCGCCGGGCAATTACACCTTGAGTTGCGATGTCTGGCCCAGCATCGGCACCATTGCCACGCTCGGCGTGAATTTCAACAACGGCGGGCCGGGCGCGAGTGTGGCTTCGCCCTCGGGGCAGCGCGCGCACCTGGTGCTCAACTTCACGGTGAACGATGGCAGCCGCCCGCTCACGATCTTTGCGGTGGGCAATCAGAACCGCTACATCCGCAGCAATTTCATCGTAGACAATTTCGTGCTCGTCAAACAGTGAACCCGCGCAGTAACAGTTGAAGAGGGGAATGGGTGAAAGGCCGGGCGCGGGCCTGTAGGGGATGCCAGGTGCTGGTGAATGCCTAGCCTTTCGCCCATTCACCTCTTCAACTATCCAAATACAACAACCCTGGGAGCGCAGTGCTTCCAGGGTTGTGTCGTTAGGTGGCGAAATTCTGCCGCACGTCCAACTCTTCGCCCGTCACCGCATCCACATACACCGTCCACGTTATGCTCGCGCCGACTTCGACGGGATAGGCGAGGTGCAGCGTCAAGCGATTGCCCGCCTGTTTCGGATACACGACCAAATCCTTGATCTTGGCTTCGTCACGTTTGCCGACCTTGTAACTCAGCGGCTGTCCGGCAATGCCGCTGTAACTGAACGTGCGCCCGACGAACTTGTCGGGCAGTTCTTTCGCCGAGATCAAAGTGCGCGCGGGCAGTTCCAGTTTCGGCAACAGGCGGCTGTTCCATTGCAACAGCGCGCCCGTCTTGCTGATGACCAGCATCAACTCGCCGAAGCCGTTGGCCAGCGGATAAGGAAAGCTGCGCTGGTAATAGACGGCGCGATACATCGAGCCTTCGTTGCTGAAGGTCACCAGCGAGAGGTCTTTGAGTGAAGCCGCCGACTCGCGCCGTCCACCGCTGAGCAGCACGGCATTGCGTTCAATGAAACGGCGCAAGGCTTCTTTTGCTTGTAACTCATCGAGCGGGCCGTCGGTGTTGCCGAGCTTGATGCGCCCCGCCAGCGCCAGCGGCAACGCGCGCGGCGTATTCAACACCGGCTCGGCATCGAATTTGGTTTCGGGCAATTGGAATTCGGTGAGCAAGGCGCGCCAGACCGTCTCGGCCTCTTGCTGTTGCGCGGCGGTTGCTTCCAATGCTGGCGGATAATCG
>JAYUCP010000672.1:0-2959 GCA_043740245.1 Acidobacteriota bacterium | reverse complement strand
CCCATCCGCGTCATCCGCATACCCATTGGTTTCGTTTATGGCTCGAACAAAATCTTCGCCACGCGCGTGCGAATTGCGGGCCCGGTGAAAAAGTCGTTGTTCACCAGCACAGCAATCTTCGTGCGCTGTTCCGGATACATTGCCAGCGCCGAAGTCGCGCCCACCGAACCGCCCGTATGCTCGATGCGCCGCCGCCCGTCTTCGAGCGCGCTCGACCAGCCCATGCCATACGCCGTCGCTTTGCCGTCTTTCGTGTTTTGCGGCGTGAACATCAGCTTGATCGTTTCGGCTTTGAGCAAAGTGTGCTTGTCATACGAGGCCGCGTAGCGCAGTAAATCTTCGACGGTCGAAACCACGCCGCCACCGCCCCATTTGTTGCTCTGGTCAACGGCGGGCGCGTTTTGCAGTGGGCCGCTTTGCCGCCTGGTGTAATAGCGCGCGCGTTGCGCGATCAGTTGCGCGGGATCGTCCAGATAGGTTTGCTTCAAGCCCAACGGCGCGAAGACGCGTTGTTGCAGGTATTCGACAAAGTTTACCCCCGAAGCCGCCTCGACCACGCGGCTCAGCAGGTTGTAGCCATAAGTCGTGTAGCTGTATTTCGTTCCCGGTTCAGCGATCAGCGGATCGTCTTTGAAAATCGCCAGCGCCGCTTCGACCGTGTCGTAGTGTTTGGCGCTGAGCATCTCGTCGCCCTGGTAATGGCGTATGCCGCCCTGATGACCGAGCAATTGGCGAATGGTGATCGGCGCGGATTTTTTGGGGAAGCTCGGCACGTACACCTGCACTTCATCATCCAGTTTCACCTTGCCCTGTTCGACCAATTGCATCAATGCCAGGGCGGTGAATGTTTTCGAGATCGAACCGATGCGCGAAACGGTTTGCGCCGTGAAAGGCACTTTGTTTTCGACATCGGCGTAACCGAAGCCTTTGGCGAAAACGACCTTGCCATCTTGCTCGATGGCTACGGCAGCGCCGGGCGCGCCGTTCTTTTGCAGCTCTTCTTGAACGACTTGCTCGATGCGCGCGAGCTTTTCGGCCAGCCCGGTGCGTTGCTGCGCCAAGCCAGCGATTGAACAGGCTGACAACAAGAACAGCCCAAGTAGGGCCTTGCGAAATTGCTTCATGGTTGCTCCTTTTTTGTGAGTGGACAGATTGCAGGAAAACTCATCACCCAATACGTAATGCGAAACGGCCCGGAGTGCAATACCAGCGGCGACGATGGGGTGTACGAAATCAAAGTTGTATCCTGACGATGAGGCGACTTCCCGCCGCACCCTGAAGGGGCGGGATTTAATAGCCGGGGGCAACGCCCCCGGCGCGGCGCGCGCGATCACCGGCCCTGAAAGGGCCGCATTTGAATTTGAATGCGGCCCTTTCAGGGCCGGGCATGCCGCACGTTTTTCCGGGGGCAATGCCCCCGGCTATTGAATCCTGCCCCTTCAGGGCAAAGACCGTTTCAACTTTGACTTCGTACACCCGAGACGACGATTTACCGTTTTGCCAATCACCAGGGGCTCACCTAAAATCCGGCTTCCGGTAAACTTTCTACTGTTCTAAAAACATTATGGCAAAAATCAATCGCAGAACTTCTGTCGCCGTCAACATCAACGGCGTGCGCGTGGGCGGCTGCAACGCCGTCGTCGTGCAATCCATGACCAACACTGACACGGCCGATGCCGCCGGAACAGCGCAGCAATGCATCGAACTGGCAAAGGCCGGTTCCGAACTCGTGCGCGTCACCGTCAACAACAAAGCCGCCGCCGCCGCCGTGCCCGACATCGTCAACCGTATGCGCGACGCTGGCTTCAACACGCCCATCATCGGCGACTTCCACTACAACGGGCACATCCTGCTCAGCGAGTATCCCGGCTGCGCGCGCGCGCTGGCGAAATACCGCATCAACCCCGGCAACGTCGGCGCGGGCAAACATCACGACGACAACTTCAAACGGATGATTGACGTGGCGAATGACAACGCCAAACCCGTGCGCATCGGCGTCAACTGGGGTTCGCTCGATCAAGCCTTGCTGGCGCGCTTGATGGACGACAACGCCAAGCTGGCCGAACCGCTGGACGCCAAGGACGTGATGCAAGAGGCCATCGTGCGCAGCGCCATTGATTCCGCCGAACTGGCCGAGAGCTACGGCATGCCGCGCGAGCGCATCATCCTCAGCGCGAAATGCTCCGGCGTGCAGGATTTGATTGATGTCTATCGTGAACTGGCGCGGCGCGGGCCGTATGCCTTGCACCTCGGTTTGACCGAAGCCGGCATGGGCGCGCAAGGCATTGTGGCGAGCACGGCGGCGCTGGCCGTGCTGTTGCAAGAAGGCATCGGCGACACGATCCGCGTGTCGTTGACGCCACAACCCAACGGCGACCGCAGCACAGAGGTCGTCGTCGCCCAACAGATTTTGCAATCGCTCGGCATCCGCAGCTTCACGCCGCAGGTCACGGCCTGCCCCGGTTGCGGGCGCACGACCAGCACGCTCTTTCAGGAGATGGCCGACGACATCGGCAAATACCTGCGCGGCCAGATGCCCATCTGGCGCGAGCAATACACGGGCGTCGAAGAGATGAAAGTCGCCGTGATGGGCTGCGTCGTCAACGGCCCCGGCGAATCGAAACACGCCAACATCGGCATCAGTCTGCCGGGCACGGGCGAAGAACCGCGCGCGCCGGTGTTTGTTGACGGCAAATTGCGCACGACGCTGAAAGGCGCGCGGATCGTGCCGGAGTTTATTGGGATTTTGGATGGGTATGTACGCCAGCGTTACGGCAACGGGCAATAATTTGAGCCGTGGCAATCAATGCATGGAGTTCAAGCTTTAGCCTGAATCCACGGCTAAGAAGTTGAAAATGATGAGGCAGTCAATGAAATCAACCTTCCCCACATCAGGCCTTTTCACCCATCAAGTGAAAAGGCTGCTGGGCACCATCGCCAGCCCGTTCCGGGTGACCTG
>JAYUCP010000671.1:0-2962 GCA_043740245.1 Acidobacteriota bacterium | reverse complement strand
ATCGACTCTTGCAGGTGCTAGATATTCTTGAAGGCATGTGCACACAAAGCGAAATACGCGTGAGCAAGGGCTGTCTGCTGCCAGTAAAGCCCTTGCTCACGCGCGGGCTACTGACACATCCCACCTAACTTAGCCACTACCGACAGGCGAATTGCTGGCAGCAACGCACCATGACCAAAAAAGCTTACTGAAAGAAAAAGATCAACGGCCCCCTCTGGCCTAAGTAATTTTTTTCAACCTGCTTCACCTATTGATGGCATCCCAATTGCTGACAGGTCGCTCGGTGCTTGCCCCACGCCATAGACCCCAGATTTATCTTTCGTCGTAAGGAAGCCGTTAGAAAGCAATGAAGCAGTATTTAATTCTCGCATGGCGTTTGGTGAAGGTGTTCCCGGTGGTCGGTATGATTTTTGTGTTGGGGAACGCTCCCAATGTGCTGCGCCGGAAAGGTTATATGCTTGGTGCGCTGGAAGTTGTGCTCGACCTCTTGCCGATTGTTTGCTTAATCAAAGCCAGCATCGAAGCCGCTACTGGCAGCGACTTGATACCAGAAAAAGCCGAATCTACGGCGACAGTGTTGGAGGCTACGGCCTAAAGCCTTTCCTTGGAAATACCCATTCCCGGTTTTGCCCTGCGCGCTTCTCTTCCCCATTTCATCTTGCGGACTGTCTACGAATCGTGACGTTTGTCTTCTGCGGTTGACGCTGAGGGAAGGGGTAGCAATTCGTTTCCAGCTCAAAAGACCAGATGATCGAGGATCGCCCGCAGCCGTTTGGCTGAATCAATCGGATTGGGCGCTTCGGCGATGGCCGCGCCAATGATGACACCCGCCAGCGGCAGGTCGCGCAAGACCATCAATTCGTCGTGGTCAATGCCACCCGCCAAGTAAACCGGCAATTCAATCTGGCCGACCAGTTCGGCCAGTTGGGCCATTTTCTCTTCGCGGCTGGCCCCGCTCTGACCAAAGCCGCGCCGGTTGATACACAGCGAACTGACGCCCAGATCACGCAATTGCCGCGCGCGCGCCGGAATATCGGCGACGCCCAGGCTATCCGCCATCACTTCGCCATCATAACGTTTGGCCGAACGCACAACCTTGGCAATGACTTCATCCGAAGCAACACTAAGCACGGTCACAATGCTGGCGCCGGCGGCAAAGGCGAGTTCGGCAATCGGCTCACCTGCGTCAATCACCTTGATGTCAGCCACCACAGGCCGCCCACGATAGCGGCGGCGCAACTCGCGCACAGAACGAATCCCCTCGCGGATCAACAAAGGCGTACCGGCTTCGATCACGTCAATGTACGGTGCCACTTTGCCGACCAAATCGAGTTCGTGAATCAAGTCTGGGGTGTCGAGTGCCAACTGTAATTTCATACCGCGCTGCTCCTCGTCCCGTATCGAATCCGGCTCATCTCCCTGTTAGAAAAATGTTTAATCCGTCTTTGTCTTTTGTTTTCAATCGCTTCCATCCATTTCCACAAAAGCTGTGGAAAAGACTGTGGAAAAGACTGTGGAAAGTAATGCCAAAGCGAGTAATAAGAGCAGGTTATAGCGGTTTGCACTCTTTTTCGACATCAAGCTAAGACCTTACTGCGCAATCAGATGCACGCGCGAAACAAGCAACCCGCTGAACCTTTAAGCTTTCTCCGGCTTAAGCATCGGCTTAGTAGTATTGGCCTGTGGATAATAGTAAAAAACCATCTCGTATGGCACTGATGTACTACAACGCAATAATGGTTAATACTCTTCCTCACGTATCTGCCCGATTCGTTCAAGAAAATCAGCCTTTACCAGAACTTGGCGCGGTTTGCTGGCGCCCTCTTCGGGGCCGATGATGCCCTCGTGCTCCATCATATCAATGATCGAAGCCGCCCTGCCGTAGCCGATTCTCAAGCGCCGTTGCAGCACTGAAGTCGAAGCGCGCCCCATTTCAATAACGATCTTGGCTGCGTCGTAATACTTCTCGTCGCGCCTAGCGTTGCTCATATCGGAGCCTTCCATCTCCTTCTCGCTCAGGGTGACGCGGTCGTCGTAAGTCGGCTGCCCTTGCGAGCGGATGAAATCGCAAACGCGCTTGACCTCTTTCTCGTCCACATACGCGCCATGCACGCGCACTAGGCGCGAGGTGCCGGGCGGCAGGAAGAGCATGTCGCCCTGCCCCAGCAAACTTTCCGCGCCATTCATGTCAATGATCGTGCGCGAATCCACTTTGGATGAGACGCGGAACGAGACGCGCGAGGGGAAGTTGGCTTTGATCAACCCGGTGATCACGTCTACCGAAGGGCGCTGTGTCGCCAGGATCAGGTGGATGCCGACGGCGCGCGCCATCTGCGCCAGCCGCGTGATGCTCTCTTCGACATCGCGGGCTGAGACCATCATCAGATCGGCCAATTCGTCAATGATGATGACGATGTAAGGCAGCGGCTTCGGCTTGTCCTCATTGTCGGCATCGCGTTTGGGATCGTAACCGGCGCACACATCGGTGTTGTATTGGTCAATGTTGCGCACGCCGAAGGCTGCCAGGTGCTTGTAGCGATTCTCCATTTCCGACACGGCCCATTTCAGCGAATAGCTGGCGCGCTTCGGGTCGGTCACAATCGGCGTCAGCAGGTGGGGCAAGTCGGCATACAGGCCCAATTCCAGGCGTTTGGGGTCAACCAGGATGTACTTCACCTCGTCCGGCGAAGATTTGAAAAGCATCGAGAGCAGAATCGAGTTCAACGCGACCGATTTGCCCGCCCCCGTCGCGCCCGCAATCAGCAAGTGCGGCATCTTCTTCAGGTCGGCCACGTAATTCGAGCCATAAATCGTCTTGCCCAACGCCAGCGTCAGCTTCGATGGCGAATCGCGGAACTCTTTGGATTCGATCACCTCGCGCAAGCGGATCGTTTCGCGCGTGGTGTTGGGGACTTCGATGCCGACGGTGGATTTGCCGGGGATGCGGTCAATGCGCACGGAC
>JAYUCP010000670.1:0-18139 GCA_043740245.1 Acidobacteriota bacterium | reverse complement strand
GATCACGAGCACAGGCTGAAGCCTGAACTCCATGCTCTGGCGCGTAAGTCCAGGATGAAGCGTGGGCTCAAATTGCTGGTCGGATTGCTGCTCTGTCTAAGCTGTTTGCCGCTGCCTTGGCCTGCCAGCGCACAGCGCGCCGCGGCTTCGGTCACAGGCAACGAACAGCATTGGGCCTTCGTTGCGCCGCTGCGTCCGGCGCTGCCAACGGTCAAGAACCAAGCCTGGGTGCGCAATCCGATTGATGCTTTTGTAGCGGCGCGGCTGGAAAAAGAAGGGCTGACGCCTGCGCCCGCAGCGGACAAAGTGCAATTGCTAAGGCGGCTGAGTCTGGACTTGATCGGCTTGCCGCCCACGCCCGCAGAAGTTGACGCATTCTTGCAAGACAAGTCGCCGCGCGCGTATGAAAAGCAGGTTGAGCGTTTGCTGGCCAGTCCGCATTACGGCGAACGCTGGGGGCGGCTGTGGTTGGACGCGGCGCGCTATGCCGATTCGGATGGCTTTGAGAAAGACAAGCCGCGCAACGTTTGGTTCTATCGCGATTGGGTAATCAACGCGCTCAACCGCGACCTGCCTTACGACCAATTCATCATCGAACAGATTGCGGGCGATCTGTTGCCGCCCGCTTCAACCGAAAAAGCCACGCAGGAACAGCTTGTCGCAACTGGCTTCATGCGCAATTCGATGGTGAACGAAGAGGGCGGCGTTGATCCCGAACAGTTCCGCATGGAAGCGATGTTCGACCGCATGGATGCGCTGGGCAAGAGCGTGTTGGGCCTGACGATCAATTGCGCGCAGTGCCACAACCACAAATTCGATCCGCTGAAACAGGACGAGTATTACCGGCTGTTCGCCTTCCTGAACAATTCGCACGAGGGCGCATTGGCCGTCTACACGCCGGATGAACAGATGAAACGCGCCAACATCCTGGCGCAAACGCGCGCGCTCGAAGCCAAGCTGCAAGCGTTGAAACCGGATTGGCAAGCCGCCCTGAATGCGTGGGAAGCGCGCGTCAAAAACGATCCTCAAGTCATGACTGAATGGCAAGTCATCCAACCCGCAGTGGTTGACATCTCGACCGATGGTGCGCGGTACCTGGCGCAACAGGACGGCTCGTTTCTCATCGGCGGTTACGCGCCCGCCAAGCATCGCGTCAAGCTGGTGCTCAAAACGAACGTCAAGCACATCGCGGCCTTCCGTTTGGAATTGCTGACTGATCCGAACCTGCCGCTGAACGGGCCGGGGCGTTCGTACAAAGGCTCGTGCGCGTTGACCGAGTTCGAGGTCGAAGCGGCGGCTTCCGAAAAAGACAAGCCCATCAAATTGAAACTCGCCCGCGCGACAGCCGACGTGAATCCGCCCGAACAGGAACTCGAGGCCAAATTCAATGACAAGAGCGGCCAGCGGCGCGTGAGCGGTCCGGTTGAATTTGCGGTTGATGGCAAAGAGGAAACCGGTTGGAGCATTGACGCCGGGCCGGGTTTGCGCAATCAACCGCGCAAGGCCGTGTTCAACCTCGCCCAACCTCTTGCCAATGAGGTCGCCAACGAATCCGGCACGACGCTGACGTTTTATCTGAGCCAAAAGCATGGCGGCTGGAACAACAACGACAACGAACAACAAGGCCTCGGACGCTTTCGCCTGTCGCTGACAACCGCGCCGGACGCCGTTGCCGATCCACTGCCCGCGGGCGTGCGGCAAATTCTGGGCATCCCGCCTGAGCAACGCAGCAAGGCGCAAAGCGAGACGGTGTTTAGTTACTGGCGCACGACGGCGCCGGAATGGGCTGCGTACAACCAGCAAATCGCCGACCTTTGGAAACAGCATCCCGAAGGCACCTCGCAACTCGTGATGAACGAGCGCGCCGAGACACGCGACACCTTCACGCTCAAGCGCGGCGACTTCCTGCGGCCCGACAAACAGATCGAACCGGGCGTGCCCGCGTTCCTGCATCCGCTGCCTGCAAATGCGCCAAAGAACCGGTTGACGTTTGCGAAATGGCTGGTGGATCGCCAATCACCAACGACGGCGCGCTCCCTCGTCAATCGTGTGTGGCAAGCCTATTTCGGCACGGGCCTTTACGCGACAGCGGAGGATTTGGGGCGGCAGGGCGAGCGGCCCTCGCATCCGGAGTTGCTGGATTGGCTGGCGGTGGAGTTGATGGAGCCTTCGAATGCGGAACGCGGAATGCGGAATGCGGAATCGCCGCCCTGGGGTTTGAAGCACTTGCATCGTTTGATTGTGACGAGCGCGACGTACCGGCAATCGTCCAAGCTGCCGCCGCAGTTATCGGAACGCGATCCTGAGAACCGTTTGCTGGCGCGCGGGCCGCGTTTGCGCGTGGACGGCGAGATCGTGCGCGACATCGCGCTGGCGGCGAGCGGCTTGCTCAATCCGGCAATCGGCGGGCGCAGCGTCTATCCGCCCTCGCCGGAGTTTTTGTATCTACCGCCGGTGAGTTACGGTACCAAGGCGTGGAAAGAAGAAAAGGGCGCGGACCGGTACCGGCGCGCGCTGTATACCTTCCGCTTCCGTTCGGTGCCTTACCCGATGTTGCAGGCGTTTGACGCGCCGGGCGGCGATGTCTCGTGCGTACGGCGCGCCAAATCGAATACGCCGTTGCAGGCGTTGACGACACTGAACGAATCGCTGTTTCTGGAAGCGGCGCGCGCGCTGGCGTTGAAGACGTTGCACGAAGGCGGTGCGACAGATGCGGCGCGCTTGGAATTCGCCTTTCGCCGCGTGCTGGCGCGCCGGCCTGCGGCGCAGGAAGCGGCTGAGTTGCTGGCGCTGTTCAACGAGCAACACGCACGCTTTGCGAACGGCGCGTTGAATCCGCAAGCCTTCGCGTTGAATGAGCCGGAGCAATCCGTTAGCTTGCCGCAGGGCGCGACAATGGCGCAGTTGGCGGCGTGGACGGCGGTGGCGCGGGTGTTGTTGAATCTGGATGAGACGATTACGAAGGGGTGAAGCTATAATCAATTTCTTGATTGGCTTTATTCACCAAGGAGCAAATCCTGTGACAGGGAAATTTGAACTCACAAAAACTGAGGCTGGAAAGTTCGTGTTCAATCTCAAGGCTGGCAACGGGCAAGTGATTTTGACCAGCCAGCTTTATGAAAGCCTGGAAGAGGCCGAACGAGGGATTGCCGTGCTTCGGGCGAGTGTTGCCGCTGAGACAAAGATTGAACGCCGGCAGGCTGTCAACGGCGAGCCGCACAATGACGCCAAATTGAGCAACGTTGCGCGCCGCTTCAAGTATTACGGCGCGTTTGTGAATGACCCAGGCGCGCTTGAGTTATTTGACGAGATTGAGCGTGAGCGCGATCAAAGAGTGATAGGCGGGGAATGATAGGCGGATGATGCGGTACTTGCTGGACTCAAATATCTTGCGCGCCTTCCTGTCGCAGCATCCGACCCTCCTCGAAAATCTGTCGAGAGTTCCGGACGAATCCCTCTTCATACCCTTTATCGTTGAAGCAGAGCAGATGCGCGGCCGGTATGACGCCGTGCTCAAAGCCGAAGCGAAAAACCTGATGGTCGAACAAGAACGCTTGCGGATTACGAAAGGCATGTTGAGTGATTTTGAGATTGCCTATCTGACGCAGGAAGCAATGGCTGAATTCGCCAAGCTGCAAAAGCAGAAGCAACTCAGAAAACGCTATGCGGACGGGATCATCGCCGCAATAGCAACTGCCAATCACGACATTGTAGTCACAAGGAATGTCGAAGATTTCAAAGACCTGCTGCCAGCGGCGCAAATTCAAAATTGGATAGATCAGGTTTACGACTAACGCAAAGGAGCTTATGCCAAAAGAATCGAATGAGCTGACAAATCGCCCTTTTCCCGACCACCTTTCTCGTCGCTGGTTCCTCGAACAATGCGGCGTCGGTCTGGGCTCCATTGCGGCCAATCAATTGCTGGCGCAAGCAGGTTATGCGGCCTCTTCAAATCCGCAATCCGCAATCCACAATCCGCAATCCAATAATCCGCTCGCGCCCAAACAGCCGCATTTCAAACCCAAAGCCAAGAACGTCATTTACCTGTTTATGGCGGGCGGGCCGAGCCACATCGAACTCTTTGACAACAAACCCGCGCTGGCGAAATTCGACGGCACGCTGCCGCCGCCCGAGTTGCTGAAAGGCTATCGCGCCGCGTTCATCAATCCGAACTCGACGCTGCTGGGGCCGAAGTTCAAGTTTGCCAAGTACGGCCAGAGCGGCGCGGAGCTTTCCGAGTTGATGCCGCAGACGGCCAAGATTGCCGATGACATCTGCATCGTGAAATCAATGGTCACAGATGCCTTCAATCACGCGCCGGGGCAATTGATGATGAATACGGGCGCGATGATTTTCGGGCGGCCCAGCTTCGGCGCGTGGACGGTCTATGGGCTGGGCAGCGAATCGCAAGACCTGCCCGCATTCGTCGCGTTCAGCACCGGAACCAAAGGGCCGAGCGGCGGCAATGCCTGTTGGGGCAGCGGCTTTTTGCCGACGGTCTATCAGGGCGTGCAGTTCCGCCACGTCGGCGAGCCGGTGCTGTATCTGTCGAACCCGCGTGGCGTGGATGATGAGTTGCAACGCGCCACGCTCGACACGATCAACCGGCTGAACCGCATGCAACTCGCAGCGACGGGCGATCCTGAAATCGCCACGCGCATCAATTCGTTCGAGACGGCCTTCAAGATGCAAAAGGTCGCACCCGAAGCCACCGACATCAGCAAGGAACCAAAACACATTTTGGAAATGTACGGCGCGGAGCCGGGCAAACCTTCGTTCGCCAATTCGGTGCTGATGGCGCGGCGCTTGGTCGAAAAGGGCGTGCGCTTCGTGCAAATCATGCACGAAGCCTGGGATCAGCACGGTTCGCTGGTGCGCGACCTGACTAAGAATTGCAAAGACACCGAGCAGGCTTGCGCGGCGCTGGTGCTGGATTTGAAACAGCGCGGGATGCTCGACGACACGCTGGTGATTTGGGGCGGCGAATTCGGGCGCACGCCGATGGTGCAGGGCGGCAACGACGGACGTGATCATCACCCGAATGCGTTCACGATTTGGTTGGCAGGCGGCGGCATCAAACGCGGCGTGACGATTGGGGCGACCGATGATTTGGGCTTTAACGTTGTCGAAGACCGTGTGCACGTGCACGATTTGCACGCGACGCTGCTGCACTTGCTGGGCTTCGATCACGAGAAACTGACCTATCGTTTTCAGGGGCGCGACTTCCGGCTGACTGATGTGCATGGCGTGGTGATGGAAAAACTGCTGGCGTGAAATCTGGCTGGTGTAGCAGTGAAAGAGTAGAATGTAGTAAGGAGGGTAAATGACAGATCAGGAATTGAAAGACATGGTGGCCGACTTGGTTAAATCCACCGCCGGGTTGGAAGCCGATTTACGCCGGACGCAACAGGATACCGCCAGGCAAATCAAACAAACTACCAAGCAACTAGGCGAGCTTGGCAACAAGTTTGGCAGCTTCGCCGAAGGCATGGCGCTGCCTTCGATGGAGAAGCTACTGTATGAGCAGTTCGGCATGGATGCCGTTTTCCCTCGTGCGAAGGCCAAAAAGAATGGGCGGATGCTCGAGATAGACGTGCTGGCTTACGATAACGGCGCGCGCAACGAAGCCTATATCGTCGAAGTCAAAAGCCATCTGAAGCAGGAAGGCGTTGAGCAAATTCTCAAGACGATTGCGGATTTCCCGAAATTCTTTCCGACGCTGGCGGGCCGCACCGTGTATGGCATCGTGGCGGCGGTGGACATCCCTGAAGGCATGAAAAACGCCGTGTTGAAACAGGGCCTGTATCTGGCGCACATCAGTGGCGAGACCTTCAAGCTGCAAGTGCCGCGCAACTTTCAACCGAAGGCGTTCAACGTCAACGGCATGCACAAGAACGGTCACAAGACTGCGAAGAAGAAAGCAAAGTAACCGTATGAACTACCAAGACGAAATCAAACTCGAATTCAAAAAACTGATTACGCGGCGGCACTTCTTTCAGGAATGCGGCGTCGGTGTTGGCTCCATCGCACTCTCATCACTGCTGAATCAAACCGCGTTTGCGCAATCCACCAGCAAGAATCCGCTCGCACCCAAACAGCCGCATTTCAAAGCTAAAGCCAAACGTGTCATCTATCTGTTCCAAGCGGGCGCGCCCTCGCAGTTGGAGACGTTTGACTACAAGCCGGGGCTGGCGAAATACAACGGCAAGCCGTGCCCGCCCGATTTGCTCAAAGACCAGACGCTGGCCTTCATCAAACCGGATGCGGCGCTTTACGCCACCGAATTGAAATTCGGCAAGCACGGTCAATCAGGAGCGGAGATTTCCGAAGCGCTGCCGCATCTGGCCAAGGTCGCCGATGACCTCACGATCATCCGTTCGATGATGACCGATGCGGTCAACCACGCGCCGGGGCAGATCATGATGAATACCGGCTCGGTGCAATTCGGGCGGCCCAGCATGGGCGCGTGGGTGACTTACGGGCTGGGCAGCGAGACGCAGGAGTTGCCCGCCTTCGTGGTGCTGACGTCGGCGGGCGGGACGAGCGGCGGCGCGGGCAATTGGGGCAGCGGTTTTTTGCCGACGGTCTATCAGGGCGTGCCCTTCCGCCGCACGGGCGAGCCGATTCTGTCGCTCACGAATCCGCGCGGCATCACGCGCGATATGCAGCGGCAGACGCTCGACACGTTGAAAGACCTGAACGAGCATCATCTGGGCGCGACGGGCGATCCTGAAACCGCCACGCGCATCAACGCATTCGAGATGGCCTATCGCATGCAGGAGAGCGGGCCGGAGCTGATGGATTTGTCGAAAGAATCCAATCAGACGCTTGAGCTGTACGGCGCGGAGCCGGGCAAGAACACTTACGCGAACAACTGCCTGCTGGCGCGGCGCATGATCGAACGCGGCGTGCGCTTCGTACAGCTTTTCCACGAAGCTTGGGATCATCACAGCGAAGTCCGCAAGGGCGTGCTGGCGCAAGCGAAGAACACCGATCAAGCGACGGCGGCCTTGATCCGCGATTTGAAACAGCGCGGCTTGCTGGAAGACACCGTCGTCGTCTGGGGCGGCGAATTCGGGCGCACGCCGATGGTCGAGAGCGACCCCGAAGCCAGCCGCAGCTTTGGACGCGATCATCACAACAAAGCGTTCTCGATGTTCGTCGCAGGCGGCGGATTCAAGCCGGGCATCACGTTGGGCCAGACGGATGAATTGGGCTTCAACGTCGCAGTTGACCCGGTGCACGTGCACGATTTGCACGCGACGCTTTTGCACTTGCTGGGCTTCGACCATACGAAGCTGACCTATCGCTTCCAGGGGCGCGATTTCAGGCTGACGGATGTGCACGGGCTGGTGATTGATAAGTTGCTGGCTTGAGCGCCGTATGAGCGAAACCTGTTGGAACGAGGATGAGCAGAGCGGCGTGATCGAAGTCACGCCGGAAGATTACGCCGCCGCCCTGGCGCGCGGCCTCGCGCCGGATGAAACCTTGCGGCCCGGACGCCATCCCATTGCGCGCGGCGGCTTTCTCAACCGCCACGGCCTCACACCCGCCGACGTCGAAGCCGCGCCGGTCCAAATCGAAATCAAACTGCCGCTGGATGCCGATGTCCTGGACTACTTCCAGCAACGCGCCGCCGCCGCCGGTTTTGAATCCTATCAAAGCTATCTCAACCAGGCCTTGCGCCAGTTGATGGAAACGCTGCCGGAAAACGCAGGCACGGGTGGCGACGCGCTCGCGCCCATCAAACAACAATTGCTCGCCGACCGGCAATTTATCGGCGCGCTGGCGGCTGCGGTCACCGCGCAAGCGGAACATCAGCAGGCGGCTTGATACGAAACCATAATCAACTCTACTAACGATTGACACGCGCCGCGCCCGTGACCGCCAGCGGGATACGCCTGGTCTGCGGCGCTTTCGGATCGGGCGCGAGGAAGTACAGACGCGGTTCGAGGCGCAGCGGCAAGTCGCGCGCCGTGGGATTGAAAAACAGTTTGAGCGTGATGCGCCCGCTCTGGCCCGTGCGCAAAAAGTCGGCAGACAAATTGTTTTTGGCATCGAGCGATTCTTCCAAGCGGCGAAACACTGCGGGCCGCGCGGCAAAAGTGCTCACGCCTGTCCCGGCTGTCGGGGCGGCGCTATCAACCGGCCCCAGCCATTCGCTGCCATCGGGGAATTCGCTGAACGCTGCCTCCATACGAATTTGATTGACCAGCTTGAGCGGCAAGCCGATGTCCAACGCATAGAGCACGGCATTGGCTTGCGCGGCCGCTGTGTTTTGCAACGTGATGGTCAGCGTTGTGCCAGCGGCGTCGAGCGCGAAACTGGCTTGCGCGCTGATGTTTTGAAAGGCGGCGGGCGTGCCTTTTTCCAACAGCCGCACGTTGTCGAAGCGTATGGTTTCGGTTTGGCCGGCGTTGACCGGGATGACTTGCGCACGGGCTGTGACCGCCAAGCAGAACAAAGCCAAGAAAATTGCGGGTTTGTGTTTCATGATTTACCTCAAAATTCGGCGCGTGTCAGTAGCCCGACCGTAAGGGAGGGCAGGCGTCCAATCAGAGCCAATGGAGCAGACTTGATGCCTGCCCTCCCTCACGGTCGGGCTACTGACACGCTGGTTTAGCGCGGCAAGATCGCCCACTTCGGATTGTCGTTGAGTGATGCGGCGGGCATGACGACTTGTTGTTGAATGAACGTCCAGGCTTGTGCGCCGTTCGGTTCCGCCGCCGCCATCGCCGCCGCCGCCATACAAATCATCGGGTAGCCGTGATTGGCATCCGCCAACTGGCTGACGAATTCAGCCTGCGCATTGGCTTCGTAGCTGGCGACATACGCGCCGCGCATGTCCGCCCAGTTGTTGAAGTATTGATCGCCCGGCAAGAGCTTTTGCAGCGCCGGCATCATAAACGACGCCGCCAGATAGGGGTTGTAAGCAGGGTTGGTCAATTCGTTGGTCAAGACCGGCGCGACCCACGACAGCAGCGGGCCGGTGGCAAAGCCCAATTCTTTGGCGCGCCCCAACGCATAAATCATGAAGTGAATCTGCCACGGTTGCGTGCGCCGCGAAGCCTTGGTGGAATCAATGTCAGTGCTGTCGTTAAACACCACCGGCCCGCGATCCCAAACGCGCAACGGGGGCAGCGGCGGGTTATAGGGGAAATAGTTCGGCCATTGCTCGTCGTAATACTTCTTGACGGCGATGGTATTGCCCCAGTTCCAATTGGCCGTGTTTTGATTGGGCGTGCCGGTCACGCCGAGCGTGCCTTCCCAGATGCCGATGGCGTCGTTGACCAGCCGCGTGAAATACGTTTTTTCGGGCGTGCCATCGGGCGCGAACCAGGCCGTTTGCGCGCGCGTGCGCAACGTCCAGGCATCGCCGCGCACTTCGTCCAGAATCCCGCCCGTGTCGCCTGCCGGGCCGCGTCCCCAGAAATATGTGTTGGTAAAATTGGTGCCCGCCGCGCTCCAAGCCGTCCAGAAATACATCTCTTCCAGATAAAAGTAATCGCCGGTCAGCGCATAGAGCGGCGAAAAATAATCGGGCTGATGCGCCATATCGGGCCGCCAGCCGCCATTGGTCATCGTGCCAACCGGCACGATTTTGTCCGCCGCTGTGGTCTCCGAATAGTTGATGTAATCGTTCCCCGCATAAAGAAAGACGGTCGGACGCGCCGTCAGCGAGAGCG
The DNA here is from genome assembly GCA_043740245.1 of Acidobacteriota bacterium. GTDB lineage: Bacteria > Acidobacteriota > Blastocatellia > RBC074 > RBC074 > JACPYM01. The sequence continues at coordinate 8,453 of JAYUCP010000670.1, read as the reverse complement.
TTTTGCCCAACGCCGGGACGCTGCTGTTGCGGTCGTAATTCCGCCCGTTCAAACCTTCGCGGAAGTGCACCGGGAAAGCGGCGGCGAGTTCGGCATTGCCAAAGGCCTTTTCTTTCATCCGCGTATCGCCGGTGAAAAGCCACAACACCAGCCATGTCGGATAGGGGCCGATTTCATCGCGGCCACCCGCTGTCGGCATCAGCTTGAACAGATTGCCGGCGTCGAACAAATCTTTTGCGGCGGGCGCCCAGCCGTCAAATTGATCGGTGTAAGCGCGGTTCAAAGCGGATTCGGAAACCAGGCGGCCCGTGTCGTAATTGGGCAGCGCGCGCGTTTGTTTCAGATAGGCCAGGTTGTGATTGATCTCGATGGCCGTGGGCGCGCCGCCCAGCCAGAATTCTTTTGTCCAACGGCTGGCGACGTGCTGTGCGACGCTGGCTTTGCTGTAAACCGTCTGCGGCGCGGTGCGGCCCAGCTTCAATTTCAGTGCGTAGCTTTGATCTTGCAGCGCGACGGTGTTGGAGACTTCGCCGATGAAACGCACTCTGACCTTGCGTATGTCGGGCCAGAACGTCGCGTGAAAGATCGGGCGGAACGAACGATTGGCGTCGAAGCCCAGATCAAACGCGCGCGCCAGGCTGTGGTCGCTTAGGATGATCGAGGTCGAGACCGCGCCTTTGTTCCAGTACTCAAACTTGTCGGCGTCGAGCATGTCGCGCGCCGAAGCGGCGACGGTGCTGGCATTCGTCAATTCGGTGCGCGCGTCGAAGTTCAGCTTGGACGATTGCATGTCGCGCTTGGCCATGAAGCCGTTGTTATTGCCCGATGCTTGATTGGCAAAGGTGATGGTGACGCTGCTGTTCGCGTTGAGCGTCGGCAGGTAAAACGTCAGCACCGCGTGTTTGACCGAACCGTCGGGCCAGCGGCTTTTGACATCGGCTTGCGTCGTCAGGCCCGCGCCATTGAGCACGGCGCGCGGGAAATTCGCGATCTCGCCCTGCACAAACGGGCGGCCCAGTTGGATTGGATATTGTTTGCTCGTCACACCGGCTTTTTCGCGGATGGTGACGAAATTGGCCGGATTGCTTTGCGCCCGGACAGCGGATGCCCAATTGCCAAGCAGCGTCAGCACTGCGGCAGTTGCACAGACAGTTCGGGCCATCGTCTGCCACACAGACGGCTTCCCTTTCGGATAGTACATTTCACACTCCGTTGAGAGAGATTGTTCGGGGCTGATTTGAATGAACAGAATGGCACGGGGCGGTGCGTATGTGGGGATTCGGAAACGGCTGCGGATCACAGCAACCGCAGGCATGATGTAGAAGCGCGCCAAAATTGCAAGCGCATTCCAGCGGGACGTTATGCGCTAGGCTAAACGCCCGCCACTGTGAAACGGCTGCTAAACCACACCAGCTATTTGTCGAGGAACGTATCCATCAGCGACAGGAAGGCCGGTCCCAGCACGACGATAAATAATGTGGGGAACAAGAAGAGCGCCAGCGGCAAGAGCAATTTGACTGCCGCCCGTTGCGCGGCCTGTTCGGCGCGTTGGCGGCGTTTGGTGCGCAAGGTACTCCCATACACACGAATGGCGCGGCCCACCGAAGTCCCGTAACGATCCGATTGAATGAGCATTGTGCAAAACGCGCGTAAATCATCCACGCCCGTGCGTTCCGCGAGGTTACGCAGGGACTGGGCGCGCGTGCGTCCAACTCGGATTTCGAGATTGACCAGTTCGAACTCTTCACATAGGTCGGGGTGCGCAGTGTTCAACTCTTCGCCCACACGCACAAGGGCCGCATTGAAATCCATGCCGGCTTCGATGGTGATCGTCAACAAATCGAGCGCATCGGCCAGGCCCCATTGAATGTGCAACTGGCGCTTGGCAATCAGCCGGTCGAGGGCGAGACGTGGTAACAAATAGCCGCACAAAGCCGCCCCAATCAAGAAGGCCATGGAATTACTCCACGGGCGTTCAACCAGCCAGAGCGCGCAGGCCAGCGCGGCAGGCAACCCGGCTAAAAAGACTAACTGGATGGCACGATAGATGAGCGCCGCCTGCGGCGAGCGGTAACCGGCGTACATGAGCTTGCGCTGCAAGGCACGCAACTCGTCGGGCGAAGGCGGCAGCAGGCGATTGAGCGGTTCAGCAACGCGTTCGGCCATGACGAAGGCGGGCATCACTGTCGGGGCTTTGACGGTGTTGGCGGGCTGTCCGATTTCACGCAAGCGTTGAGTCGTGGCTGGGGTTGGTTGAAATAAAAACCAATACGCGCTGACCACCGCCAGCGAGACAAACACAAAGACCAAGAGTGAAATCATTAGCATGACATTCCTCCGCAGCGCCCCGGCTGCTGTTTGGAAAAGCTCTCAACCAGCATCTGCTGTAAGGCCGGTGCTACCAAGCAACTCAGATGCGAATGCGCAAAATACTGCGCACCATCAGCAAGCCGCAAACCTGCAGCAGCACCGCCACGAACAGCAATTTATGCCCGCGCGGGTCATAAAACAGCGGCTCGAGAAACGTAGGATTGATAAACGAAATTATGAACACGACGATAAACGGCAACGCGCACAAGACCCCGGCCGACATGCGCGAAGAGGTCGTGAGCGTGTTGAGGTCTTCCTTGATGCGAAAGCGGTCGCGGATGGTCTGGGCCGAAACATCCAGGATTTCAGCCAGATTGCCACCTGTCTCGCGTTGCACGAGGACGGCGATGGCGCACATCTTGAGATCGAGCAAGGGCACCCGCTGCATCAGATTTTGCAAACATGTTTTGAGCGAGAGGCCGAGTGTTTGCTCTTCATAAACGCGCCCGAATTCGCCCGCAATCGGCTCGGGCATCTCTTCAGAAATCAGCTGCAAGGTGGCCTGAAAGCCATGCCCGGCGGTCAGCGCGCGGCTGATCATTTCGAGCGCTTCAGGCAAATCGGCGACGAACTTGTCGAAGCGTTGTTTGCGTTTGTACAGCAGGTGCAAAAACGGCGCCGCACCCGCCAATAACCCGGTCAGGATGATCAGGGGCATGAGCGAGATCAACATCGAAACCATCAACATCCCGAACACAGTGGCCGCGACCGAAAACAGCACCAGCCGCCCGACGGTCAGATGTAAATCGGCTTGCTCGATCATGCGCTTCAACTCCGCCGCTGTTTCATTCTTTTTGAGCAACTGGTCAAGCCAGGCCAATTCGCTGAGTAAAACCGAACGGGCGAGTTGCACGCGCGGCGGCGGCAAGCCCACCGCGTCATCGAGGGCCTCGGCCAAGCGCGCGTCGACGCGCGTGCGCCGCGCGGTCGCCCGGCGCGTGGAGAAAAGGTAAACCGTATAAACCGCGCACAAACAGAAGAGAAAGACAAAAAAGCTAATCATCAGGTGTTTGCTCCTCCCTTTTCGTCAGTTGAACCCGGCGGCAAGCGCAACTCGTCAAAGAAACCCGGCGGCAAATGTAACCCGCACGCCGCCAAACGCTCGGCGAAACGCGGACGTACACCGCCAAAGCGAAAGCGCCCGATGACGCGCTCGTTTGCGTCAATGCCCTGGCGTTCGTAGCGGAAGATTTCCTGGGTCTGAAATTGTTTGCGCTTCAGGGCCAGTATTTCGGTGAGCGACGTCACGCGGCGCGTGCCGTCGCTCAAGCGCGCCACCTGCACCACCAGATCAATCGCCGAGGCGATTTGCTGGCGGATGGCGGCGTCGGACATGCGCAGGCCGGCCATTTGCACCATCGTTTCGAGCCGCGTCAGCGCGTCGGGCGGCGTATTGGCGTGGATGGTGGTGAGGCTGCCGTCGTGGCCGGTGTTCATCGCTTGCAACATGTCCACCGCCTCGCCGCCGCGCACTTCGCCGATGACGATGCGGTCGGGCCGCATGCGCAGGGCGTTTTTGACCAGGTCGCGCTGGGTGATTTCGCCGCGCCCTTCGACGTTGGGCGGGCGGGTTTCCATGCGCAGCACGTGTTCCTGTTGCAACAACAGTTCGGCGGAATCTTCGATCGTCACGATGCGTTCGCTTGGTGGAATAAAGGCCGAGAGCGCATTGAGCAGCGTCGTTTTGCCCGCGCCGGTGCCGCCCGAAACCACGATGTTGAGCCGGGCTTTGACGCACATTTCCAACAGGTGGGCGATTTCGCCGGGCAGCGCGCCTTTTTTGATGAGGTCGTGAATGCGCAAGGGCTGGGCGCCGAAACGGCGAATCGAAAGCGACGGGCCATCGAGCATAATCGGCGGAATGACCGCATTGACGCGCGAACCGTCAGGCAGACGCGCGTCCACCATCGGCGAAGATTCGTCAATGCGGCGGCCCACCGAAGTCACGATGCGTTCGATCACGCGAATGACGTGTTCATTGTCGTTAAAGGTCACGCCCGTGCGTTCGAGTTTGCCAGCGCGTTCGACATAAACCTTGTACGGCGAGTTGACCAGAATGTCGGAAATCGTCGGATCGGCCAGCAATGGTTCGAGCGGGCCGAGGCCGAAAAGTTCGTAACGCAATTCTTCGATCAGCCGTTCGCGGTCATTCAGCGACAGCAACAGTTCCTCTTCGGTCAGCAGCGTGTTGGCGATGCGCGCCACTTGGGCGTGGGTTTCTTGCGGCGTCAGCAGGTTGAGCTGGCTCAAATCCATGCGGTCAATCAAGAGGCCGTGCAAACGCGCTTTGATCTCTTGATAAACAGTCAGTTTGGGCGCGGCGGCCGCTTCGCCGTAATTGCGCAACGGCGCGACGCCGTGGGCTCCGCTTTTGTTTAACCTGTCGCGTAACGCCATAACTGCGATTCATCCTTTTTATGCTTGTTTACACTTTGGGCTCTTGGGGGAAAAACGTTTTCAGCGCCCGGGCACCTTCTTTTGCTGCACGCGTTGTTGTGTGCGCAAGGGCGCAGAGCGTGCCGGTTCCTGCGCTAACGAATCGGCGGGCACCGGCACCGGGCTCGTGGGCGGCATCAGCAGCGGCGTCGTGCGTTTCGGTTTGGCGGCGGGCGTGCCCAAATTCAGTGGTTGGGTGGTTTTGGCCGGTGGGGCCGGGGTGGCCGGCAAAGACGCCGTATTGCGCCGCAACAGCACATCGAGCAAGCCCCGTTTGGTATTGGGCTGTGCGGCCTGCGGCAGTTCACAGTCCACCAGCAAGCGTTGCAACTCCGCCGCCACCGCACTGGTATTGGGCTCCGCGAGCAAGGGGTGTCCCAAATTCAGCGACCCGACCACCGTGCGATAGTCGTCCGGAATCAGATTGGACACGGATTGCCCCAGCGCCCGCTCGATCTCGCGCAATTCCAGCTCGCTTTGCTGGTTCGCGCGATTCAGCACCAGCCGGGTTTTGGCGCGCGGATATTCCAACCGTTGAAAGATCGTGAGCGCGCGTTGCGCCGCGCGGACAGCGGCGATGTCCAGTCCCAGCACCAGCAAAATGTCATCGGCGGCGTCGAGCGCGCTGAGCGTCAACGCGTCAAACGTATGCATCACATCGAGCAACACGTAATCAAAGCGTTCCCGCAACGCCGTGATGGTGTGGTGAATTTGTTCAGCCCCCACCGCTTCGGCGTCTTCAGCCTTGGCGGGCGCCGCCAGCAAAGAGAGGCGTTCGTTGTAAGGCAGCAAAAGGCTCGCCAACATTTGGTCATCCAGGCGCGCTTGGTTTTCGACCAGGTCCACCCAGGAAAAGCGCGGCTTGAGGCCCAAATACAAATCCAGGCTGCTGGCATGTAAGTTCAGGTCAACCAGCACCGTCCGCGCATGGATGCCCGCCGCCAGATTGGCCGCAATGAACGAAGTGCCGCAGCCGCCCTTGGGCGAAAAGACCGCCGTGACGCGTCCGTGTTTGGCCGCCGCGCCGGTGCCAAAGGGGTCGCTCGCATGTGTTTCGACAATACGGTCGAGCACGGTGCACAACTCTTCGGGGCGTATGGGCAGGCGCAAAAATTCGTGCGCGCCGTGGCGCAAGGTATCTAGAATCAGATCGGTTGAGGCATGTGGCGCGGCACAGACGACGGCGGTGCCGGGTGCGCCCTGTCGTATGGCCTGGGCCAAGGCCCAGGTGGCCTGCGGGTGGGCGCTGAGCATCAACACCGCGATGGCCGGGCGCTGGCGCATGACTTCTTCGTAAATTTGTTGATTGGTGCGAAAGACGGCCGTGACGCGCAACCGGGGATCGGCTTCGAGCGCGCGGCACAGATGCGTTGCCGTCGCCCGGTCATCGGCCTGAATTACGCTGGAGAGAGTCTGTGTCATATTGAATAAGAAGCTCTGCTATGGGACACGGAATGCACGCACGCTCCCCGTTCTATCTTGGTATCAAGTGCAAGTAACCCCAGGCACGCAGCCCGCGCTTTCACCCGTCACCGTAACCTGGTAGGCGGGCAGTGTCAGTGCTGCGCCGAACACGGAAGGCATTGCCAAAAATTGAAAACTAAAGCTGCTCACGCCCACCGTCACGGTGCCCAGATGAACGCCAAAGTCGCCGCTATACGCGACCGAAACGTTACTGGTGATCAATCCATAAACAATCGGCTGCGCACCTCCCGCCGGAGTGTCCGTGCCATACATAACGACATTTTTTACCTTCGTAATGTTAGTGGTCGAACCGCCTGTATCCGGGCTTTGCAGCGCCGCGTAACGCGCGCCCCGCCGCACGCCATCAGCCAAGGCGTTATACGTCCACAGCAGCCGCGAGATTTCGAGCACGCCAAACACCGCAATAAAAAAGACCAGAGCGGCGATGGCAAATTCCACCAGGACCGCGCCTTGCTCAGTGCTATGACTTTGTTGCGTTCGAGTCGTCATCAAATCGTTTAGTCATCCAGCAAATAACGCATGGTCGTACTCGGACTGATCGCGATCGTCGTCCACGTGCCTCCAACCCAGTTGCCCAGATTGAAGACCGATTGATAGTTGTAACTGACAATGCTCACCGTCACTGTTGCGGGCAGCAGGGTCGTACCACCAGCCGTGGTCACCTGAATGTTGCTGGTGGTCAGCCCTGGTACAACAGCAGTGCTGCAAGTGGTCGTTGACCCGCAAACCGCCAGGTTTTTAGCCTTGGTTTGTTCGGTATTGTTCAACAAATTGCCCGACAGATAGCGCGCCGAAATGCGCGTCGCGCGCGCCAGCACCGAATAGGTGTAAAAGTACCGTCCGAACTCAGCCGTTGCCGCTATCAGCATAATTAGCACGGGCATGACCAGAACAACTTCGACCAATTGCACACCGCGTTCGTGGCGCTGCTGCGCGGCTTGGCGTGGGGGTAACGGTTTGGACGTGTTGTTAAACTGTGTTTGATTCATCATTGGTGCTGGTTAGCGATACAACACGGGCACCGTCAAGCCGGTCAGGTGCGCCCCGCCTAAGACGTAGCCGCCATTGCCGACAGTGATGTTGTTGAAGTTGTTGTTGACGTATTCAATCGTGACGCCACTGTTGCCGCCGCCCACGGTTTGTAAAAAGAATGCGCCGAAGTTGGTGAGGCTCACAGTTGCTCCGCCACTGGCGGCAAAGCTGCTGGCATCAATGATAGGCAAAATCAGCAGGCGCCGATCAGGCAGTGCCGGACTGTGTGTCGGTGCTTGAAAGTCGCTGCTGCTGGTGCTGCCGCTTTTGTATTGCGTGAAATTGATGCCCGCTTTGACATTGGTATCCGGCGGAAAATCCGTGGCATTCATACCCGACCCGCTGTAATCGTCAAAGCGTGTATTCAAGCCCTGCCGTACTTGGCCTGCTTTGGTGCCATTGCCTATTTCGACAGCGACGTTCGCACTGGTTTGCAGGCAAAGGTCTACGCCAATGCCCATGCGTGATCGCAAATCAGTCCCGGCCCGCGCGCTGGCCAGATTGAGAAGTATAAAATCACCGCCGGAAATGGTGCTCCCATTCGCGGAATTCAGTTTGGATTGATAAACACAACCCTGTTGAAAGGTCGTCTTATTGGCGCAAGTCGTAGTCAAACTTGCCGTGCCGTCTTGCACAATCGCAAACGGCACGAAATTGCAGACACTGTTGATGCCCACCGATTGTCCCGCTACTGCCGAAGGCCCCACTGTAAAGGCTGGCACTGTCCCACCCGCAACTTGCATAAACGCTTTGGCGACCACTGTCGAGACGGTCTTCGCCGGGACGCTCACTTTGACAAATTTCATGCTGGCAGCAGCAGCTTGTGCGGTAGCTTTGGTCGTTTTCTCTGCGCCGGTGCCAAAATCGGCCAGATAGGCGGCGAAGGTGACATTGGCCTCTACCAACCCCACTGCCGTTTTATTGAATTCATACTTATTCATTGCGGTGATGGCGCGGTCAATCGCCGTCTGAATGCCTCCGGCTCCTCCGTTCAACGCCGACGCGCCCGCCAGCGCCGCCGCATCTGCCGCGTTTTGCAATTCGGCGGCGACCAGATACATATGGCTGATGTCCACGGCCAGGCCGACGACGCCCAAAATGGCGAGCATCGCAATGGCCGACACGCCGAG
>JAYUCP010000669.1:0-7213 GCA_043740245.1 Acidobacteriota bacterium | reverse complement strand
ACCAAGTCGCTACCGCTCCTCGTACCGCACCGGCGGCTGCGCCACTTTCAGGCGCTTAGAAAAAGATGCGAATCCCGAACTGGATGTAGCGCGGATTGTTCACGGAAAACAGCGTCCCGAAATTCGCGTCGTAAGTCTGCCGCAAGCGGTAAAGCTTGAAGCCTTCGAGCGTGGTCAGGTCGAAGGAATTCGCGTTGCGGGAAGCGAAGCCTTGCGGAATCCGCGTGTGGAAGAAATCCACCGGCAGCGCGTTCGACGCTAACCGCGTGGTGTTGACGTTGGCGCGGATAGCCGCGAGTTGCGCCGCGCCCGCCGTGGTCGTAGAGAGCGGCTGCCCATTAAACGCCGCCCAGGTGTTGTATTCCGCCGTCGTCAGCGCCGACGCCCGCGTGCCTGCGCCAAAGGCTTCGGTCTCGGTGGTCAGTTCCGTCGGGAAGGTGCCAAAACCAAACGGCGTATTGCCGGTGTTGTTGTAGCGGAAGTTGGGATGGTTGAAGACATTGATCATATCCACGCGGAACTGCACTTTGCGTTTCTCGCCCAGATGGGGGAGTTGAAAATTCTTCTGCACGGATAGATCGAAGTATTCCTGCATCGGCGCCCGCACATCCAGCGTGCGCGGGGCGCTGCCCAGTTGCCCCTTGATCGGACGCATAAAGGCCGCCGGGTTGATGAAGGGTTCGCAGTTCGCGCCCAGCACGCACTTGGACGAATACAACGGATTCTTCAACGGCACACCCGACACCAGATCGAGCCGGACAGTACGATTCGTGCCGCCGAGTTTGTTGGTGTCGGTGATGAACGGGATGAAGGGCTGCCCGCCCTGATAGCGAAGCACGCCCGAAGTCGTCCAACCGCCGATCACCGCGTTTACCACATGCGGCGTTTCACGCAGCAGCTTGCGGCCGCGGCCAAAGGGCAGATCGTAGATGAACGTGCCGGCGGCGTTGTGTTTGAGATCGAAGGTGGAGACGGCCCGGTCGCCACTGCGCGGCGCGCCATACGAAACCTGGCCGCGCGTCGTGCCCGTCGTCAACACGCGCACATCCGGCTGGGCATCCGAAGCGTCGTCAATGGATTTGCCGAAGGTGTAATTGGCCGTCAGCGTCAAGCCAGTGCGCACGCGGCGGCGCACGTCAATGTAGACCGCGTGGCGAATGCTGTTGGCCGACGGATCGAAGTAGCGATTGAGTTCATTGAAGCCGAAGAACGGCGCGGTCACGCTGTTGCGCTGGATCGTGACCACCGCGCCGAGCAGGTTGCGGCGGCCCAGCGGATCGGTAATCGCCGTTTCCGCCGCGATGTTATTCGTCTCGAGGTAAGTGACGAAGTCCGGGTTGCGCGGGTTGAGGTTGACCAGCGGCAAATAGAGATGCGTGCCCTTGTTGCCGACGTAGGCAATCTCGACGGCGGTGTGCTTCAGTGTTTCGAATTGAAACGCCAGGTTCCAGCTTTGCGAGTAGGGCACCTTGCCGTTCGACAAATCCACGGCGATGCCCGGAATGCCGATGCCGTTGCCGTAAACCAGGCCATCCGAAGTCGTGCCCAGCAAGGTGTTGAGCGGCGTGCCCGTCCCTTGCAAGGGTTGATTGAACGACAAACGCACGGGCAGCAGCGGATCCGCCGTGCCCGATGAACCGGTGAGCGTTGTGCCGACGGTCGTGAAGCCGCCGAAATCGGGATTGGGGGAACGGTTGTTGCCGGTGAGCGGCGCGTGCGAAAGGCCGTAGCCGCCGCGCACCACCAGATGCTGCGCCTGCAACCAGCGCAGTTTCGGACTCCAGGCAAAGCCGAAGCGCGGCTCGAAGCCCCAGTAATCAACGGGCGTGATGTATTTCGAGCGCCCGCCCTGCCCGGCGAAGGCGAAGGCCGGAATCTTGACGGTCGTCGGGACTAAATCGGGAATCGGCGCCGTTGTGGCAATGGTCAGGCCCGTCGCGATGGCGCGGCGTTGCACGTCGGTCAGCGTGATGCTTTGCGCCAGGTCGGTCCGGAAAACGCCCTGCAAATTATTCTTTTCAGCGCGCGGATATTGCAGCGAATAACGCAGCCCCAGATTGACGGTCAGGTTCGGACGCACCTTCCAGTCGTTTTGCACGAAGGCCGCCAGGCCGTTCCAACGATAGTTGTAATCAAGCAGCAGCGGGCGAATGTCCACGGAGTTCGGCACGCCCAGCAGGAAGCTGGCGAGGTCGTTGCCGCCGTTGGGCAGCCCCGTGCCGCGATTATTGCTGGTGTTCACCGTGCGGAATTGCCAGCGTCCGCCGGAGGCCGCAAAGAAGGGCGTGACGTTCAGCCGCGCGTGGTTCAAATCCACGCCGAACTTCCAGGTTTTGTTGCCGCGCGACCAGTAAACGACGTCGTTGATGTTGAAGCGTTCTTCGACGTTGAAGTTATTCGTCGAGCCGCCCGCGCCCAGGTCAGCGCCGACATAGCCGTTGTCCTGCGTCAGGAAAAAGAGCGGCAAGCCGCCTTTGGTCAAGTGCGGCAGACCGTACTCTTCAGACAAGCTGCGCCCGGTCTTGATCGAAAATTCGGGCGAGAAGTCTTCGCTGAAATTGCCGCGCGTGTAATTGAGCCGCAGGTCGTTGAGCAAGGTCGGCGTGAGGATGTTGTTAAAGGTCAGCAGGTATTGTTTGGCGTCGCTGTAAACGCCGGTGTTGCCGTTCACGTCGTTGCCCGCGCCGCGTATGCCGACGGCGGGCGTTTTGGTGTAGCGGAAATTCGTTTTGAATTTGCTGGTGAAGCTGTGGTCGAGCCGCAGCGTGTAGCGTTTCTCGTCCTGCCGCACGGAGCGTTCCAGAATGTAGTTGCGCACCAGACCCGAATCGTCGAAGTACGCGCCCGGCTGCGGCATCAGTTGAATCAGGCGCAGCGCGGTCGGGTCGAGCATGTTTTGCGGAATCTTGTTGTCGGGGAATTGGCAGAAGAGCGCGGTCGTCACGCCGCCCGCCGTGCAGGTTTGCGCGAGCGGCGTCAGCCTGCCGCCAGTCAGCGCGAACTGTTGAAAGATGCTCGCCGGGCCGGTCGAAGTCTGGTTGTATTTGATGGCGACATCCGCCGGCAAAAAGCCGCTGGCGGTGCGCACCAGATTGCTGAAATCGCCCGCGCGTTCGGCGGCCGTGGGCAGCAAATTCGTCACCGTCACGAAATCCTGCCGGTAGCGCGGCTCGAAGGCGAAAAAGAAAAACGTCTTGTTGCGGCCATCGTAAGCGGCCGGCCCGAAGACATTTTTGGGCAGCCAGATCGGGCCGCCCAGCGAACCCGAAAATTGATGGTAGCGCAAATTGTTGGCGGGCCGCGGCGCGGTGCCGATGCGATAGGGCCGCGCATTGGTCGCGGGATTGCGCGTGTACCAGAGCGCCACGCCGTTGTAACTGTTGCTGCCGGACTTGGTGGTGATGTTGATGACGCCGCCGCCGGTGGTGCCGTATTCCGCCGAATAGGCCGACGACGACACGGTGAATTCCTGCACGGTCTCCGGCGTGAAGCTGACCACCGCGCGCCCGATGCCGACGCCGGTGTTATTGACGCCGTCCGCCAGCATCGAGAGGCTGCCGGGCCGCCCGCCGTTGATGCTCAAATTGAAACCGGGCACCGGCTGGCCCGAAGTGACCTCCGGGTCTTCGCTGCCCGCGTCACCCGAGACATTGGGAATCGTCACGGCCAGATCGAGCACGCTGCGATTGTTGAGCGGCACGTCCTGAATCTGGCGCTCGGTAATCGTCTGACTCGTCGTACCGCGCTCCGCGTTGATCAGCGGCGCTTCGGCGGTGACGGTAACTTCGTTGGCGACCTCGCCGGGTGTGAGGGCCACGTTGGCCGTCGCGGTGCTGGCGGTGTCCACTTTGACGTTGTTGAGCACGGCCTTCTTAAAACCCGTCGCTTCGACGGTAATGCGATAAACCACCGGATCGAGCGAGAGCGCGCTGAAGGCCCCATCCGCAGAGGTCGTCAGCGTCTGCACCTGGTTCGTGCCGGCATTGGTGATCGTGACTTTGGCGCCGGGCACAACCGCGCCGGTGGCGTCGGTGACGGTGCCGCTGATGCCGCCGCGATTGGTTTGGGCCAGTGCGCTCGTTGCCAAACTAAGCAGCACCACAAAAAGACAAAGCAAATTCTTCATAACAACCTCTCAAGTGATCTTAAACATGGCAGGCCAAATTAGTTTGAGGGTTCCCCCTCAGTCATGCCAATTTGGACAGACAAAAGCGAGTTTTCGTTATTTTCCCAGTTTAGCCAGCAAAGCAATTTTTTTATTCATTTGGCTGAAGATGCCCGGCCCGTCTTGCCGGGTCAGGATGCTGCCCTTAATATGATGGCGCTGAGTTTTCAGCAAGGAGCCACGGCTGAAATCTTTCCAACAGAAATCTAAAATCGCAGGGTAAGTGCTTGAACACACATCGGCTTTACAGATTCGACGCCTTTTGTCTTGATGCCACAGCCAAAGTGTTGCTGCGCGACGGGCAGCCGGTGACGATCACGCGCAAGGCCGTCGAGACCCTGCTGGTCTTGACCGAAAATGCCGGGCAGGTCGTCCCCAAAGAAGAGTTATTAAAAACCATCTGGCCCGACCGCGTCGTCGAAGAAGCCAACCTCACCCAGAACATCGCGATGGTGCGGCGCGCGCTCGGGGCCGCACGAGGGGCGGCGGCTTATATCGAAACCTTCCCCGGTCGCGGCTACCGTTTGGTCGGCCCGGTTGAATTGGAAGAACCGCCTTCACCAACCGGCAACGGACACAGCTTGGCTAAAGCAGCGCACCTTGCGACGGAGGAACTGGCGGCGGCGGCCCCACTGGCCCCGCTGATTGATACGCCGCTGGTTGCCCAACCTTCAGTTCAAACGCAAAACCGTTCAACCGGATCGCGCCTTGGGCTCGTGCTCATAATATCAATTGCCGTGCTCTTGCTCAGTTGGTTTTTCTGGCAGCGTCAGCCGCGTGAGGCTGCGGCAGTCTTTCGCGTCACTTCGCTGACCAGCTTGGCGGGCAAAGAGTCGCAGCCCGCGCTTTCGCCCGACGGCCAGCGCGTCGCGTTTTTGTGGGAGCGCGAAGACGGCCAAGCGCCCGAATTGCGGGTGCAAACAGAAGGGGCCAACACTGCGCTGAATCTCGCCAAGGCTGAGGGCCATTACAGCAGCCCCGTCTGGGCACCGGACGGCCAGGCGCTCGCCTATTTGCGTATCGGCAAGGCGGCCACCGAAGTCCTGATTCGTTCGTTGCGCAACGCCGCAGAACCGGCGGCTGAACGGCTCGTCACACGCTTCACGCCGCCCAACTATGGCTTTCAATACCGCTTGCTCGACTGGTCGCCCGATGGGCAATGGCTGGCCGTTTCGCATTCGACCGCGCCCAACAAACCGAACGGCCTGTTCCTGGTCAATCTGGCGACGGGCGAGCAGAAACCCTTGACCAAACCTGCCGAAATGGTCGGCGGCGATTTAGACCCGCGCTTTGCGCCGGACGGCCAATCCATCACCTTCATCCGGCATATTCAACGTTCGCAACAGGAACTTTATGTTGTCCCAGTGTCGGGCGGCGAGCCGCGCGCTCTGACTGCCGCCAATAAACAAATCAGCAGCCACGCTTGGTTGGGCGATGGCAGCGGCATCGTCTTCGCGTCTGACCGCAATGGCGAATTCCGGCTCTGGCGCTTGCGCATCAATGGTGGGGCCGCCAATGCCGAACCTGAGCGCATCGAAATTTTCGGTGCCTTCCCTATCGAACTTTCGTTGGCACGGCAAGCGCCCCGGCTGGTCTATGCGATGCAACAGCAGGATCGCAATATCTGGCAGTTGGATTTGCAGGAGAAAAGCTGGCGGCGCTTGCTGGCCTCATCGGCGCAGGATGCTTCGCCGCAGTATGCGCCGGATGGCAGCCGCATCTGCTTCCGCTCTGACCGCAACGGCGAAGAACATCTGTGGGTGAGTGACGCCGCTGGCAATAACGCTGAACAGATTACCCAGAGCACGCTCTATCCATCGGTCGGTCACTGGTCACCCGATGGCAAGCAGATCGTCTTTCATAATTCCAAGTCGGGTGAAATTTATTTGGCGCGTGAGGCTGTGCCGGGCCGCTGGGAAGCGCGCGCACTGGGCGTCAACGGCGTGCATCCGATCTTCTCAGCGGATGGCGCGTGGATATATGCTGGGACGACCAAACACATTTTCAAACTGCCCGTCACCGGCGGCATGCCCAGCGAAGTCGTCAACACCGGCGGCTTCTCGCTGGGTTTATCGCAAGACGGCAAATTGCTTTATTTCATGCGCGAAGTGAATGACACGGTGCTCTGGCAAGCGCGCACCGACACCGGCGAATTGTCGCGCGCCGTGGATGGCATCTTGCCCACCTGCACCAGTTGCTGGGCGCTGACGCCAACAGGTATTTACTATCTGGGCAGCGACAAGACTTCGTTTGACGCACAGGCGATTTATTTTCATCGCTTCAATGCCGCGCCGGGTGAAACAGACCGCCTCATCATCAAATACCCCGAACCGCTCGCGCCCGTAGGCAGCGGGCCGTTTTCACTTTCACCTGATTTGAAACATCTGTTGTGTGTGCGGATGAATCCATCGAACAGCGACATTATGCGAGTGGAACCGTTCCGCTAAAATAGGAGCAAATGGGAGTGATGAGAGCTATGGGAGCTATGGGAGCTATGGAAATTATGGCTTCCTATAACTCCCATAAAAGCCCTCGCTATTTAGAACTCCAATCGAAGACTCATCTGCAAATTGCGGCTGTTTTTCGCCCGCTTGATCGTGCCGGCGGTCGCTACATCAACGTTATTCTCCGGCAAGCCGAAGTTCGGATGATTCGGCAGATTGAACGCTTCCAGCCGGTACTGAAACGCCTTGCCTTCGCCAAACCGAAACCGCCGCGACAACGAAGTGTTGATGATGACGGTGCCGGGGCCGTCCAGAATGTTGCGCCCTGAATTGCCGAAGCGATACGCGCCCGTCGGCACCACGACAAAGGCGCTGCGGTCGTACCAGCGATCAACGGTGGGATTGTCTACTTTGCCTGAAGCAATGCGGTCGGGCCGCGTGGCTTCGCCGTTGGCGAAATTCACCGTGGCGACGCGCGGGGTGAAGGGCTGCCCCGAATAAATCGTGCTGGTGCCGGCCAATTGCCAATCGCGCGCCAGCCAGTGCTTCGAGAACGCCGGCGCCCAGATGAAGCTGCCCGCGAAGGTGTGGCCGATGTCGAAGT
>JAYUCP010000668.1:0-42453 GCA_043740245.1 Acidobacteriota bacterium | reverse complement strand
CACGGGGAACACGGGGAAGAACAACCACAATTGACTGGCTTTCCCCGTGAACCCAGTGGCCCCCGTGGTTTGGCAGGGTTATTTCCAGGTCATTCCTAAACGTTTTCGATTTGGCCGTTGGCCGGTTCCGTGCTGGCCAACGCCGCCCGTAGAGCGCGTATGAAGCAAGAAAATCAGATTCTCATTCAAGCGTTAAACCAGCTCCGGCACGACATCTGCGCGCCGTCACCCGCAGAGCCAGAGGTGCTGGATCAAGTGGTCACGGTACTGGAATCGCTCAACGCCCAACTCGAAACGCAGCCGCAACTCAAACCGCTTTTCAAGCAACTGCTGGCAGGTGTGCAAAGCTTGCAGTCCCAGCCCGCGCAGGCATCCGAACTAACCGCGGCTTTGTGCGCAGCCTTCAGCGCGGCAGAGCAGTCTTTGAACGGCGCTAAGGACAGCGCAGCCGCAGTGCAACAGGCCACGCAATCTTTGGCGGAATTGCTCAACGGCGCGCAGGCTTCGCCCTCAGCGGCAACTGAGCCTGCCAGTCTCGAAACAGCCAGTCTCGACCAAGCCAGTCCGGAAACAGCCAGTGAAGATAGCGAAGAAGCGGAAATGCTGGCCAATCTGGTCAACGAATTCCTGATCGAGAGTTATGAGAACCTGGATCAACTCGACCGCGATTTGGTCACGCTGGAACAAGACCCGGCGGCCAAAAACACGCTGGCCAGCATCTTCCGCACCATCCATACCATTAAAGGCACCTGCGGTTTCTTTGGCTTCGGCAAACTGGCAGCGGTGACGCACGTGGGTGAGAACATGCTGAGCCGGTTGCGCAACGGCAAATTGCAAATCAGCCCCGAACGCACCACCGGCTTGCTGGCGTTGGTTGACGCTGTGCGCCAGATGCTGGGCAACATCGAGGCCACCCGCACCGAAGGCGACGCTGATTATGCGCCACTGATCGCCAGGCTGACGGCCTTGAATGAAGACCAACCCGCGACGGCGCCGGTTAAGGCTGCCAGCCCAACGCAACCCGCTGCCAGGCAGGCCGCGCCGCCCGTCAACAGCACAGGCTGCGCCGAACCGGAATTGGTGTTGAGCGCCGCGCGCGCGCCGCTCATGCTGACCGCACAATCTGCCGCACCAGCCGCAGCCACACCGGTCGAAGCCAGCACGACCAGTGCGCCGGCGGGCTCGAGCGTGGCCGATAACAGCATCCGCGTGGATGTCGGCTTGCTGGACGTGCTGATGAATCTGGTCGGCGAATTGGTGCTGGCGCGCAATCAGATTTTGCAACACGCCGCGACGCAAACCGACGCGAGTTTGAACGCGACCGTGCAGCGGCTGAATCTGATTACCACCGAATTGCAGGGGGGCGTGATGAAAACGCGCCTGCAACCCATCGGCAACATCTGGAGCAAATTCCCGCGCGTCGTGCGTGATCTGGCTGTCGCCTGCGGCAAAAAAATCGCCATCGAAATCAGCGGCAAAGAAACCGAGCTGGATAAAACCATCATCGAGGCGATCAAAGACCCGCTCACGCACCTGGTGCGCAATTCCGCCGATCACGGCATTGAATTGCCCGCTGTGCGCCTGCAACGCGGCAAGCCCGCCGAGGGCCACATCTACTTGCGCGCCTATCACGAAGGCGGCCAGGTCAACATCGAAATCGCCGATGACGGCGCGGGGATTGATCCCGCCAAGCTCAAACAGCGCGCCCGGGAACGCGGCCTAATCACCGGCGAACAGGCCGCCCGCATGAGCGAGCGCGAAGCCATCAACCTGATTTTCCTGCCCGGTTTTTCGACCGCCGAAAAAGTCACCAACATCTCCGGGCGCGGCGTCGGCATGGATGTGGTCAGAACCAACATCGAGAAAATCGGCGGCACGCTCGATATTCAAAGCAAGTTGGGCGCGGGCTCGACGATCAAGATCAAAATTCCGCTCACGCTCGCCATCATCCCGGCGCTGCTCATCACCAGCGGCGGCGAGCGCTTCGCCATCCCACAGGTCAGCTTGCTGGAACTGGTGCGGCTCGCAAGCGAGCAGGCGCGCAGCGGCATCGAGTTGATACACGGCGCGCCGGTTTACCGCCTGCGCGGCAAGCTGCTGCCCTTGGTTTATCTGAACCACGAATTGCAAATCGGGGAATTGCAAATCGGGGAATTGCGCAGCGGGCGCGACACGGCGGCGGACAGCGGCGGCCAAGCTGTCAACATCGTCGTCCTGCGCGCGGAGGAGCGGCAGTTCGGCCTGGTGGTGGACGCGATCAACGATACCGAAGAGATCGTGGTCAAACCGCTCAGCAAACAATTGAAAGGCGTCACCACCTTTGCCGGCGCCACGATCATGGGCGATGGCAAAGTGGCCTTGATTTTGGATGTCATGGGCGTGGCGCAACGCGCCGGTGTGGTGTCGGCCGTGCGTGACCGCGCGCTGGCGGAAGCCGCCGTGCCAACGCGCGACGCAACCAAAGCCCGCCAAACCCTGTTGCTCTTCAGGCTCGGCAGCCAGGGCCGCATGGCCATGCCGCTGGCGCAGGTGGCGCGCCTGGAAGTGATTCCCGCCGCGGCCATCGAACGCGCCGGACAGCAGGAAGTCGTGCAGTATCGCGGCCAGATTATGCCGCTGCTCAGGCTGTCTCAGATTTTCAGTTACGACGGCATGGCCGCGCCCGCGCCTGATTTGCTGCCGGTGATCGTTTACTCAGGGCAACCGCGTTCCATCGGCTTGGTGGTGGAGCAGATCGTGGACATCGCGGAAGAGGCCGTCACCAACCAACACCATTCGCAACGCGCGGGCGTGCTCGGCACTGCCATCATCCAACAACGCATAACCGAGTTGCTGGATGTGCCAGCCATCATTCAGGCCTACGCGCCCGATTGGTTCGAACCTGCGGCTAACCACCCGGCGCAATTCCCGGCGCCGGACTGTCAACAGATTGACAGCCTCAAACCCTCTGCAAACGAGACACGGAAAACCAACTCGGTCTCACCCACGGCTCAGGCAGCAACCAACAAGGCTGCGGAGCCACAAACAGCTTAGGAATGGCTTGAAAACAACACTGCCAAATCAACCACGGGGAACACTGGGAGCACGGGGAAAGCCCTCTCCAGGCTGGTTGATTTCCCCCGTGTGCCCCGTGCCCCCCGTGGTTTGACAGGGTTATTTCCAGTTCATTCCTTTCTGATCGAAGGAGAGAAGCAATGATTCGTTTAGGTGATCTGAAATATAAGAGCAAGTTGACCCTGCTGACGGCTGTGTTTGTGCTGGGATTTCTGTTGCTCACGGCGGGGGCGCTAACCACCATCAACCTGATCAAGGTCAATGGCCCGGTCTATACCGAGATTGTGCAAGGCAAAGACGTCGTCGCCGACATCCTGCCGCCCCCGCTGTATATCGTCGAGGCGGAGAAGCTCGCCAATGAGATGCTCATGGAAGCCAAGCGCGCCAAACGTGAGCAACTGGTGGCGGAATTTCGCCAGAAAAAACAGGAATACGACGAGCGGCACGCCTACTGGTCGGCCAAGCTCAAGGCTGGCCCGTTGAAAGACCAACTGCTCATCAAAGCCGCACAACCCGCGCTCGCATTCTTTGTAGTGGCCGAGCAAGAGTTCTTGCCGTTGGTGCTGCAGGGGAAGCTGGCGCAAGCCGCGCTCGTGTCCAAAAGCGCGTTGAAACCCAAATTCGAGGAACACCGCGCGGCCATCGTTGAAACGGCCAAGCTGGCTGACGCCTTGAACAACGGCATTGAACAAAGCGCCGCGCAAATCATCCTGGTGCGCACCAGGCTCTTGCTCACGCTGGGGCTGCTGCTGTTGTGCGCGGCGGTTTTGCTGAGCGTGTTAATCGGACGCGGCATCTTGCGGCCGCTGACCAAGGCAAAGCAGGTTTTGGCAGTGGTCGCGCAAAAAGATTTGCGGCCCCGGCTCGAACTCGACACCAAAGATGAGATGGGCCAGATGGGCGGCACGCTCAATCAGGCGCTCGACTCCATGCAAAACGTTTTGCGCAGCCTGAGCCAGCATTCGCTCATCCTGGCAAACGCCGCCAAAGAATTGACCGCCCATGACCAGCAGTTGAACCACAATCTGGATAACACCTCGGCGCAGGCCCTCGTCGTTTCCGCCGCCGCCGAAGAGGTCAGCAGCAATGTTCAAACTGTCGCCGCCGCTACCGAAGAAATGACCGCCAGCATCAAAGAGATCGCCCGCAACGTCACCGAGGCGAGCAGCATTACCAGCGCGGCGGTCGCGGCCGCCGAAACCACCAATGCCATGGTTTCACGGCTGGGTGTCTCGAGCACCGAGATCGGCCAGGTGCTCAAGGTCATCACTTCGATTGCCGAGCAGACCAATCTGCTGGCGCTCAACGCGACGATTGAAGCCGCGCGCGCGGGTGAAGCCGGCAAAGGCTTCGCCGTGGTCGCCAACGAAGTCAAGGACCTGGCTAAAGAAACCGCCAAAGCCACCGAAGAGATCGGACGGAAAATCAGCGGCATTCAAACCGACACGACCGAAGCCATCACGGCGATTAAGCAGATCAATGCGATCATCCGGCAGATCAGCGAAATTCAAACGGCGATTGCCGGCGCCATCGAAGAGCAAACCGTCACCACCAATGAGATCAGCCGCAACATTTTCGAAGCGGCGCGCGGCAGTTCAGAAATCGCCAACAACATTCACAGCGTTGCGCATGCGGCCCAAACCGTGCGTTCCGGCGTAACCGACAGCCAGGCGGCCACCAATGAACTGTCGCGCATGGCGCAAGAACTGCAACAACTGATCGGTCAGTTCAAATTCGAAGCAGCGCCGGGGGAAAACAACGCTGGCGCCAGTCCAAAGAGTGACACGCTTTTCAGTCCCCCTCTCGCCTTCGACAAAGCACTGCTGGCCACGGTTCCTGCCGAACGTTAGCGCGCCTGCCGCAACCAATGCTCTGTGGGCGCCGTTCTAAACCGGCCACCGGGCAGTAATGAGGAGTTTTATGGCAACCGTACAACAATTTTGCACTTTCTATTTGGACAATCTGTTGTTGGGGGTGGAGGTGCGACAGGTGCAAGAAGTCATCCAGTATCAAGCAATGACGCGCGTGCCGTTGGCGGCGGCGGCCATCAAAGGGTTGATCAATTTGCGCGGCCAGATCGTCACCGCCATTGATTTGCGGCGGCAGTTGCAATTGCCAGAGCGCGCCGCCGGCCGGCCACCGATGAACATCGTGATCCGCACCGACGAGGGGGCGGTCAGTTTGCTGGTGGACGAAATCGGCGCTGTCCTGGAAGTCAGCGCCGAGCAGTTCGAACATCCGCCTGCGACGCTGCACGGCACGGCGCGTGCAATGGTGCGCGGTGTTTACAAACTCAAGGAGCAGCTCTTGCTGATTCTGGACACCGAAAAAGCCTTGGCGCTCGACGCTATCCATAATCTACAGGACTTACACAAAACGTGAACAAGCAAAGCAAAAGAGCATGGAGTTCAGGCTTCAGCCTGTCTTGGAGATCACGCACACAGGCTGAAGCCTGAACTCCATGCTCTTTTGCGTAGTCCTGTAACTATTGAATGGCTGGGAAAACCAGCTTGGCGGCTTGGGCGGGGAAGCTCAGCGCCTTGCCCAACAACACGGTCACGTTATTCGCCGTAGTATTCGCCGTGGCCAGATCGCGTTGGCCGTCGCGGTCGAAATCGGCTACGGCCAGTATCACCGGGCCGCGCGCGACGGCGAAGTCCTGTTTGGCGGGGAAGGCACCGTCGCTTTTGACTTTGGCGAAGGCTTGTTCGACCTGTAGGGCGATGGCGGCGGCAATACCCCTAACGAATCACACGATAGAATCAGGTTTGCAAGTGATTGAAAAAACTCGGCTGAACTTGAAGTGAAGTGGCGGAGAGTGAGGGATTCGAACTCCCTTGACCGATCCTTTCCCTTGTTTTCTCAGCCTGTCCAAACTTGTCACGCCTTTGATTTTACGGCCTACTTACTTGGCTGGGGAACTCCGGTTCTGTCTCAGGTTGTCACCTGTATCGTACCCCGGAATGGTACCCCGGCAGAAAGGTAAGTAATGCCGAAGCAAAAAACAGGTTGTGTAATTCAGCGCCCCGACCGGCCCGGCTGGTGGGCGCGCATCAGTTACACCGACGACAAAGGCAAGCGCCGCATCTGCAACGTAAGGCCGCGAACCGCACCGAAGCCAAGCTCCTGCTCAAACAGTTGCTGCGCGGTTTTGAAGATCACGGCACGGAGATCATCGCCGGCGACAAGCTGCGCTTCCGTGAACTGGCCAAGTTCTACGAAGAGCGGAAACTCACGCCGCCGAAATATCAGGGAGATGTGAAAGTCTCCGGCCTGCGTTCCTACCAAAGCCAGCAAGGGCGCCTGAAAACGCTGGTTGAGCACTTCGGCAAAAAGCTCATCCGGCAGCTTACCTATTCCGACCTCGAACAATTCAAGCTCGAACGCCTGGCGCTGCCCACCTGGCGCAACGAAGAGCGCAGTCACGCCGACGTCAACCGCGATCTGCAATTGCTGCGCATCGTGCTCAACTTCGCCAAGCGCTAGGGCTGGTTGCGCGTCACGCCGTTTGAACGCGGCGAAGCGCTCATCAACAGCGCGCACGAGCGCCGCCGTGACCGGGTGCTTTCACGCGATGAAGAGGCGCGCCTGTTGTTGGCTTGCGAGAAACCCGCGCGCCGTCACCTGAAGGGCATCATCACTGCGTTGATTGATACCGCGTTGCGCAAAGGCGAACTGTGCGGCTTCCTCTGGCCGGATGTTGACCTGGCGGCGGGGACGATCCACATCCGCGCGACCATCGCCAAGACGGCCAAGGCGCGCACGGTGCCGATTACGGCGCGCTTGCGGCGCGAGCTCGATCGGATGCGGGCCGAAGTGCCTTACCAGGACGGCGAGCCGGTGTTTGGCGTCTTCGGCGATTTCAAGCGGGCCTTCGCGGCGGCCTGCAAGGATGCCGGCATCGAGGGCCTGCGCATCCACGATCTGCGCCACACCGGCACGACCCGGATGATCGAAGCCGGCATGCCACCGGCGCAGGTCATGGTGGTCACCGGGCATTCGGAGTTCTCGACGTTCCGGCGTTATGTGAGCGCCGATGATGATGCCGTGCGTCGAGTTGGGTGAGGCGCTCGACACCTGGCACGAGCAGCTTGAAGCGGAGACAGCTTCCGCGTTCATCAATTGAGCCTTGAACAAGTTCGGCTCGCCTACCGCGGGAGTAATTAACCCACGGGACAAGCGCGCAACCTGACGCGCTGGCGAGCCGATCACCTTCAGGAATGGCTGACAGGAGGCCAGATGGCAGACAAGAAAATACGCGCTTCCCAATTGATGGTGAGGAAACCGGGGGAAGTGGTGGAGATGCCAAAAGGGCAACTCTCGCCAGAAATGTTGGGCGTAGGGAAGGTTGATGCTTCAGGGTGGGTGTCTGCAGGACGAGTAAATACTGGCGGGATGGCTTCGGGGACGGGGACGATGGCTTCGGGGACGATGTTGCCACGAATGACCGGAGATGCTCGAAATTACTTTGAAGCCTATGCTCAGTGGGTTCGCCAAATTGAGGCTGAAGACCCTGAATATGCGGAAGTGGTGCGGATGTACACGAACAACAAGAACGAAAAAGAGGCTAGGTACTTTGCCACGGCGGAGAGAGACGGCGTCACCGCAATTTTGACCGTTACCGTTAGGGCCGAGAAGAACGAAGCCGAGAACTTTAAGGGCGTGGTCGAGGCCTTTGAAAAACTATTGAAAGACTTGCGCGGCCAAACGAAGACGCAACTGGGTAAGGCGGGAGGAGGCCGATTCTCCGATCCGCTGCCGTTCGAGCAAGTCAGGTATTACCGGCACATCTGGTTGCTAATCCGCCGGGCGAAAAAGATCGCCGCTTTACCCGAGGCGCAACACAAAGACTCCATTGCGCAAGATAAAGCCCTTAGTGCGGATGGCTATTTGTTGGCCGAGTTTGAAGACCTCTGCGCCGAGATCGAACGGATGAGTCCAAAGCCGTTGGCGATCTGGTACTTGAAACGCAAGTTTTCGATCAACTCTTCCGACGATGCGCTTGAGAAGAAATTGCGAGCGCCGGGGCACGGCAGAAAAAGCCAGAAATAGGCCCCAATTGTTGGCATGCCATAAATGAGCCTCAATCGTTGGCATGCCGGAAATAGGCTGAAAAAAACGGCGTGGCAAAGCCGGAAAAAAGTAGACAAGATGGGGATAGCTAGAGAAACGGGCCAGACGCCGCACGGTCTGGAAAACTTACGGCGTCTGGCCCGCTTGAAAACCCAATCCCGTCAGCTCGAGGCTGACAGAAAAGGAGTCGTTTCAGATTATGGCCGAAGTCTCGATTGAAACCAATAATCATTCGCCTGCCACCAAGCAACCGATCATCGAAACCGCACCTTACGCGCGCAAGGAAGCCATCGCCGTCACCGGTTTTTCGCTGTCCACGTTCATCCGCGAGGAGGGGCGGGGCAGGCTCAGGCCCCGGCGCAAGGGGCGCAAGGTTTACTACATGGGCGCGGATTTGCTGGCCTGGTTAGGAGGTGAGCGATGAGGTTGCCTACAAAAGCGAAAGCCGCAACCAACGGGCAGGAGGTTGCGGGCTTTTTCGATAACCAACAGATTGTGAACGGGCGCAGCCTAGCACAAGCCTGCCGATCATCACAATTCCAAAAACCCGGTGCCGACGACTGCACCGCGCCGCAGGGCAGGGAACTGGCCGCCGAAAGAGCTTTCGGCTGCTGGTATCACCGCTCCGCCGGCGCGGTCGCCTGCGTGGCCGTTTGCCATCTCACCAGCGCCGCCAACGAAGTGCGCCCGCTTTGCGCGGCGTGCTTTGACAGGCTGCGCAATGTCTTCGGCGTGTTGGCTGCGCAAGCTGCCGAAGCTGAATTGAGGTTTGCCGCGTGAACTCACTCTTCGACGGGGGCCGGCGTCTACGTGACGCCGGCCTTTCCATCATCCCGATCAAAACGGACGGCTCGAAAGCGCCAGCACTGACTGCCTGGAAACAATTCGAGCAACGCCAGGCCACCGATGCCGAATTGCAGACCTGGTTCGGCAACGGCCAGCGTCCGAGCATTGCCATCATCGGCGGCCTGGTCAGCGGCGGGCTGGAGATACTCGATCACGATGCGCCCGAACTCATTACCGAGTGGCGCGAGCTGGTCGCAGAGACGCGCGGCAAAGGGAGGGAAGCCAAGTGAGTAAGACCGTTCCGAAGCCGAAGACTTCAAACGAAATTGCCGACACGATTCCACACGCACCAGATAGCGAGCGTGCCATCATCGGCGCGCTGCTATTGGACAATTCGCTGATCCGTGTTGCGCGCGACCGGCTCAAACCTGGTTATTTTTATCTACGCTCAAACCGCTTTGCTTTTGAAGCGGCGCTGGCGCTCGATGCGCGTGGCATTGCAACTGATCCTGTCCAGCTTGGCGAAGAGTTGCGGCAGCGCGGCACGCTCGATGCCGTTGGCGGGATGGCGCACGTGGCGCTGTTCACCGACTACGCCGTGCGCTCCGATTTCGACGGCCATTGCGAGCGTGTCAGCGAAACCGCCCTGCGCCGCATGCTTTGGGTGTTAACGAACCGTTCAGCTGAAGCCGCGAACAGTGCGCAGTCTATGGCGGAAATTCTGGCCGGGCTGCGCGAATTGGTAAAAGAAGCTGAAGCTCGTCTTGAACAAGCACGCCCTTCCAATTTCACCCTCGCCAAAGATTGGGCCGCGTTCGACGCCGAAGAGTTTCAAGAGGGCGAGCGCATTGCGTTTGCTGTTGAACGGGGCGAGGCCGCGCTGGTCAACGCCTTGCCGAATGCCGGCAAAACCACGCTGGCCTTGAACGTGGCGCTGGCGCTGGCGGCGGGCCGTAGCCTCGCGCCGGTCGTGACCGAAGCAATCGAACGGCGCGTGCTCTACGTGGATGGTGAGACGCGGCGGGCACGGCTCAAGCGCGATCTGCGCACGATGACAGCCGGCTTCAGCCGTGCAGAGACGATGGCCGTGGGCCGCAACCTGCATCTTGTTTGCGAGGCGGAGATCGGCACCGAATCACTCGCCTTGACGCGCTCCGACCACTGGCCGAAATTCGGGAAAGAAGCCGTCCGGGTCAAACCGGATTTCATTGTGATAGACACGCTCGCCAGCCTTTGCCCTGTCTTTAACGAAAACGACAATTCCGAGCAGCAGCGCCGTATCTGGACACCGTTGCAGAAACTCGCGCGCGATTGCAACGCAGCCGTTTTAGTGCTGCATCACGTTGGTAAACGCAACGAGGATAGCCAGACTCCCGAAGCCGTCTACCGCGGGCGCGGCGCATCGGCCAGCGGCGGCTTTGCGCGCGCAGTCTGGCTGTTGACGCCCGACCCTGTGACGCCTGGGCTGTCCACGCTGAAGTGTGTCAAAGCCAAAGGTCAGACGCCGCCAGAAACGCGGCTGCAGCTCGACAGCGGTAGCCGTTGGTTCGTTGCCATGACGGCAATCATCGCAAAGACAAAGACCGCGCTTGAACGGGTGCTGGATTTTGTCACCACCGAAAGACGCCTAGCAGAAATCGAAGCGGCGCTGAAAGCCGACTTTTCCCGCCGGTCAATTGAAAGAACGCTGGCCGAAGCCATCGAACTTGGGAAACTCGAATTGGTCAAACGCGGTACCTATAAACCAGCTTCCGCCAGTTCCGCCACTTCCGCCCAAGACCTTTTTGCAGAAGTGGCGGAACTGGCGGAAAGACCGTGGAACGTGGCGGAAAGCTCCACCACAGAAGCCGAAAACGGCCCCCAAAACCCCTTTCCGCCACTTCCGCCACACCCTATAGGGTTGGCGGAAACAGTAACTGTCAATAATTCCAATGATTTAGCTTCAGTTCCGCAAAATGGTCAAAATGAGGGTTGGCGGAAAGTGCGGAAGGAGAAAAGAGCGGCGGAGTTTTCGGACGTTCCACGCCCCAACAGCAGCCGAAAGGTAGGGCGCATATGAACGAACTGGAACTGCTCAACCGGTTCGCCGCGCTCGATGTGCGCATCACCTTGGCCGGGCTGGCCGGGGCTGGTGAGGTGGAGTTTGACGCGCCAGCCACGGTGTGGACGCCCGCACTGGCGGACTGGCTGTGCGCCTGCAAACCGGCGCTGGTGCGCCAGCTTCAAGCCCTGGCCCGCTGTGAATGTCCGGGTTGTGGCGCGGCGCTCAGTTTCCAGCAACGCAGCCCGTTGACGTACTGGTGCGCGGACTGCCGCTTGTGGGCGGTCAACGGCGTGATCACGCTCGCGCCGGCTTCCCCGCTCCTGGGCAAGCGGGCTGTCCGCCTGGCTGAACTGCCCGAACCGCCTTTGACGCAAGACGCGCGGGCCGCAAGGTGAACCGCGCAACCATCCACCCCCAACACACAAGGAGCAATCGCAATGGCAAGCTTCAACAAAATCATCATCGTCGGCTACCTGGGCCGCGATCCCGAACTGAAGTACACGCCGCAAGGCTCGGCGGTCTGCAAATTCAGCGTCGCCACTTCTGAGCGGCGCAAGAACGCCGACGGCGAGACCGCAGAGCAAACGACCTGGTTTCGCATCACGGCCTGGGGCCAGGCGGCGGAATTCGCCGGCGAGCATCTGCGCAAGGGCCAGCAGGTTTACGTCGAAGGCCGTCTCCGCCAGGAAACCTACACCGACCGCGAGGGCGAGCAGCGCACGTCGTTGGAAGTCAACGCGGTCACGGTCTACGCCCTGGGCAAACAGGCGGACGCGGCTGGCGAAGCTGAGTTGGCGCGGCCGCAGACGAAGGCCGCCGCCGTCGGCGTGGGCAAGGAAGCCGCGCGAGCCGCGTTGAAGGCGCAAGCGCCGACGAACTTCGATGATGATGACATCCCCTTTTAGGAATGGGCGGGTCTTGGGAATGGCGGCACAGCTTTGCGCGTTGCCGCCTTCCCTGTCCGTTCGTGAACCGAGACGAAGTAAGGGCCGCGCCGCAACGCCGATACAACAGCGGGCCTCTAAACGCGAAACTGAGGGGTTCACAGATGACGACAAAAGCAGCAACAGCGAGCGCACGAGCGGCGGAGTACCGCTGCCCTGTTCATCTGATCCGGTTGACTTACGTGCTGGCGGGCGGCGCGGGCCATTGCGTCAGGTGCGGTTTGTTCGTGCAATCCGCCAACCACCCGCTGCCCACGTTGGACACGACGATCGCGGCCAAGCGCGCGGCGGCGCAGACCGCCCGGAGCCAGGCTGAAGCGGAACGTCAGTGCAAGCGCACCGCCGTCAAGGAAGGCCGCGCGCGGTTGTGCCAGCAGGCCACCAGTGCGGGCGCATGCACTTCCGTCGAGGTGAAGCGATGAACCGCAAGGCGAAGGGCAACCGGAACGAATACAAGTCAATGCGTCTACTCGAAGCAGCGGGCTACCTTTGCACGCGGGCGGCCGCCAGCCTGGGCGTCTTCGACATCATCGCCATCGGCCCGGCGGACATTGTGTTGCTGCAGGTGAAGTCCAATGAGTGGCCGCGTTCAGCAGAGATGGAAAGCATCGAGCTATTCCCTGCTCCGCCCAACTGCCGCAAGCTGGTGTACCGGTGGCGTGATCGGCAAGGACTGCCCGACGTGCGTGAAGTCGGCTGAAGCAAACAAGGCAGGCGCTGTATGCGCGGCGCTGGCCCAAACCGGAGAAAGCAAAATGGCAATCAACACCTTTCTGCGTGGCGGCTCGCTCTACTGGGACTTTCGCGTCAACGGCCGGCGCTATAAGCAACGCGCGGTAGACCCCGAACAGCCGCACCTTAAAGCGCGGACGGAAGCTGAGGCTTACGAATTTGCCGTGGTCGCCAGGCGGCGCGTGTTGGCTGGGCAGCCCGTGATTGCCGAAGCTGCCCCAGCTACTGAAACGGTGTCGCACAGATCGTGACCAGGCCGGGCCAGGCAAAAAGGTACTTCCCAGGCTTTCCGAGCTGAGGGTAACGTGCAACCGCACGGGGTGGCTAGGGCTAGAGTTTTTCAAAATCATCAACAACGGATTTGCTTCAAAGGTACTTCCCCGCGACACCTCACGGGGTCGCCAGCCGCTACATTTTTTCGTTTCATCAGCAGTGGAGAATAAATCGAATGGACCCGATCAATGAGAACAGCAAGCGTTGCAAGCAATGTGGCGGCGTCAAGCTCGTGACCGAATTCTACCGGTCGCGGCAGTGTCTGTACGGCAGGCGCGGCGAGTGCAAGAAATGCACGAACAAATATGGCGCGGCTTGGCGGCGGGCGAAGTATCAGCGTAAGACCGACCGGCCTTATCGAAGAGGCGAGGCCTCTCCTACGGCCGCCGCTCGGAAGCGCAGGAAAGAACTCGGCCCACGTCGCGAACGATGGCAGCGGGAAATAGACACTGGGGAAAAGACCTGCCACAAGTGCGGCGCGGCCAAACCTCTCAGCGCTTACCGAACGAACCCAAACAACGGATTCCCGCGCGCTACGTGCAGAGCATGCGAGATTGAGCAGTTCCGGGTTTACAACAAACGGGCGCGCGCGAAGCGGAAGGCTGAAGCGAGCCGGGTCCAAGTGGCCCAGGGATAACGGCGGCCGCACGTGCACGCATCACGCTTCCCCAAACAAGACAGCCCGGCCAGGCTCAACACCTCGCCGGGCTGCTTTGTTTTCAAAGGCCGCGCTCGATGCTGCGCCGCTCATGGTGGATCCGCCTTCAGTCCGAATCTTCGTTTGGGTTCCCTGCCCGTCGGATGCTGATCACGAAAGCTTGACGCCGCCGATCGGCGACGGCCGCCAGCTTTTCTATGATAAAATCTCGCTCCCTCTTCACCGCTTATGAATTGAACTGCATGTCGAAAACGGTCAAGCCTTCTCTCTCACAATTGGGTTTGCTCGAGCCAGCTTCCATTCAGGAAAGCTTGGTGCAGGCTCGCACGCAAAGTCCGCTGGCGCACCTGGCCGCGATCATCGAAGTGTTCAGCCTCTACGATGGCGGCAAAACGGCCTACTACCAAAAGCTGCGGCGGGCTGTCTTGCGTGAGGCAGGCCGTAATCTGGACACGGACAGCCAGGCGATCTTCCGGGCCTTGAACGAAGGGCTGGCGACGGTCAAGGAAATCGCGCGGCATACCGGCATCCCGGAAATCACCTTACAAAGTCACCTGCGCCGCTTGTGGCGTCAGAAGCTGGTGGTACGGCGGACGATCCCGATCACGCCGGGCAAGGGCGGCGACCGGCGTACTTACCTTTACTGGCCGGCGGAATAGCCCGGCGCTGATGGACCGAGGCCCTTCCCCGCCCGCCGCTCGGCAAACCAATGCTCGCTGACGGCGCGGCCTGCTTCGTCTTCGTCCCCGGCATTAATGCAGCCGTCTGCACCGCGCTGCCGAAACGCCTGGCACGAACCGCCGTCGCCCATCCAAACGCAAAAAAGGCCCGCGATCTTAGCCACGGACCTTCTCTGTTTTTTTCCTCGTCTCGAATGTTCAGCCGTTGCCCTTCTCGTGTTCCCGTTCCGTGATCCAGTCCGCCAACGCCGCCGCCAGGTTGCCCGGCGTGTGATGCTTCCGCCGCAACTGGCTGAAGGCTTCACGGCTCAGATGCGCGACGTAAGTTTGCCGCCGTTTCCCGCCGGCCTCTGTCCACGTGCGCCGGCATTCCCAGCCGCTGCCGTTGGCCCGCCAGCAATAACCCTTAACCCGTGCCGGCTTCGCGCCTTGCGCTTTCGGCAAGCTCATTTGTTTACGCGCAACAGTTGGCGCGGATTCCGCCGTCTTGTTACGCGCAACGGACGGGGCCGTTGTTGTGGCTAATAGCAGGTGCGGCGCGACGCTTGCGCTGGTTGATGGCGGCGCGGTCAGCAGCGGCGCAGGGAGGGATGTTGCCGCCGCCTCAATCACAACACCCCCGCGCTTTTCCCACGCCGTTACCTTTGCCATCCGCGTCGTAATCCTGCCGCACGCTCACAGGCTGAGCCCTACTGCTGACCCGCTCAGCGAGCTTCAGCCCCAGCGCGTTGGCGATTTCCTGGCGGACTTCGGGGTTGCTGATGCGCGTCAAGGCGTCGTGCTCGCGCTGCTTCATCTGCGCGAAGGCTTCCAACTCGCTGACGTAATCGTTGCCCAGCCGGATGCGTTCGCGCAGATGTTCCAACCGCTCACGTTCCAGCGCGGCTTCGTCACGCAGCGCAGCGGCATTGCTGACCAGCCGGGCGCGGTTGGTGGCGATCGCGACCTGCGCGGCGGCTTGCTCCTGGGCGATCCGCTTCCGCCAGTGACAGAGCGGGATGCTGACGGCCGCGAGTAACAACAGACCGAACAGCAGCGGGAAGGCCACGCGCTCACAGTAAACGCGCAACGGGCCTGAGAAGGCCGCGTTGTGTTCCATCCGAAAGAAGCTGATCGTCGCGTGCGTGACGCTGAAGCACGTCAACACCGCGCCGAATACGCCCAACGCAGTCTTGTGCGCGCCCGCCGAACGGGTGAAGTTGAACAGGCAATAGAACGCCGTTGCCTCGCCCAGCAGGGCAAACAGGGCCGTCAAATAGCCCTCCCAACCGTAGACGGTGACGATGAACAAACGCGCGTTGTAGTAGGCGAACAAGATGAACAGCGCGGACTTGAGCACGGTCAGATACCCGCCGTCGCTCGCCAGGTCGTATTGTTCGGCTTCGTTTTTGAGTTGGTCGGATTCGCGTTCGTGCTCATGCTGGCGCGCGAAGGCTTTGCCGACGTTGAAGATTTTGAGCATCGCTTTCCTTTCAAAAGGGAAAGCGGAAGCGGTAGGATGGAGCCAGCGAGGCAGCAGCTACGCGCTTCCGCGTGTGGTTGTTGTTGACCGGGCTTCCACAGTGTTCAAGCACTGTGGAAGCCCTTCGCTTTAGGCCGAAGCGAACGCGGCCCGTGCCTGGTCGCTGAAGAGCAGGCGCAAGCGGAGCGCCTGTTGTTGCGATGCGGTCTGTTTGAAGATCAGCAGGTTTTGAATGTCGCAGGCGAGATCGGCCAGCGCGTTAAACACCGAGACCGTGATGTCGTCGAATTCGAGCACTTGCGCCAGTGCCTCGGCGAATTGCTGGGCGACCGTCTCGAAGGGCAGGTGTTTGAATTCCCCCTTGACTTCATCGCGGAAGTCACTGCTGTTGAGTCGAGCCAGCCCGCAGACGTAGTAGTAATGCAACCAGATGTCCACGCCCTTGAAATCCTTCGGATAGTCCGGATGTGTCGCCAAGGCCGCCAACGTCTCCGCCAGCCGGAAGAACCGCCGGTGCAGTTCCACCGTGCCCAGGATGTCGAGGTTGTATTCCTCTTCTGCTTGGGCTTTGGCGAGCGCCGTTTTGAGACTGGTGTTTTCAGCCTGCAACGCGGCCAACTGTTGCGCCGCCAGCAACGGGTTGAGCCGGGCGGCCTTACTCCGTTTGGTTTGCAAAGGGAAGGCCGGCGCTTTCCCTTTGCCCTTGGAATTTTTATTCATAGCTTCCTTTCTCTGATTGGGTTGATGAGGCTGGCGCGTCACCACGCCAGCCGGGTTGATGGTTACGGCTGCTCAGTCAGCTTGGCGCGGAAGACTTCCCGTGCCTCGCGCAACTGTTCAACGTTCAGTGAAGCCAGCGCGGCCGCCAGCGTTTCCGGGTCGGTCAGCGTGAACCGCTTGATCAGCCAGGCCAGCAACTTGGCATCCGAGTAGCCGAGCCGCTGGTTGATGGAGCAGAGTTCCGCGCGTAGCGCCGTGGCGTCACTGCCAGCGGACGTAGTGGCGGGCTTGCCCTTCGTGAAGGCTGCCTTCGTCTGGGCCGCCGTCGGCTTCGGTTGCGTCTGCCCGGCGAGCTCGTGCGTCTCCTGATCGGCGTCTTCCTGCTCGACCGGCACACAGAAGATTTGCAGCAAGGCGTATTTCAAGGCCGCGCTCATCGCCTTGTTGCTCGACTTGTCGCCGCTGTCCATCGCCTCGCCCTGCACGACGGCGCGCACGTGCGAGCCATCCGAAGCGTAGAAGGTGTAAGCCACGGTCAGGACGGTGTAGATCATCACCCCGCCGCTCTTCGTCGGGCGTTCGTTGATGACCTTGTCCAGCACTTCCGGCACGTAGAAGACGCCGTTCTCCGCCAACGGCCGCTGGAAGGCCAGAAACACATCGTCAATGCCGCGAAAGGCATAGTTCTGTTGCGTGTTGCGGCGGCCCTTCTCGATGGCGCCGACCGCTGCCATCACCTTCGTAATCGCCTGATAAATCAGCCCTGCCTCGTTCATTGCACTTGCTCCCTTCGTCTCGGTTGATAAATGCGCCGGCGCGGCCGCTGTGCAGCTTTGCGCCGGCGCGGATGATTGGTTGCCAGGTTAGATGTCCACGCCGCAGTACTTCTCACCCTTCAGCGTATCCGGCATGCGGAAGATCACGGCGGCGCGCTTCGTCTCGGCCACCGGCGCGGCCGCTTGCGCAGCCTGCCGCTGAATCGCAGCCTCCGCAACCGCCACACCGAGAGCTTCGGTGTAGCGGATCATCAGGCGACGGGCCGCCTTGTGTTTGCAGATGCCGCGCGCTTCACAAGTGTGGGCATCGTCCACCACGTAGAGCTTGCGGCTGGTCGTGCTTTGAATCCGCAACACGCCGTCGGCGAATGACCAATACTTGGAGCGGTTGATTTCATAGACCGCCCGGTCAATCGCGCGCAACATCGCTGGGTTGTTCGCGCTTTTGGCCTTCGCCGTTTCCACCGTCTGATTGAAGATTGCCGTGTTGAGTAACATTGCCGTTCGCCTCCGTGTGTGATGTCCAACTGACAAGCGAACTATAGGGCAAGCCAAGAGTTTAGTCAAGTTAATTCTTGGCTTGCCAAAGATTTTCTTTTGCGTTATAAGGCTGGCTATGAACGAAAGGATACTAACCACACCAGAAGCTGCTCAGGTGCTGGGTGTAAGTGCTGAGCGGGTTCGACAGCTAATCAAAGCCGGGCGGTTGCCTTCACAACAGTTCGGCAGAGATCACGTCATCAACGAAGCCGACCTAACCCTCGTCTCCGACCGCAAGCCAGGCCGTCCAAAGAAGCCGGACGAAGGCGAGCCGCTAGAGCCGGTGCAGACGCCGGCATTAATTGCCGAGACGAAGACGGCACGAAAGAAGGCCACGCCCAAGGCGAAAGCCGAGACGAAGAAGACGCCGGCAGGGAAGGGCACGCCGTCGGCAATCGAGACGAAGCCCGCCAAACAGCGCGCGGCGAAGAAAGGAACGAAGCAATGAGCAACACGCAAGTCTTACTAACCGCCGCCGGTCTGGTGGTGACGTTAATTGTCGCGCTCTGGGGCATCGCCGAACGTAACACGACGCGGCTGGTTGAGCAGTTCGAGCGGCGGCTGACTGAGAACGCCAACCAGTTCGACAAGCGCATGAACGAGCGCGACGAAAAGCTGCTGGCCAGGATTGACGGGCTGGAATGGAAACTGAGCGGGCGGCTGGACGCAGTGGAGGCGAAGCTCAGCGGGCAAATCGAGAACCTGCGGCTCGAAACCCGCCACGAGGCCGAACGCCTGGCCAGCCGCGTCGAGCAATTGGAACGGCGCGCGGCTTGAATGTGAGGCGGGGGACGAAGCCTTACGGTTTTGGCTTCGTATCGTACCCCGAATCGTACCCCCAGCGGATTACGCCGCTGAATCAGGTTTGCAAGTGATTGAAAAGACTCAGCTGGACTTGAGGTGAAGAGGCGGAGAGTGAGGGATTCGAACCCCCATGCCCTTTCGGACGCCGGTTTTCAAGACCGGTGCAATAGCCATTCTGCCAACTCTCCGCATTGCCAATGAACGGTGGGTCAAAAGCGGGGCGATGCTAGCACGCGGCTGGCGGGATTTCAAAGTTGCCGCGCGCCCGCCGCGAAGCTGCCAAGCAGCCTTGAATCGTGCTATCGTGCCCGGCAAAGCAACAAACATTCACCTCAAGTTTTACCACTACGGGAGAAATCAATTTATGTTACTCGAAGGCAAAAAGGGCTTGATTGTTGGCGTCGCCAACAAGGCCAGTATCGCCTGGGCGATTGCGGAAGCGGCGGTGCGCGAGGGCGCGCAGTTGATGTTCAACTATCAGAACGAACGGTTGCGGGGCAACGTCGAAGGGTTGATCAAAGACCTGCCGGGCGCGCGCGCCTTTCCCTGTGATGCCGGCGATGACGCGCAGATTGCGGCGCTGCTGCAAAATGTCGAGGCGGAATTCGGCCAATTGGATTTTCTGGTGCATTCGATCGCCTACGCGCCGCGCGAAGACCTGCTGGGCGAGTTCATCAACACTTCGCGGAGCGGTTTTTTAACGGCCATGGATGTGAGCGCCTATTCGCTGATTGCGTTGGCGCGCGCGGCCTTGCCTTTGATGAAAGACGGCGGCTCGATCATTGCGCTGACTTATTTGGGCGCCGAGCGCGTGGTGCCGCATTACAAGGTGATGGGCGTGGCGAAGGCGGCGTTGGAATCGGCGGTGCGTTATTTGGCGAATGACCTGGGGCCGCGCGGGGTGCGCGTCAATGCGATCAGTGCCGGGCCGATTCGCACGCTGGCGGCGCGCGGCGTGCCGGGCATCACCAAAGGCGTGGCGCATCACCGCGAAGTCGCGCCCTTGCGCAAAGCCACCGAACAAGCGGAAGTGGGCGATACGGCGTTGTTCCTGTTGAGTTCACTGAGCCGGGGCATTACCGGTGAGGTGATTTATGTGGATGGCGGGTATCACATTTTGGGAACGCTGGCTTCAATGGAAGAGTCCGCAGGGTAAGCAGGAAGAGAGAGTACGGAACAAACGGAAATAACGGAACAGACGGAAATGCCTTGGTGGAGTCAGATCAGACTTTCAAGACGAGGTCGAGATACTTACGCAGGTAAGCTTCATTGACCGCTTGGCTGAGTTGTTTGTCTTTGAGTTCGTGCCAAGTCACATCCGCGCCATTGCGTTTCAATACCAACTCCGCTTTGGTTTGCGGTTCCAGCATCACGTTCGGGCTGAAGCGCACTTGGCCGCGCGCCAGTCCGCCATCAAGGATGAAGCCGTGTTCGGGCAGTTGCGGCCAGCCGATTTCGATCACCAGCGTTTGTCCACGATAACGCACGCCGAAGCGTTCACCCGCCATTGTCGCCTTGCCTGTGTTGGTTTGAAGCTCAAATTGCCAGGGCTGGCGGCCGCATTGCAGGATTTGCCCGTCCGGCTTGGCAGCCAGTTGCAGGTTGATTTCAGCGCAAAGTTTTTCCAACGTTTCCCACAACCATTGTTTGCCACGTTCGCGGAATTGGTCGTTGCTGGCTTTGAGCTTCAGGTACTCGGCGACGTAAGCCTGATTGTTGGCGTCTTCAATTAACATCTCATCAAAAATAGCTTGGCTCAAATTTCGTGGCGGTGGAGCATGGCTTTATGCATGGTCACTTCGTCGGCGTATTCAAGGTCGCTGCCGACCGGCAAGCCCATTGCAATGCGGGTGACGCGCGCGCCCAGCGGTTTGAGCAGGCGCGCCAGATAATTGGCCGTCGCTTCGCCTTCGGTGTTTGGGTTGGTGGCGAGGATGATCTCTTTGACTTCGGGCGCGCCGTCCGCTTGGGGGCGCAGGCGCTCGATCAGATTTTTGATCCGCAACTCTTCGGGGCCGATGCCACGAATGGGCGAGAGCGAGCCGTGCAGCACGTGATAGAGGCCGTGATATTCGCGGGTCTTTTCGACGGCGACCAGATTGTACGGCTCTTCGACCACGCAAATGATCGTGCGGTCGCGGGCGGTGCTGGCGCAGTAACGGCAAGGGTCGGTGTCGGTCAGGTTGTTGCAGAGCGTGCAGAAGACGATCTTCTCTTTGACCTCGCGGATGGCATCGGTCAGCCGCTCGGCTTCTTCGAGCGGGATGCGCAGCAGGTGAAACGCCAGGCGCTGCGCCGATTTGTGGCCGATGCCGGGCAGCCGTTTGAATTCGTCTATCAACCGCGTGACGGGTTCTGCGTAATCGAGCATAACGAATGCGGAGTGCGGAATGTGGAATGTGGAATGCGGAATGCGGAATGCGTGGTGCGGATTGTCCGCTGGCGAAAGCGTCTCTCAATTCCGCGTTCCGCATTCCGCGTTCCGCATTTACATCAAGCCGGGGATGCGCATGCCGCCGAGGGCATTGCCGAGTTTCGATTGGACGACTTCGTCGCATTTGCGCCCGGCTTCATTGACGGCGGCGACAATCAGGTCTTGCAACATCTCGACATCGCTGGCTGCTTCGGGATCAATTTTGATCGCGAGCAATTCCTTGTTGCCGCTCATTTGCACGGAGATGATGCCGCCGCCCGCGCTGGCTTCAACGCGCAAGGCGTCCATATCGGCGACCATTTGCTCTTGCATCTTTTGGGCCTGCTTCATCATCTGCTGGATGTTCATACCACCCGGAAATTTCATAAAAGGTTCTCCTTGCTGGTTGGAATTGGTGCGTGATAAATCGAGCGCCGCCATCATACACACGAACGCAGCCGTCAACAATGCAGCCCGTGTAGCAAACCTATTTGCTGCTGTTGGCGGCGCTGGGCGCAGGCCGCACGCTGAGAATTTCGCCTTTGAATTTGTTGAGTAACAGCCGCACGGCGGGGTTTTGGTTGGCTTCATTGAGTTGTTGCGCGCGGGCCTGGGCGGCTTCGTCCACGACCGGCGCGCTTTGGCCGCCGATTCTGACATCCAGGCTGATGGGCTGGCCAAAGAGTTTTTCGCCCAGTTCACGAAAGATAGCCGCGCTCTCACGGACTTTTTTGCAGATGACATCCTCGCTGGCAAAAACGAAAGTGAGTTTGCTCGCCGCATAACTAACCTGAGCATCCTCAAACGCCATCACTAACAAAGTGCGGTTCATCCGATTCAATTCCGCCAAAATAGCTTCGACCTCGGCTCCGGCGGCAACATGGCGCTTTGGTGATGCGGTGGTTGCAGCCTTGGCTGGGCGCATTGCTTTGGCTGGTTTGAAATCGGGTTCGTTGAAATCGTCTGGCGGCAATTCGTCAAAGGCATTGAAATCAGGGAAGTCCGGCGGCTCTTCAGCAAAGGCTGCGGGCCGCGCACCGGCAGCGGGAGCAGGCTTAGGCGCAGGCTGTTCGCTCACGCTGCGAGGCGTTGTTACCACAGGCGGCGCGATTTCTTTGTTGGCGCGCGCCGTTGGTTCGGTGCGTGTGGTGGCGCGTGCGGGAGTAACATTGCCGCCGCCGTTATTCAATAAATTCGTTTCCAACGCTTCCAGCCGTTGCAATAACTCGGCGAGCGATTGCAGACGGGCGGCCTGCGCCAGCTTCACCAGGCCAATTTCCAGTTGGAAGCGCGGATGCGGCGAATCTTTGATTTGCTTTTCAGTCTCGGCCAGAAAATGAAAGCCGCGCACCAGGTCTTCTTCGGAAAATTGCCGGGCCAATTCGCGTAACTTGGCGACTTCGACATCGGCGACGCCGAGCACCTGGCTGTCTGTGATGCCGGATTGAATGACGAGCAGGTGCCGCCAGTAAGCCATCAATTCGCGCGTGAAATTGCGTAGGTCGTAACCGCGCGCCGTAACCTCTTCGATGAGGGCAAGCAGGGAAGCCACGTCTTGCGCCGCAATCGCTTCGGCAAATTGGCCCAGCGTGCGCGTGCTGACCAGCCCTAACGAAGCAGTAACATCCTCTTCGGAAATTTGCGCGCCGCTGAAGGCGATGACTTGATCGAAAGCCGATTGCGCATCGCGCAAACTGCCCGCGCCAGCCCGCGCGATTTCACGCAAGGCGGCGTCGTTAATGTTGATCGTTTCGTTAGCGGCGATGGCGCGCAGCCGTTGAAAGATTTTTTCGGCGGGAATCTGGCGAAACTCGAATTGTTGGCAACGCGAGAGGATGGTGTCCGGAACTTTATGCAACTCGGTCGTCGCCATAATGAAGACGACATGTCGGGGCGGTTCTTCCAGGGTTTTCAATAAGGCATTGAAAGCATTGTTTGAAAGCATATGGACTTCGTCAATGACGAAGACTTTGTAACGATCGCGCGCCGGCGCCAACGCAATGTTATTGATGATGACATCGCGCACGTTATCTACGCCGGTGTTTGAGGCCGCGTCAATTTCCAGCACATCCATTGAATTTCCGGCGGCGATTTCCAAACAAGAAGGGCATTGCAAGCAAGGCTGGCTGGTAACGCCGCTGTGGCAATTGAGGCCTTTGGCCAGAATGCGCGCCGAAGTGGTTTTGCCAGTGCCGCGCACGCCCGAAAATAAATAGGCGTGATGCAGGCGCTGATTGTCGAGCGCATGGCCCAGGGTGCGCGAAATATGTTCCTGGCCGGTAAGATCGGCGAATGTTTGCGGGCGGTACTTACGCGCAATGACTTGATAACTCAAACGATGCTCCTGCAAGAAAACCAAGTGGATAACGTCGTGGATGGTTGCGTGATCTATCAGCGAGGCAAGGATAGCCTTTCATGCTTACCGGCTCAAGTGAGTGTGCAAGCGCCAGCAAAAATTGCGAATTAAAGCGGTTTCGTTATGCATCTTCAGGTGGCAATCCGTAAGGCAGGTTCAGAACCTGCCTTACGGATTGCTTCAGCACTGAACATTCAAATCGAAACCGCTGTAATTTGAAGTGTGCCAAGAAAATTTTTTGTCAGGTTGTAACAGATGGCTTGGATTTTTTGCTGACTGATGCCTACAATGCGCGCAGCTTAACTAACATTGTTTCGTGAATGTTACCAACAGGTGCTTTACAAACGCGGGTCTGTCCTAACGAAAGAGCTTTAATCATGGCTGCTTAGTTGTGACAGCAGGCTCGAACCAGAAATCAAATTGCTAAGGAGAAATAACATGCCTAAAAAAGCTACTAAGCAAAGTGCTGATGTAGTCGCGGGAATCGATGCGAAAATTCAGAGCGTCATTACCGACATTGATGCGCAGATCGGGAAGTTGGAAGACAAGAAAGCCGCATTGCTGAGGCTCTTTGGCGCGCCGGCTGCCAAGACGAAACGGCGCGGGCGCCCCAAAGGGAGTAAGAATGTCGCCAAGAATGTTGCCAAGAAAGCGGCGGTCAAAAAAGCAGGGAAGAAGCGGGTCTTTTCGGCGGAGACCAAACGGAAATTGAAAGAAGCCGCCAAAGCGCGTTGGGCCAAGGTCAAGGCTGAAAAGGCCAAAGCCGAAAAAAAATAAAGCCGCCTAAATCGGTTTGAGAAATGGGACAGGCTCCGGTGACTACCGCGGCACATCCGAACTGTACTACCGTTGCTACCTTCCGGTCCTGGCGGGGTTCGCAGAGTTAAGATTGCACGGAGGCCGGAGCCTGATAAGACAAGGATGAAGGCTGAAGGATGAGGGACGAATAACAGTTATTCGTCCCTCATCCTTCAGCCTTCATCCCTTTAGTCAATGCTGGCGGAGAGAGCGGGACTCGAACCCGCACAGGCCTTTCGACCCGCCGCGCTTCCAACGCGGTGCCATACCATTAGGCGACCTCTCCGAAAAAGATGAAGGCGGAGAGGGTGGGATTCGAACCCACGGTACCCGTAAAGGTACAACGGTTTTCGAGACCGCCCCGATCGACCACTCCGGCACCTCTCCGCATGAAAACTCGGTCTACTTGAAACAAAGGGAAGTTACTGATTGTTACTGCGGCGCTGTTTGAAAAAGCTTTGCATCAGCGCGCGGCATTCGTCAGCGAGAATGCCCGAAGTAACTTCCACTTGATGATTCAAAGAACTGTGAGTGCAAAGCTGTAACAGCGAATCAACGGCGCCAAATCTCTCTTCAGTGGCGCCATAAACCAGCCGTTTAACTCGCGCATTGAGCAACGCGCCCGCGCACATCACACAAGGTTCAATCGTAACGTAAAGCGTGGCTTCTACCAGCCGGTAATTGCCGCTGCGTTGGGCCGCTTCGCGCAGGGCGCTGATTTCAGCATGCGCTGTCGGGTCGCGGCGGCCAATGGGTTGGTTGCAACCGCGTCCGATGATTTGGTTATCAAGCACGACCACTGCGCCCACCGGCACTTCGGCGGCGGCATAAGCTTGCTGCGCTTCAGCCAGCGCGCAAGCCATGAAAAATTCGTCGCTGATTTTCAATTCGGGCAGGTTAGTAACCTGCTTTTTCGCTTGTTGTTTTGACATAACCTGACGGGCGCGCCAAAAAACGAAGGCGAATGGTAGCGGCCAGCCTACGCCATGTCAAGCTAGCCTTTCAGACGTGTTACAATCGCGCGCCGCGTGAATGTTCACGGGCCTTTCAGCACCATTTCACCGTTCTGCAAACGTCAAAGGAGGCGCTATGAAACGTTCGATCTTGCTCGCTATTTTTGCTGCTGCGGTCATTGCCCTGAGCCTGGTTGCCGGGGTGGTCGCCCAGCGTTCCGGCAGCTCCGGCAAAGAACCCGTTGCTGACACGCAATGGGAATATCTGGTCGTCGCGGGCGGCGCGGTCAATCTTTCTTCCGAAGGTTCGGGCAGCGGGAGCCGTATGCGCAAGCAGCCTGACGATTCGTTCGCGCAAGAGGCTTATGCGTTGGAGCGCAATTTCGACAAGCTGGGCGCGCAAGGCTGGCAGATGTTGGCGGTGCATGGGGCGCCCAACAATCCGGTGTACTACTTCAAACGCCTGAAAGAGCGGCACTGAAATTTCCGAAACATCGCCGCATGGCACGCCGTATGAGGCGGTGTGACAGTGAGCAGCTTGAGCATGCTTGAACGTCACAGCGTCCTTTCAAATAACAAAGAGGGAGTGTGAATCTTATGGGCGAAGTAATTGGAAATATCATCGCGATTGTGCTCGTCATTGTGGCGTTGACGATCGCGCTCAAAGTGATCTTTTTCGTGTTGGGGTTGTTCGGCCTATTCATCGGCCTGTTCGGCTTGCTGGTCAAATTGGCGATTTTCGGCGGCCTGATTTATCTGGGCTGGGCAATCTTCTGCAAAGTCTTCAAGCGGAAAGAAGCTTTCTAAACAGTACCGCGCGCGTTAGCAAGCGGCTGCTTGCCGAGTCAACCGCTTGCTGCCGCGCGCGGTACTGTCCCGGTGTCCTGATGTTGTGTGGCTCGATTTGGCTGTGTGAGTTCTTGTCGTGAGTCCTCTGAGTGTAGTGACAGTGTGATACCGCTCACCGCGCCGCAACCTGAATTGACTGATCTGTCTCCAAATGCTCCTGAAAGGGTTCCTTTCTCTGGTCGGTCAATTCAGATTGCGGCGCGCTTTTTTTCGGCTCAGCCCATGACCAGCTTGATCAACTCGCTGAAGCGTTCGATCAAATAATCCGCGCGGGCCGCTTCCAGTTCGGCGCGTCCGCGAAAGCCGCCGGTATAGCCTGCTGTTTTCATTCCCGCGTTTCGTCCTGCTTCCACATCCACCCAGCTATCGCCGATCATCAGGCAATCCGCCGGTGCGACTTCGCAAAGCCGTGCCGCTTCCAACAGCATCAGCGGCGAAGGCTTGCGTTCGGGCAGGCTGTCGCCGCCGAAAACGACGCGGAAGTGTGCGGCCAGGCCGAGGCCTTCGAGCAGCGGGCGCGTAAAGGCGAAAGGTTTGTTGGTGACGATGGCTTTGGGCAAAGCATTGAAGCTGGTCAGCGTCTCGGCGACTTCGGGGTAAAGCTTGGTTTGGTCTAGCAGGTGTGCGTGGTATTGGCGTTGATAAATTTTCAGCGCGTGATCCACTTCGGCCACTTGCACTTCAGCGGATTGCGTAGCGCGCAAGGCCCGTTCCAGCAATAGCCGCACACCTTCGCCGATAAACCGATGGATCGTTTCGTCAGGCAAGGTGGGGCGGCTCAGTTCGGCCAGCGTCAGGTTGACCGAGTTCGTGATGTCGGCGCGGGAATCCACCAGCGTGCCGTCCAAATCGAAAAGCAAACAACGAAATTTCATAAACCCCGCTTGATTGAAGCCCGCTTGATTGAAGCCCGCTTGATTGAAGGATGCTGCCCGTCTGCGTTTGGGCATTGGCGGCAGGTGAGGCATAGTAGCGTTTCATCAACGATTCCCCAAACCAAGCAAGCGAACAAGCCGGAGCAAGGAGTAATGTCAGAACCAACCGCCGCACCCAAACACACCAACCGCCTGATTCACGAAACCAGCCCGTACTTATTGCAACACGCGAACAATCCGGTGGATTGGCATCCCTGGGGAGCCGAAGCGTTGGCCAAATCGAAAGCCGAGAACAAACCGATCCTGCTTTCGATAGGCTATTCGGCGTGTCATTGGTGCCACGTGATGGAGCACGAGTCGTTCGAGAACGAAGCCATCGCCAAGCTGATGAACGACCACTTCATCAACATCAAAATTGACCGCGAAGAGCGTCCCGACCTCGACACGATTTACATGAATGCGGTGCAGATGATGGGCCAGCGCGGCGGTTGGCCGTTGACGGTTTTTCTGACGCCGGAGTGCGTGCCGTTTTATGGCGGCACTTATTTTCCGCCGGTAGATCGTCACGGCATGCCCGGCTTTCCGCGCATCCTGCTGGCAATTACGGATGCCTATCAAAACCGGCGCGACGAGATTGAACAGAGCGCGAGCGGCGTGTTGAGCGAATTACAACGGATCAATGATGTCGAAAGCTCGACGAGCGCCTTGACGCCCGCGTTGCTGGAACAGGCCGCGCAACAGATTTTGCGCGCCTTCGATCCAGTCGAAGGCGGCTTCGGGCGCGCGCCGAAATTTCCGCCTTCGATGACGCTCTCGTTTTTGTTGCGACAGCATCAGCGGACAAACGACCCGGCCTTGCTGGCCGCGATTGAGTTGACGCTGCAAAAGATGGCGCGCGGCGGGATGTATGACCAACTGGGCGGCGGCTTTCATCGTTATTCGGTGGATGAGAAATGGCTGGCGCCGCATTTCGAGAAGATGCTTTATGACAACGCGCTGCTGGCGCGCATTTATCTGGATGCTTACCTGGTCACGGGCAATGACTTTTACAAACAGATCGTGACCGAGACACTCGATTACGTGCGGCGCGAGATGATGGATGCCAACGGCGGTTTCTATTCGAGTCAAGATGCCGACAGCGAGGGCGAGGAAGGGAAGTTCTTTGTTTGGTCGCGGGCAGAGGTCGAAGCGTTGCTGGGGGCGGAAGATGCCAGGCTGTTCAATCGTTATTTCGATGTTTCTGACGAGGGCAATTTTGAAGGCCACAACATCCTGCACGTGGATGAGTCGCTCGAAACAATTGCCATGTTGCTGAAGGTTACGCCGGAACGTTTGCAAGCGGCGCTCACACGCGGCAAACAGATTTTGTTTGAAGCGCGCGAACAGCGCATCAAACCGGGCCGCGACGAAAAGCTGCTGACGGCGTGGAATGGCCTGATGCTGCGCAGCTTTGCTGAGGCCGCGCAGGTGCTGAGCCGGGCGGATTACCTGGAAACAGCCGTGCGCAATGCTGAGTTCGTGCTCGCCACGCTGAAACGCGAGGGCCGTTTGTTGCGCACACACAAGGACGGCGTCAGCAAGCTGAACGCCTATCAGGAAGATTACGCCTATTTGATTGACGGCTTGCTGGCGCTTTACGAAGCGAGCTTTGACACGCGCTGGTTTGTCGCGGCGCGCGCGCTGGCCGACACGATGATCGAACAGTTTTGGGACGCAGAAAACGGCGGCTTCTATTTCACCAGCGCCGATCACGAAGCCTTGATCAGCCGCACCAAAGATTTTTATGACAACGCGACGCCCGCCGGGAACTCGGTCGCCGCGCACGTGCTGTTGCGGCTGGCGCTTTTCACCGGCGAAGCGCGTTACCGCGAATTGGCCGAACGGATTTTGCAGCTCACGTTGCACGATGTGCAACGCATGCCGAATGCCTTCGGTCACACGCTCTGCGCGCTCGATCTTTATTTGTCCGAAGCGCGTGAGATTGCCATTGTCGGTTCGTGGTCTGATCCGGCGACGGCGGAACTGATCGCCACGGTCTTTCACCGCTACTTGCCGAACAAGGTGGTGGCGCTGGCCGCAACAGAAGACAAAACGGCAGGGCAAACGATCC
Organism: Acidobacteriota bacterium; assembly: GCA_043740245.1. Classification (GTDB taxonomy): domain Bacteria; phylum Acidobacteriota; class Blastocatellia; order RBC074; family RBC074; genus JACPYM01. Next base: position 13,553 of record JAYUCP010000668.1, on the reverse strand, counting down.
CGCTGCTGGCGGAACGCGGCCCGCTGGGCGGAAAAGCCGCGGCCTATGTGTGCCGGAATTTTGTTTGCGCCGCGCCGGTGACAACGGCGGCGGAGTTGGAAGCGCTGCTGGCTTAAAGTGCGCCAGCCGCAAAATTGACAGTCTTCGGAGTTGTCCCTTAAGATGCGCCCTTAAATTTTGGGCGGTTTTGGGCAATGTTGCCATCAGCATTGTGTCTCACCCACAGAAAAAAAGTGCTGAGTGAATAAAGAAAACAAAATGCCAACATTAGGCCAGGAATTAAAACGTTTGCGCGAAGAGCGCAGCATCAATTTGCATCAGATTGCCGATGCCACGCATATCGGCGTGCGCTTCTTACAGGCGATTGAGAGTGACAACTACGACATTTTGCCGGGCGGCATTTTCAATCGCGCCTTTGTGCGCAAGTTCGCCAAGTATGTCGGCATGGACGAAGAGCAGGCGCTGGCGCTGTACGAACGGCAGCTCGAAGAGTTGGGTGGCGAAGAAATCCCGCGCAGCAATTATTTGCGTTCAGAAGAATTTGAAGAAAAACAACCCGGCAATAGCTGGCTCTTCTCCGTGATTATGTTCCTGCTGCTCTGCGCTGGCGCGTATGGCGCTGCGCAGTATTTCAAAGGGCAGCAGCAAAAAGCGAGCGAAGAAAAACTGGTAAGCGCCATGACGCCAACACCTGCGGTAACGCCAGCGGCGGCTGCTTCACCGGCGCCGGAGGCATCGCCGAGTCCGGGCGCATCGCCAACGCCTGAGACATCGCCGAGTCCGGGCGCTTCACCGGCCATGACGCCGCCGCCGGGCGGGATGGTTGTGCAATTGACCGTGACCAGTGGCGAATGTTGGGTCAGCGTCAAACCCGACGGCTTGAATACGCAACAGGCCTTGCTCAAAGCGGGCGAGACGAAAGAGGTCACGGCTTATGAAAAGGTGTTGATGAACCTGGGGAATTACCCGGCGCTCAACATCAAGGTCAATGGGCGTACGCTCAATCCTGAAAAGCTCGCGCCCAATCGCTCCAGTGTGATCGTCAAGAATGTCGTTATCACCAAAGACAATTTCCAGGGCTTCTTCGATTAAAGCGCAGGCCCAGGCAGCGCACCGCAGGCCGCAACACGCACGCAAATGGCCTGTCCAATGCGCACGCCTTGACCAAGTTACTTAAACTCGAAACAACTCCAAACCGCGCAGTCATCCGGCTGCGCGGTTTTTGTTATCCACGGTATGGTACCGGGAGCGGTAGCGACCGGGTGCCTCCGAGTACGCACAACTCGGAGGCACCCGGTCACTACCGCTCCCGGTACCATACCGAGCAAGCGTGGTGCATCCTTATGTTGACTGAAAACTTACTAGAAGCGCTGACCTTTGATGATGTGTTGCTGATGCCTTCCTACTCCGAAGTGCTGCCGACCGAGGTGGACACCACGACGCGGCTGACGCGGCATATCAAACTGAACATTCCTGTCTTGAGTTCGGCGATGGACACTGTGACCGAAGCGCCCCTGGCGATTGCCATCGCGCAACAGGGCGGCATCGGCGTGATCCACAAGAATCTTTCCATCGAAGCCCAGCGCGGCGAAGTGGACAAGGTCAAACGTTCGGAATCGGGCATGATCGTTGACCCGGTGACGATGACGCCGGAGCGCAAAATCCACGAGGCGATGGCCGTGATGGAGCGTTACAAAATCTCCGGCGTGCCGATCATCGAAAACGGCGGCAAGCTGGTCGGCATTCTGACCAACCGCGATCTGCGCTTTGAAACGCGCCTGGATTTGCCCATCGGCGAGGCGATGACCAAGGACAACCTCATCACCGTCCCCGTCGGCACCACGCTGCGTGAAGCCGAAGGCATACTGCAACGCCACCGCGTCGAAAAGCTGTTGGTGGTGGATGAGCACTATCACCTCAAAGGCCTCATCACGGTCAAAGACATTCAGAAGGCGATCAAGTATCCCAACGCCGCCAAAGATGACTTGGGCCGCTTGCGTTGCGCGGCGGCGGTCGGCGCGACGGGCGATTTCTTTGAACGCGCGACCGAACTCATCAACGCGCGCGTGGATGTGTTGGCGATAGACACCGCGCACGGCCACAGCATTCGCGTGCTCGAAGCCATCCGCCAGGTCAAACGCAAATTCCCCGAAGTGGATTTGATCGCGGGCAATGTGGCCACGGCGGAAGGCGCGAAAGCCTTGATTCAAGCGGGCGCGGACGCAGTCAAAGTCGGCATAGGCCCTGGTTCAATCTGCACAACTCGCGTGGTGAGTGGCGCGGGCGTGCCGCAGATCACGGCGATTTACGAATGCGTCAAGGGCGCGACGGGTTCGGGCGTCCCGGTGATTTCAGACGGCGGCATCAAGTATTCCGGCGACCTCACCAAAGCCATCGCGGTGGGCGCCGATGCGGTGATGATCGGTTCGCTGTTCGCGGGCACGGACGAAGCGCCCGGCGAGATCATTTTGTATCAGGGGCGCAACTTCAAATCCTATCGCGGCATGGGCAGCCTGGGCGCGATGAAGCAGGGCAGCAAGGATCGTTACGCGCAAGACAGCGTGGAGGTCGAAAGCAAACTCGTGCCGGAAGGCATCGAAGGCCGCGTGACCTATCGTGGTTCGCTGGCCGCGTTGGTCGGGCAATTGGTGGGCGGGTTGCGCGCCGGGATGGGCTACACCGGTTGCAGCAGTATTGGCGAGCTACAGCAAAACGCGCGTTTCATGCGCATCACGGCGGCGAGTTTGAAAGAGTCGCACGTGCACGATGTGTTCATCACGAAAGAAGCGCCGAATTACCGGGCGGAATAATCGAGGTACCGTAGGTTGTCCAACCTGCGGAGGCTTCATCAGCAAACCGCCTGGGTTTATCCGGGCGGTTACCTTCCAAAACACCCGCAGGTTAGACAACCTACGGTACATCATTTTTCAAAGGAGGCTCAAAACGATGACGCACACTTATGAAGAACTGAAACACAAAACTGTGGCCGAGTTGCGCGAGATCGCTGCCGGCATTGAGCACGAAGCCGTGCAAGGTTACACGCAACTCAACAAAGAACATCTGATCGCCGCCATCTGCAAGGCGCTCAACCTGGACATGTACCAGCACCGCCACGTAGTCGGCATCAATAAGGCCGAAGTCAAAGCGGAACTCAACGCGTTGAAGGCGCAACGCAATGCCGCGCTGGCCGCGCAAGACCACGAGCAACTCAAAACGGTGCGCCGCACGATGCATCAACTCAAAGTGAAGCTGCATCGCGCCGCTGTTTTAGATAAGTGAAGCCTGTGCTTATTTTGATGCGCAGCGTCTGTGGAGTGCGTGCCGCACGCACTCCACAGACGCTGCGCCCACTTTCCCCATCTCCAGCTTCATCCGACAGCTTGTTGCCTGAGCGCCGTCAACAACTCATCCGTGACGTCGTCTGTTTCAGGCAAGCCTTGCTGTGCTTGAAATTCGTGCATGGCTGAACGTGTCGTACGGCCCATCAATCCGTCTACTCCTCCGGGAGAGAAGCCCAGATAGAGCAGAAACGCCTGAGCTGTCCGCACGTTCAGATCAGGGAAAGTGCCTGCCTGGAATCCTTGGAAGGCCGCCGCCAGCTTCACGTCATATTTGTTGATCGCAAAACTCGGCCCGTTGTAAAGGCGCGCAAAGCCGGCCCAGTCGTGATTACGCAACGCAGTGACGGCTTTGGGCTGGCCCTTGATGAAATTGGCCATCGCCAGCAATTGGGCGTTCTCGCTTTCCATCATCTCCACCACCATCGTCTCGGCATCGGCGAAACCCGCCGCCTGCGCATTGAACCCCATCACCTGCCCCAAGCCCCAGGACGCGCTGCGCAAGGCCGCGTCTCTATCGAAAGCAATCGCGCGCATCAACCGGTCGTATTGCGGCGCGCCGCTCGGCCCATAGCCGCCCGGGTTGGGATTGCTGATGTTCGAATCAGCGCCATCGAATTTGTGGTTGGTCTCGCGGCTGAAAATGTGGCGCTCGAACAGAATGAGCGGGCGGCGGTCGGCCAGATAGCCGAAGCCGCGCGTTTCGACGGTGCCGACGGCGACTAACTCGGCGACGCCGACTTGTAACAGTTGCGTCGCTGCTTCGATGCCGTCCAGATCGAGCGGCAATGCGGTTCCTTGAAACTCTGGTGTCATGCTTGGCCTCCTTGGATTGAAACGAACGTGGCAGTGATATTGCTTGATGTTGAATGATACGGAAAGCCGCATGGCTTTCCGGCTATATGCTGAATTCGGATTGGTATGAGCAACGAACGCGCCGCATTATAGGCCTTCGCGGCAAGAATGAAAGAGATGCCGCGTCAGCCGGATTCGGATTGTCGCGCAAATCAGCATCCGCTATAGTGCGCCGCGTAGCTTCGTACACAGACACCCGCAACAATCAACCAGCGCAACCCACAGGAGGTTCCGCCCCATGCGTCAGCAACAAAACGTCCGCTTGGCTTTGAAGGCACTCGCGCTCAGCGCCGCCGCCCTCTTTGCGTTCAGCGCTGCGCAAATTTCAAACGGCGCCGCCGCACAGCAACCGCAGAAAGAGTTGACGCGCGCCGAACAGGATTTCTTTGAACAGAAGATCAGGCCCGTGCTGGCTGACAACTGCTACGCCTGCCACAGCGCCAAGGCGAATAAGCCCGCCGGCGGCTTGCTGCTCGACACGCGCGCCGGAATGCTGAAGGGCGGCGCGTCCGGCCAGCCCGCCATTGTGCCGGGCGAATTGGAAAAGAGTCTGTTGCTCAAGGCGCTGCGTTACACCGACGCCAAGTTGCAGATGCCGCCGGGTGGCAAGCTGGCGGACGCGATCATCAATGACTTTGAGCAGTGGGTGAAAATGGGCGCGCCTGATCCGCGCGTTGAAACACCTGCCGCCGCTTACGTCTCGCCTTACGACTTTAACGAAGCCAAAAAATTCTGGTCGTTCCAGCCCGTCAAAGATGCAGCGCCCCCCGCCGTCAAAAACGCCGCCTGGGTGCGTTCGCCAATAGACAATTTCATCCTCGCCAAGTTGGAAGAGAAGCAGCTCAAGCCGCTGGGCGATGCCGGCAAGTTGACACTGATACGGCGCGCGACTTTTGATCTGACGGGCCTGCCGCCCACGCCGGATGAGATAGACGCCTTTGTCAACGACGCCGCGCCCAATGCCTTTGAAAAGGTCGTTGATCGTTTGCTCGCGTCGAAAGCCTACGGCGAAAAGTGGGGCCGCCATTGGCTCGACCTGGCGCGTTATGCCGACACGGCGGGCGATAATTCCGACTATCCGGTCACGGCGGCCTGGCGCTATCGCAACTACGTGATCGAGGCGTTCAACCAGGACAAACCCTACGATCAATTCATCCGCGAGCAACTGGCGGGCGACCTGCTGGCGCAACAGCGCGCGCCGCGTGTGGAAAGCAAGCCAGCCGAAGCGGATGATGACGAAGCGTCGAAGCCGCAGAGAGCCAATGCGCTGCCAAAAGAGCAGCAAGAGAAAATCATCGCCACGGGTTATCTGGCGCTGGCGCGCCGCTTCGGTTCGCGCAACAAAGAGATGAACCTGACGATTGACGACACGATTGATAACCTGGGCCGGACTTTTTTGGGCTTGAGCACAAGCTGCGCGCGCTGCCACGATCACAAGTTCGATCCGATTCCGCAACGCGATTACTACGCGCTGTATGGCATCTTCAACAGCATCCGTTATTCCTTCCCCGGCGCCGAAATTTACCAGCATCCCGCCGAGATGGTCGCGCTGGTGACGGGCAAAGCCGCCGAGAATTTTTATCAGCAGCAGAAAGAACTCAGCGACATTGACGACGCGGTTGAACGGTTAAAGAGCGAGAAGGGCACCGCGCTACGCAACAAAAAGGCGCTCGAACAGAAGGCCACCGAAGCCGCTCCCACCGCTGGCACGCCGGGCAAAAACAACGAGAGCGCACAAACGGCGCAGCCCAATTCGCCCAACGCGCTTGTCTATCCGCCCAAAAGTTACGCCACGCTGTCCGCCGATTTTGACCGCGACATCATCAACAACCGCCAGGCGCAGGAATCCAAACGCCTACCCGCTGAAGTGGACGCCGAGAGTGCGCGCATACACCTGCGCACCTTCGAATTGCACGCGCGCTATCCGAACATGCCGAAAGCTTACGCCGTGCAGGAAGGCCTGCTCGCCAACGCGCGCATCCACCGCAAAGGCGAGCCGAAAAACCTCGGCGATGAAGTCCCGCGCGGGTTTCTGACAATTCTCGGCGGCCAGCAAGTGCCCAAAGACCACCCGACCAGTGGGCGCGAATTGCTGGCCGAGTGGATCGCCGATGCCAAAAATCCGCTGACCGCGCGTGTGCTGGTCAATCGCATTTGGCAATGGCATTTCGGCAAAGGCCTCGTGCAAACGCCCAACGATTTCGGCGCGCGCGGCAAAGCGCCCACGCATCCCGAATTGCTGGACTGGCTGGCCACGCGCTTTGTCGCAGGCGGCTGGTCGGTGAAAAAGCTGCATCGCTTGCTGATGCTCTCGCACGTTTATCAATTGGCTACGGATGAGACGGAGAGAGACGGGGTGACGGGGAGAGTTGCTGCGGCGAACGCGGCGCTGGATGTGGCGAATGATTATTACTGGCATTTCAACCGGCGGCGCTTGAGTGCGGAAGAAGTGCGCGATGCGCTGCTCGCCGTCAGCGGCCAACTCGACCGCACGCCGGGCGAAGCGCATCCTTTCCCATCTGAAACAACTTGGAAGTTCAGCCAGCACGTGCAGTTTTTTGGCGTTTATGAGACGAACAAACGCAGCGTTTACGTGATGCAGCAGCGCTTGAAGAAGCATCCGTTCTTTGAGGTGTTTGATGGCGCGGACACGAACATGCCCGTCGCCGAACGCCCGCTGAGTACGACGCCGTTGCAGGCGCTGTTCCTGATGAACAATCCGTTTGTGCATCAACAGGCCGATGCCTTTGCCGTGCGTGTCGGGATGGCTTTTGACACTGTGCGCGAACGGCTCGATTACGCATACCGGCTGGCCTTTGGGCGCGGCGTGAGCGCGAGCGAAGTGCAAGAGGCGGCGGCGTACCTGCAACAGACGCGGCAGGATTTGGCGGCGGTGAAAACGCCCGCTGAGCAGGTGAACCGCGCGGCGTTGGCGAGTTATTTGCGCGTGGTGTTGAGCAGTAATGAGTTTTTGTATGTGGATTGAACTATGAAAAAGCCAAAGGGCTTTCGCCGCTTCCGCATCAAGGGCGGCGACAAGCAAGTCAAAAAGTACATCGAGGATTTACGCGAACAGATCGTGCGCGCGGTCAATCCGCAAAAGATCATTCTGTTCGGCTCTTATGCCTATGGCGCGCCGACCGAGGATTCGGATATTGATTTGTTGGTGATTATGCCGTTCAAGGTGAGCCAGCATCAGCAGGCTTTCGAGATCCGCAGGCGAATCAAGGCTCCGGTGGCTTTGGACTTGCTGGTGAGGACGCCGGAAGTTATAACGCAGCGCCTTGAATGGGGCGATTTCTTTCTGCGTGAAATTGTCGAGCAAGGAAAGGTACTTTATGAATCCGATCACGCGAGAATGGGTGGATAAAGCCGAGGAAGATTGGGTGGTCGCACAAACCATGGCGCGCAAACGCAAACAGCCCGCCCACAACGCGGTATGTAACCACGCACAGCAATGTGCTGAGAAATACCTGAAAGCCCGTTTGCACGAGGCCAGTCTAGCCTTCAAGAAAACACACGACCTGGAAGAGTTGCTCCAGTTAACCTTGCCCCTCGAACCCACCTGGCAAGCCTTGCTGACCGATTTGCAATACTTGAATGACTTCGCCGTAGACTATCGCTATCCAGGCGCTAATGCTACGAAAGGTGATGCCACGAAAGCAGTCAAAAGCTGCCGTCATGTACGCAAAGTGATTCGCACTTCATTTGGATTACCAACTTAGCGCATTGAGGAATATGAAATGACTGAAGCTTACTTTCACCCAACCCGCCGCCAACTGTTGCGCTCCCTATTCACCGGCTCGCTGCTCATGCCCGCCGTCTTCGCGCAACTGTTGGCGACCGACGCGCGCGCCAACGAACTCGGCGAAGACAATCCGCTCGCGCCCAAACAGCCGCACTTTCCCCCGAAAGCCAAGCAGGTAATCTTCATTTACCTGCCCGGCGGTTGCTCGCACGTAGACTCGTTCGATTACAAACCCAAGCTCATCGCCGACGCCAAGGCGGGCATTCTTTATCAGGGCAAGCGCAAGCTGCTCGCGCCGCAGTGGGAGTTCAAACCGCGCGGCCAATCGGGCATTTATGTCAGCGATCTGTTCCCGCACATCGGCGACAGCGCGGATGACATCTGCTTTATCAATTCAATGCGCGGCGATCACAACGATCACTTTCAGGCGACGCTGGGCATTCACACGGGCTCGGTGACGTTCAAGCGGCCCAGCCTCGGTTCGTGGGTGAGCTACGGCCTGGGCACTGAGAATCAAAACCTGCCGTCGTTTGTCGCGCTCGCGCCGCAATTGCCTTACACCGGCGCGCAGGTGTGGGATTCCGATTTCCTGCCCGCCGCGCATCAGGGCACGCGCGTCGTCGCGGGTGACGAACCGGTGGCGAATCTGAAACGGCGCGCCGTCAGCGCAGAGTTGCAACAGCACGAACTCAGCCTGCTCGAACGCTTCAATCAACGCCACCTGCAAACGCGCGCGGCTGATGAGCAATTGGCCGGGCGCATCAAGACCTATGAAACCGCGTTCGGCATGCAACGCGCGATGCCTGAAGCGCTGGATTTGTCGAAGGAGACGGACGCGACGTTGCGGCTGTATGGGTTGGAACGTGGGCAGACGACGGGCTTTGGCTGGCAGGCTATCGTGGCGCGGCGGTTGGTTGAACGCGGCGTGCGCTTCATCGAATTGATTGATGTGGGCGCGTCGAAAAACTGGGATGCGCACGGCGATATGAAAACGCACGAGCCGCTGGCCCGCAACGTAGACCGGCCCGTCGCCGGTCTCATCAAAGACCTGAAATCACGCGGCCTCTTCGAGCAGACGTTGCTGGTGTTCACGACCGAGTTCGGGCGCTCGCCTGCGGCGGAAGGCGATTATGGGCGCGGGCATTTCAATGCGGTGTTCTCATCGTGGCTCGCCGGGGGCGGGGTGAAAGGCGGCGTGCAGTATGGCAAGTCGGATGATTACGGGATGAAGGTCGCCGAGAATGAATGCCACGTGCACGATTTGCACGCGACGATTTTGCATCTGCTGGGCTTCGATCACACGCGGCTGACGTTCCGGCATGGCGGGCGCGATTACCGGTTGACCGATGTGCACGGGCGCGTGGTGCAAGAGATTTTGGCTTGAGGGGTAGGACGGACTTTAGTCTGTCCTACGGAAGTAAACCAAAAGCGGCGGCAGTGGCCTGATCGAGCTATTGCCGCCGCTTTGTTTTGTTACGAGAGAGCCTTTCTTGGCAGTTCAAAGTCTAGCTGTTTTTGCCGCGGATGGACGCTGAAAAGCGCCAATCAAAGAAGCAAACCAGTTGCGTCTGTCAGCCTTTAGGCGCGGATCGGTGTTGTCGCCGCTGGCGCTTGTCTCCGCTTTTTTGAGCGCGGCCAGTTCGTTTTTGGCGGCAGCGACAATAGCCAAATTGGCGTCGGCATCCTTCCACAATTCAAAGAACTTTTTGTAATACAGGCGACTCTCTTCGGTATCGCCGATAAAGGCGCGCGCGCGCGCGGTGGCTAGATGCGCCAGCGGATAGAGCAGCGAAGCGGCGTCGAGGCCGTGATTGGCAATGATCTTTTTGAACTCGGCTTCGGCTTCATAACCGTGTTGCAGTTTCAACAGCGCCGCGCCGCGCGCCCAGTTCGAATAGTTGAATGAGCCGCTTTCGAATTGCGCCTGGTGTTTCAACAGTTCCAGCGCCTGGTCGAAATGGCCTTGTTTGTTTGCCAGGATAGCTTTGGTGATGGGCAGCCAGACCTGATTGGCGAGCGTGTTTTGCGGCTGGTTGCGCGCCAGTTCGTCGCTCAGCGTTTGGGCTTTGTCGTTGGCGCCCGCCAAGGCATAGGTCAGCGGGCCAAACGGCAGCGTCGAGAGCATCGAGTGATAGGTGAAGTTGTCGCGCGCCAGCGCATGGGCTTCGTCCAGCAGCCGTTGCGCTTCGGCGGTTTGGCCGGCGAGCGCGAGGCTCAGGCCAGCCGCCATCGCATACGGCGCGCCAGCTTCTTTTTGCCCGCCTTGTTTGACGGCCTCCATAGCTTGCCGCCAGAGCGCGGTGGCTTTTTTCAAACGCCCGCCCGCCGCCGCCAATTGCGCTTGCCAATCCAGTGCGCTGTCTTCGTGGTGGTTTTCGCGTGCCCAATTGATTTGCTGTTGCAACGCTGCTTGATCGCCTTGCAGCCAGGCCAGTTGAAAGAGCGCCGCATGCAAGCCGGGCCCGTCAATCTTTTGCGCCTGCGATTCGGCCAGTTTCTGGTTGGCGTCATCCAGCCGGTTCATGCGCAGCAGTGCCGTGGCGCGAATCAGGTGCGGGGCGACGTCGTTGGGATCGAGTTGGAGGGCCGCTTCGGCCTCTGTCAGCGCTTGTGGCAATTGGCCGGTCTGGCGATAAATGCTTGCCAGGCCGCTGTGCGGCAGCGCGGAGTTCGGATAGCTTTGCGCCATCAGCTTATAAGTTTCGAGCGCTTTTTCGGTTTCGCCGGTCACGATTGAATGATAGAGCGCGGTGATCGTCAGGCGTTCGCGTTCGCTGACGCGATCACGCAGGTTGAAGGCCTTGGTTGCATGTTCGACGCTCAAACGCGGCTGCCCCAGGTTCGTGTAAAGCAGCGCCAACTGGTAATGCGGCATGGCGAAATTCGGATCGAGTTGGATGGCGCGCTGATAGAGCGGAATCGCCGCGCGGCTGTCGGCCTTGAAATTGAGTTGTTCGTAACCTTGCGTGTAAGCCTGCAGAGCTTCGAGCGAAGAGGTCGTGGCGTTCTCGATGGGCGCGTTGAATTTGGTGGTCGAGGCCAGCGATTCGCCCAGTTGTTCGCGTAGTTTTAAGGCCGCTTGACCCAGCGTTTTGATGACCTGGTCTTTGCTCTCGGCTTCAACGAACACGCGCGAGAGTGATGTGCCAGTCGCGCTGTTGAGGGCTTCGAGCGTGAGCGCGTAGTGGCGGTCGAGTTTGTCGAGATGGCCGGCGAAGATGGCTTTCAAGCCGCGCCGTTGCGCGATTTCGCGGGCGACCGCGCGCGTGATTTTTTCTTCAGGGTGGCGATTCATGAAGCGCAAGGTCTCGCGCACTTTGTCATCGCCCAGCAGGTTCAGGAAAGGCGATTGCGCCAATTGCACGGCCAGCGCCTGTTTGAGCGTTTGATCAAAGACCTCTTCGCCGGTCGTGTTGTCAAAATCGGCCAGCATAATCGTGTCTTTGGCGCTCAGCTTCGGGCGGCTGTTGAGATAGAAATAAAAGCCCGCCACGCAGGCCAACAGCGCCGCTGCCGCGATTGCCAGCCAGGGTTTGTAATTCTGCGGGCGCGTCGTGTTTACCAGCATCGTGGTGGTAAAGCGCGGCGGCGCGGGTGCCGTAGCATTGCTGGGCGGCCTTTGCGCCTTTGTGCCCGGCGCTACTGTGGTTGATAAGACTGTGGCTGGCATGGCGGTCTGGCTAAGGCCGCGCAGCGGTGGCGGCGGCAGCGAACGCGGGGGCACAAAGTTCTGTTGAGCCGCACGCTGGCCGGAACCGGAGTGGCTGACCGGCGTCGCGCTGCCTGTGCTGACGCTACCGGACGCGCGGTTGAGCTGTGGTGGCGCGGTGGGCAGCGCGCCAAAATGATCGCAGATGGCGCGTTCAAATTCGTCCGCCACTGTGCCGGCTGTGACTGGACGAAATTGCGGGGTTTTGGCGAGCAGCCGGTTGAGCAGGTTTTCGACTTCGAGCGGCGTATCGGGACGCCACTCAGACAAAGGCGGCGGTGTTTCCAGCAAATGCAGCCGCACCAGTTCGTGAATGCTGCCGGCGTCGAAAGGCAGCCGGCCGGTCAGCATGCGGTAGAGGATGACGCCCAATGAATAGATGTCGGAGCGTCCGTCAATCTCTTCACCGACGCGAAACTGTTCGGGGCTGGCGTAATGCGGCGTGCCGAGGGCGGATGAGACCTGCATGTCAGCCGCTTCGAGGGCGACTTTGGCCAGGCCGAAATCGAGCACCTTGACCGTGTCGCGTCCGTCGGGGCGCGGGACGAGCATGACGTTACTCGGTTTCAAATCGCGGTGGATGACGCCGCGCGCGTGGGCGGCATCCAGCGCGGCGGCGATTTGGCCTAACAGCCGGGCACAGCGCGCGTAACTGAGCTGGCCTTCCTGGCGCAACTCCTGCTCCAGCGTTTGCCCGTCCAGCCACTCCATCACCAGATAAGCCAGGTCGTCGGCGGTGTGGCCGCTGTCGTGCACGGTGGCGATGTTTTCGTGCATCAACAGGCCGGCGGTGCGGGCTTCGCGTTCAAACAAAGTGCGCATGTCGTTGTTGTTGATGGCCAGATTGGGCAACAACAACTTGAACGCCACCTGGCGTTCGACGCCGATCTGTTCGGCGCGGTAAATGGCGCTCATCCCGCCGATGCTCATCAACGAACCGATGCGGTATTTGTCGTTGATCACCCGGCCAGTCATCCCGTACAGGTCTTTGAGCACCAGCGCCGCGCCGTCGTGCTGGCAGAAAGTTTTTGAGGCGGCGAATGAGGTTTGACACTTCGGGCAGTATTTCATGGTTTCCTCCGCGAATCGGATCTGAAGTTGAGTAAGGGGGAAACTGTGTACTCAAAACTGGCCGCCGACACGTGTTGGCCGGCCGCATCTGTAAACATCAGGTAGCCCGCCAACGCGGCCAACAGCAGCGCTACGACGCCGATTAGCAGCAGCGTCCTTGCGTTATTGTCTACTGGTTTGGTTGGCGCGGGCCGCGCCATTTTGGGTGCAGCGGGCTTGGCCGCGCGGTTGCCGTAAACGGTAGGCGCTGGTGTGACGGGCTGGGCGGCAGTTGGCGCAGGCGGCGGCGGTTTCAGCCCTTTCGTTTGGCGCACGTGATTGAAACTGGCCGCCTGCCGCGCCCCGGCGGGATTGGGTTCGGCTTTCCTGGCGCGGGCTCGCGGGCTTGTGAGCGGACTCGTACTGTGACCGTGCTTGGCCGGTTTACCAAGTTGCGGCGTGACTGGTATCTCACGTTCGCGTTCGGCCAGGGGCAAAGCCTGCACGGCTTGTTCAAATAAATCTACCGCTTCGGTCGCCGTCGCGGGCCGGTAATGAGGGGTCTTGGCCAACATGCGCGTGACCAAATGTTCGACCGTGGCGGGGATGTGCGGACGCCAACGGGCCAACGGCGGCGGCATTTCCAGCAGGTGCAACCGAATCAATTCGTGCATATCCGGCGCGTCAAAGGGCACGTGGCGCGTCAGCATGCGATAGAGGATCACGCCCAGCGAATAGATGTCGGACTGTCCGTTGATCTCTTCGCCGGGCCGGAACTGTTCGGGGCTGGCGTAATGCGGCGTGCCCAGCGCGTGGGAGATTTGCAAATTCAGGCTGCCGGCCAGCACCTTGG
>JAYUCP010000667.1:0-7235 GCA_043740245.1 Acidobacteriota bacterium | reverse complement strand
TGCCCCGGTCGCATTTGAAGTCTTCGGTGGATTTGACGCCACCGGGGCAGACACGCAGGTCTGCCCCTACGTTGAATTGCACCGAAGCCAAGCTGAACAGTGCCAGCAAGTGACTGACAAGGCGCATCATTTGCCCAACTCCAGCAAGCGGATATTGCGGAAGCGCGCCCGCGCCGTATCGCCCCACGCCCCCGCGCCGCCGTGCACCTGCAAACCGATGTAGCCCGTGCGCGGGTAGCGTTCGCGGTTGTCCTGAAAATCAACCGTCTTGTAGCCGTTCAACCAAGCCTGCACGTGCGCGGGTTGGCCTTCGATGCGCGCGCGCAACTTGTTCCATTTGCCTTTCAAAAAGTAATCGGGCCAGTTTTTGGTTTGCTGAATGAAATTGCCGGCGGTGGGTGCGTAGAGGCTGCCGACAAAGCCACCGTCGCGGTAGTCAATCGTGATTTGATAGCCCATGCCGTCTTCGCGGCAACGCAGGAAAAGGCCCGTGTCTACTGGGTAATCAGCCAGAAACTCCAACTCGATTTCGTAATCGCCGTAGCTCTTTTCAGTGCCGAGCAGGCCGCCTTTGTGGTCGGGTTCCTGGTTGGCGACGATGACGCCGTTCTCGACCGTCCAAACGCCGCCGTTGCCACCGTGCACGGCTTTCTTTTGCCAGCCGGTCAGCGTCTTGCCGTCAAAAAGCTTGGGCCAGTTGTTGGTGTTTTGCGCTGTGACCGCAAAGGCCGCCAGCAGGAGCGCGGTTGAAAGCAGCAAGATTTGTTTCATCGTGATTGATCCTCTGGTTTTGAATGTTGTGAACGATGCGTGTGCTTTGGCCGGGATTGTACGCTGTTCGCGTGTGGCTGAGAAGGCAGGCGCTGCCTCAGCGCAAATACCCTAAATTTTCCGGATCAGCCGCGCATAGGGCATCAAGCAGACGGCAAGCGGGCTGCCATTCGCCCACCAGCGGATAGGCCAGCAACGCCAGCCGGGCCAATTCCTTCGAGCCTTCGACAGCCGCGCGAATGGTGAGGCGTTCGTATTCTTTGACGGCTTGCGTCAAGCCGCATACCGCCGCTGGCAATGGGCCGACGGCCAGAGGTTGAGGCCCGTGACGATCAACCAGGCAGGGAACTTCGACAACGTCATCCGCCGGCAAGTCCGAAATGGCACCGCGATTGGCGACATTCAGCACGATGCGCGACGGTTGCGCGCTGACCAGCGCCGTCATTACGTCGAGCGCGATGCGGTGATAGCCGGTCGCCGCGTCGAACGGGTCTTCCTTTTGTTCGACGCCCGCGCGCAAGGCTGAATCGGCGGCCGCTTCGAGTTTCATGTACGAGCCGGAGCGGCGGCGCAGATAGTCGCGATAAATCGCTAGAGCTTGCGGCAGTCGCGCGACTTTGATTTCACTTTCCAGTTGCGCAAACAACTCGGCGTTGAGCCGGACGATCTCTTCGCCCCGGCTAGCACCCGCGGCGCGCTGATTCGCCAGCGCGCGCTGTTGTTCGTAGTAAAAGAAAAGATATTCGCTGGGGATCAGGCCGAGCACGCGAATCATCGCGGGATCGAACAGTTCCGCCGAATAGAGGCTGTGCAACAGCGCGTCGTCATTCAACACCCGCGCCGTGACATCGTGCCCGCGCAACTCCACGCGCCGCACCCAACCGAGGTGATTCAGGCCGAAGTAATCGCAGCGCACCTCGTCCGGCTGCGCATTCAACGCCAGCGCCAGTCGGTGAAATATCTCAGTCGGCGTATCGCAGATGCCAATCGAACGCAGCCGCGTGTGTTGCGATAACGCTTGTGCCATCAGACCCGCCGGATTGGTGAAGCTGATGAACCAGGCGTCGGGCGCGTGCGCTTCGATCACGCGCGCTTGATCCAACACGATGGGGATGGTGCGCAAAGCCTTGGCCAAACCGCCGATGCCAGTGGTCTCTTGGCCCGCGATGCCGTGTTCGATGGCAAGGCGTTCGTCGCGCGCGCGCGCGGCGCTGCCGCCGACGCGGATGCTGTGGATGATGAAGTCAGAGCCAGTGACGGCATCAGCCAGATCGGTTGGAGTGGTGATGTTGAGCGTGCTGCCCAATTGGCGCGCCGCTTCGCGTGCCAGCGTGGCGACGGTGGACAGCCGTTCACGGTCAATGTCGTAAAGCGCGACTTCAGTCAGTGCCAACTGCTGTTGCGCTTGCGCCAGACCGTGAATGACGAGGGGCGTGCGAATGCCGCCGCCGCCGATGAGCGTGACTTTGCGCATGGCGATTAGTGAAGTGCGGATTGAAGCGTTGCTGGCGAATCAAGTATCGCGTGAGCGGCGGCCTGCTCGGGTTAGGATTTGGGCAGCTTGCGCAGCGAGGTTTGCAGTTGCCGCAGCGCCGGGAAGCCTTCGATCCCGCCCAGCTTTTGGGTCGAAAGCGCGCCGCAGACATTGCCGAATTGCAGGCGCCGTTGTGGCGGCTCGCCGTTGAGCCAGGCGTGTATGAAGCCGGCGTTGAAGCAGTCGCCTGCGCCCGTTGTGTCCACGGCTTTCACTTCGAGCGGCGGGCAGCGGTAAATTTCGTCTTCCCACAACAAGATCGAACCGCGTTCGCCCAGCTTTAACGCGACGCCGCGCACGCCCGCGCGGGCAAAGGCGCGCAACATCGCTTCGGGTTCTGATTGGCCGGTCAGCAATTCGGCCTCGCGTTCGTTGGGCATGAACAAATCCAACTCGCGCAGCGCTTGCAGGTGCGCGCGTTTGCGCAACCAATCGGGATGCCAGCCGACATCGAGCGAGAGCGTGCAGCCGGTTTGCTTCAACGCGCGCGGCAAGGTCGAAAGCAAGCCGGGTTGCGCGGGCAGGGCCAGATGTACGTGACGCGCTTGGGTCAGCGCGCGGCGCACATTGGGTTCGGTGAGCAACAGCGGTTGCAGTTCGCGGTTCGCCCCAGCATAAGTGTAAAAGGCGCGGTCTTTGGGCGTCGAGACGCTGACCGTCACGCCGGTCGTGTCGTGGCGGCTGCGATGCAACAGTTCGGCAGTCACGCCGCATTCCGTCAACCGCTGCGCCAGCCAATCGCCATCCGCGCCGATTACCGCGAGCACGGTGACGCGCTGTTCCAGACGGCTCAGCCCGCAAGCCGTGAGGGCCGCGCCGCCGCCGATTTCACGCCGCGCCTCTTTGGCGAAGGCTTCTTCGCCCGGTTCCGGCCACGCGCGGAAGCCGGACATTACGAGATCGGTGAACAAATCGCCCACCGTGATTACATCCCAAGTCTTAGCTGTTTGGGTCATTGCGTCTTTCGGCTGTTTTGTCAGCCTGTGTTCCTTTCAGTCGGGCGCGTCGGTTCAAACGGCCACTCATGTTTTAGTTTGGCTTGCCACAGATAAGCGGCTAGGCCCGCGATCATTAGGATTAGACCCCATAATACGATTTTTCCCTGATTTGTGCTCAAAATATATATCCAGCCCGCCAACGCGATCAGACTGGGCAATGGATAGAGCCACATTTTGAAGGGCAGATGGATGTCGCGGCGGCTGCGGCGGATGACAATCACCGCGATGGCCTGACCAATATCGCGGGCGATTTTTTCGATAATGATGAGCGCCGCGATCAGCGTTTCCAACTGAAACCGGCAAGCCAACGCCGCAGTGACGCCCATGAAAACCAGAGAGAAATTCGGAAAGTTTTCGGTTGGATGCAGCCGCGCGAATGGTCTGAAAAATCGTCCATCCGACGCGGCGGCATAAGGCACGCGCGAATAACCCAGCATCAACGCAAAGATCGAAGCAAAGGTCGTCCACAGAATCAGCAGCGTCATTACCGTCGCGGCTTTGCTGCCGTAAAGCCGTTGGATGAAGTCCGCCACGATGGCCTGATTGGCCAGCGTGCCCGCCGTGATGGCTTCGCGCCACGGCACGACGCCGATGATGGTGACGGTCATCACCATATACATCACCGCGACCGCCGCAATCGAAATCAAGACCGCACGCGGAATCGTCCAACTGGGATTTTTGACCTCGCCGCCAAAAAAACAAACGTTGTTGTAGCCGCCGTAATCATAAATCGCATTCAACGTCGCATTGCCCAGCCCGACAAAGAAAATCCAATTGATGTCAAAAGCGTGCGCCGGGAAATCAAAAGCCAGCGCCGGATTGAAATTCGTGATGCCCGCAAACAGCACCCACGCGACGGTCAGCAGCACGACGACCCAGAGCACTACCGAAAGTTTGCCGATGGATTGGATGTTGCGATAAAGCAGCGCCGTGACTGCCAGACATAAGCCCGCCGCCAGCAGCTTGCCCTGCGTCGTCGTCATGCCAGGCCACAGATATTTGGTGTAATTGCTAAATCCGACTGCCCCGCTCGCAATCGAAAACGGTGCCGTGCAAACCGTTTGCCAGATGAACAGGAAGCTCATCACCTGGCCCAGCCGTTTCGGGCCGTAAGCTTCGCGCAGGTAAATGTACGAACCGCCCGACCCCGGCATCGCCGCGCCCAGTTCCGCCCAAACCAGGCCATCGCAAACGGCGATGAGCGCGCCCAACAACCAGCCGATCATGGCTTGCGGCCCGCCCATCGCCGCCAGGATCAGCGGAATCGTGATGAACGGGCCGATGCCGATCATCTCGAGCATATTGGCGGCAGTGGATTCCAGCAGGCCCATGCCGCGTATGAGTTGTGCGTCTTTGCTTTGATTCATTGGGGCAGGAAGCAGCCTGTCACCGGATGGCGGCGATGACACGTTTGACGAACTCGGCCTCGTTGCCCGCGTGCCAGCGCCACACGACGACCAAATCGTGATCGGGCAATATCGTCACGGTGTTGCTGCCCGCGCCGCGCGCGCCGAAGGCATTCGGCGGCAAGCCGGGATAGTTTTTTCCTTTGCTGTTGAGCCAAAACAGATAGCCGTAATCCGGGCCGTTCTTGCTGGGCGTGATGGCGGCCTTGACATACGCGGGTGGCAGAAGCTGCTTGCCGTTCCATTGTCCGCCGCGCAGCCATAGATAGCCGAAGCGCGCCAAGTCCCAGGCGTTGATCCACATCCCGCCGCCCCAGCGCGTGCCGCCGCTGACCGACGCCATGCGCTTGCCGTCAAGCTCGACATAGCTGTTGTGATAGGGCACCCACTTCCACGTGGTCGAAGCGCCGATGACATCCATCACTTCGTCGCGGAAGACATCGGGCAAGGGCTTTTTGAACAGGCGCAGCAACGACAGGGCGAAGCGATTGATGCGCACGTCATTGTATTCATAAAACGTGCCGGGCTGTTGCAACGCACGCGGCGGACGCTCGCCCGCGCCAAAGGCCGCGTGCCCCACGAAGTCATGCTTCTTGCCCCACATCTCGCCCTCCCATTCAGACTCTTGTTGCAGGTGCATCTGCCAGGTGATCTGCGCGTTTTGCGGCGAATCATAGCCGCCATCTTTGATCAGCTTGGCGACGGGGTCGTCGAGATTGGCGAGCTTGCCGTCACGCAAGGCAATCGCCGCAATCGTCGAAAGCATGCTTTTGGCCGCCGAATACGTCGGATCAACTGCCGTGGCCTCGCCGAATTCGGCGACGACATAGCCTTTGTAGATCACTACGCCGTTAGTGTGCGCGCGTTGCGTAGGCACCGAGCCTAACAACGAACCGAAAGTGCGTTCCTGATCTGAAAAATCCATGGCACGTTCGGTCTCGTGGGCTTGGGCGAACTTGATGGCGGCGTCTAACGCGGCTGCATCCATGCCTAATTCGGCAGGCGCTTTCTTCGCCCAGGTTCCACTGGGTGGAAAGTATTGTTTCGCTTGCGCGCTTAACGCCAGCGGCAAGCAGGCCAGCGTCATCAAACAAACAACCGCATGAATAAAGGCTTTTCTCATCGTCGTTCCTTTCGGCGAAAGCTCAGCTCGCAAAGCCGAATAGCTTCATCGCATTCCGCCCCAACACTTTCATCTGATCGTCTTCTTTCAGATGCGACAAATAGCCGCGCACCTGTTCGCGGGCGGCGCGATAGCTTTCCGGCGTCGCCGCCGGGCCAAAGCCGCCGCCATAAATCATTCGTTCCGCGCCGTAAGCATCGCTCAATTGTTTGATCGTTGCCGTAATGTCGCGGTGCGGGTATTCGGTGGGCGCAGGAATCGCCGCGAGTTTCATCACGACGTTGGGCAGCTTCGCCCAGTTCACCACGGTCGCGTGTTCTTCAGGAGTGCCCTGAAACGGACGGCCCAGATGGTCAATGATGACTTTGGTCGCGGCGAACTCTTTGATGAACGGCGTGAAAGGCGGCGCGTAACGCGGTTCAAGATGAATCTGTACCATCAATCCCAAGTCAGCAGCTTGCCGCCAAAACGCGCGCAACTCCGGTTTGCCGAAGGGCGGCAAACGATCAGGCGCATAAGCGTGAATGCGTACGGCGACGATGCCGCCGCGTTTAGCCAGCGCGGGCAGTTGCTTCATCGAATCAGGTTGATCGGCGAAAACCAGACAGACGCCGCGCAAACGGCCTTTGCCGACGCTCAGGCAATAATCGAGATAGCGATGATCGTCCTGATAAGGTTCGGGGTGAACCACCACGGCGTGCTTGACGCCCGCGCCGTCCATCAATTTCAACAACATCTCTGGCGTCGAAGCCGGCGCGGGTTGATAAGGCGCGCGCGGATGATAAGGAAAGCGTGCGTCGTCTTTGCCGGCAAAGCAATGCAGGTGGGTGTCTACGATGGGGTTGGCGCCGGTCGCTGCGTGCAGGCTGTGCGGTGCAGCCGCTGCCAGCGCGAGCGTCTGAATGAATTGTCGTCGTGATGTTTGATCGTTCATGGTTTTACCTTGCTCATTACCAAAGATTGACAAGCTCAGCCGGGAATGCGAGAAAGCGCGCGGTGCCTGCCCATTAACCAAGGAGCTAGCCGTGATGAAACCTGCTGACCCAACCGGTTTTCTGCCGCCGCCCAAAAACTATCGGGAATTGCTCTCTTACCAGAAGGCAGAAGTGGTTTACGACTTGACGTTCCGGTTTTGCGAACGCTTCCTCAAACGCGGCGACCGAACCATAGATCAAATGGTGCAGGCGGCGCGTTCCGGCAAACAAAACATCGCCGAAGGCAGCAGTGCATCGGGCACATCGAAAGAAATGGAAATCAAGCTCACCAACGTCGCACGCGCCAGCCTGGAAGAATTGTTGGTGGATTACGAAGACTATTTGCGCGTTCGCGATTTGCGCATCTGGACAAAGGATTCGCCCGAAGCGCGCTATGTGCGAAAGCTCGGAACCCGGCAGCCACTGACG
>JAYUCP010000666.1:0-2978 GCA_043740245.1 Acidobacteriota bacterium | reverse complement strand
CATATCCTCTCCTTTGCGGATGATCTTTGACTCCATAAAGGAGATAGCTCGCATTACCGGCTGTCAACCGATGTGCAAAAAACTAGGTAATGACAAGGCTCACGCGCGGGCTACTGACACGTTGTTCACTTGGCCCGCGCCAGATTGAATGTGCCAGTGTAAAACGCACTGGTAAAGAAGCCGACGAACTCCTTGTCATTCGCGCGGCCAATCCAATCGTAAACGCCGCCATCCTGCTTGCCGAGATCGGTAGTGCCTTTGAAAAGTACGACCTTGCCGACCTGGCGGCCTTCCATCTTGATCGCGTATTTGTAGGGCCGCCCGCAATCGCCTTCAAAGCTGGCCTGCCAGACGCCGTCTTTCTGCCCTTCTTTCAATTCGACCTTGGCCGACAGGTTCTTGCACAAATCCTTGGGCGTGCTGCCGCCTTGCGCCGGATTGTAAGACGACCAGACGCCCGTCCAGGCGCCCGCTACGTCAGGGGCTTGTTCTTGCGCGGGCGGATTTTGCGTTTGGGCGAAGCTCGTGAGCAGGGCCAATGCGAGACAGGTCAGAGTCAGGCAGATGCGCTTTGTCATTTGAAAATTTTCCTTTGTTGCTGTGATCGGGAACGGCGGAGAGTATAGGGCGAGTTTGCGGATGCGCGCAATTGGCATTGATAATCCCTGTGCTATGATGCGCGCGAAAGGAGGCCTTCGTTATGTCAACAAGCGGCACAATCAACCAGGTAAACGATGAGCCACGCCAGCGGGCCTTGCACGCGGCGATCAACATGATTCTCGAACATCATTTCAGTTGGGAAGAGGTGCACCGCGAGTTTTTGCGGATTGAGGCCGAACGTTTCATCGAGACAGTATGCGAGGAAATGGACGGCGAAAAAGTCGAGTATAAACGCCTGGGCAATTATGTTGTGGCAATGCACGATCTGTGCGGCGGACAACCGGTCATCAAAACAGCGACACGGATTACTCGTATCAATGCCGGGGTGTTGCCGGCCTGGTTGGAACAAGGCTATACACCTGAGCAGGTCGCCGCTGATTTCGACATTCCTGTCGAAGCAGTGCTTGAAGCAAAGCGGCTGGAACTTTTGTTCGATTACGACCGGAGTTATGCGTGATTGTCCTCGATGAGCAAATCAGCAACCCGCTCGTGCTAACCGCCATTGCCAAGTGGTATCCCGGCGCCGTTATCAGTATTCGCGAACAACGCCCACACGGAAAAATCCTCGACCCTGAGATTCCAGCCTTCCTGCTGCAAATGCGTCAACCGACGCTCGTCACGATCAATTACCGGCACTTCTTTGGCACACAATTTTTGCACCAGAAATACTGCATCATTTGTCTGAAACTTGAGCAGCGCCAAACCCCGCGCGTGCCCGAACTGTTGCGCTCGATTCTGCAACGTCCGGAATACAGCACCAAAGCTCAGCGCATGGGCAAAGTCATTTCGTGGACAGATACCACCGTAACGCATTTTGAAATCGGCGCGGCTTAGCGACTGATCGCTTTACTCAGAAGGCTATTCACCCTTCTTCTCCTTTACCACATACACCTGCTTCAACCCGCGTTCAGCTTGCGCCCGCGAGTCATAAACGTTTGGGCGCGCCAGCACGGCCTTGTATTGCGCCAGCGCTTCCTCGCGTTTCCCCGCCAAGTCGTAAACCTGCCCGGCGCGCAGCAGTGCAATCGTGGCGAGATCGGCTTGGGCCATCTTGATGGTTTGCACCGCCAGAAATTGCGCAGCGGCGCGCGGATGCTGCTGATTAGCCGCGAGCGCTTCGCCGTATTTGAAATGCACGAGATCGGCGACGGCGGCGGCGGAGTCGTCTTTCAACAAGCTTTCAAATTGCGCATAAGCGTCGTCGTGGCGTTTCAGTTCGACCAGCGTGGCGGCGGTTTCGAGCCGGAAGAGATAGTTGCGCGGGTATTTGGCGCTCAGCCGTTGCAGGATGGCGAGCGCATCCTGCGGGCGTTTTTCGTTTTGGAAAACGGCCAGCAACAGCACGCTGGCGTCGTCGGAGTTGCTGCCTTGCTCGACGACGGTTTGCATCTCGGCGATGCCTTTCTGTTTGTTGCCGCGCATGCCGCCGATGGCCGCCAGCGCCTTCATATAAAACGGCAGCGTGCCCAGAATGTAGTGATAAGTCCCGATGGCGAGATAGGCGTCGTGATAGTCGGGTTTCAATTCGACGACCTTTTGATGCAGGTCTACGTTGCGCGAACCGTTGCGCATGGCGGCGAAAAACTTGCGCGCGGTCGAGGCTTCATACCCGGCCAACACACCGTGCACTGCGCCGAGGAAGTAAAGCGCGTCGGGGTCTTTCTTGTCGCGGTTGAAGAGCGTCAGGGCTTTGAGCTTGGCCTGTTGAATGCGGTCGCGGAAGGCCTTGTCCACCGCCGGATCAACGGCATCGCCTTCGGTTTCCTCTTTGGCGTTCTCGGCCCCGGCGTAAAAGCTGGAGTCGGCGTTGTAGAGGCTGGTTTGCAAACGGCGGTTGCGATAGAGGTATTCGAGCCAGGTGGCAATCGCCAGATACAAATCGCCCGCCGGATGCTGTGGGGCCAGCTTGCGAATCTCCTCGAATTTGGCGCGCGCGGTGGCGTAATCAATGTTGAACAGCGCCGCGTTCCCGGCATCGCGCAAGGCTTTCAAGTCCGCCGGCAACGCGGCAGGCGAGAGCGTGGCTGTGGCGGGCGTCGCGCCAGTGGAGGCGGTTGCCGTTTGATTGAGCGCTTGACCGAAGGCCGATCCGGTGCACAGCAGTAAGGCGCAGAGCAACAACGCCGGAAGCTCTGTGCCGGTGTTGCGCGTTGCTTTGGTGTTGGATTTGAGATTTGAGATTTGAGATTTCAATTGCACGACCGTTTGCACCGCGCCCCGCACATTGGCGGGCGTCAGGTATTGCGCGGCGTAATAGACCGCGATGAAGGAGCTTTCCAATGAAGAGAGTATTCGATACAGCATAGTTTCCTCAGCAA
>JAYUCP010000665.1:0-7256 GCA_043740245.1 Acidobacteriota bacterium | reverse complement strand
CGCGCCGCAATCGGCGGGCGGCTTGCGGCTGACGCGCGATTACCTGCGCTTGCGCGTGAACGACAACAAATGGACGGTCGAGCCGCTGACCGGCGAATTGCATTCCGGCGACCTGATCGTCTCGAAGCTGCACGTGCAAGGGAACAAGGGCCGCTACGTGATGCTCGAAGACCCGATTCCGGCGGGCTGCGAACAGGTTGAACGCGTCAGCGGCATTGACCTGGATTACAGCGACGGCAAATGGTCGAACTGGTACAGCTCGCGCGAATTCCGCGACCAGCGGACGGCGCTGTTTGTGAACTACTTCGACGGCGACGATGTGTTCCAGTACGCGCTGCGCGTCATCACGCCGGGCGATTTCCGCGCGGCGCCGGCGCGGGCGGAGTTGATGTATACGCCGAGCGTGCAGGCGAATACGGCGAATTGGCGGGTGACGTTGTTGGACAAGAAATAGAGGGGAAGCAAAGATGCGAGAAATGATCGTCAGAAAGAAAGCCCTGCACGAGGCCGATCAGGAAGATGATTTGCAGGGTAAGTCTCCCCAGGAGTTGCTGGGGATGATGTGGCAATTGACGCTCAATGTCTGGGCCTTCAAGGAGAAGCACGATGCTGAACCAAGATTACAGAGACATGTTGTCGTGCTTGCGCGACGAAGCGGTTGAGTTCCTCGTGGTGGGCGCCTATGCGCTGGCGGCGCACGGCTACTTGCGCTCGACGGGCGACATAGACATCTGGGTCAGGAATACGCCGGAGAACGCACAAAAGATTCTGCGGGCGCTGAAGCGCTTCGGCGCGCCGTTATTCGGCGTGAAAGAGGAAGATTTCACCGCGCCCGATTTGATCGTGCAGTTCGGCGTCGTGCCGTGCCGGATAGACATCATCACGGCCATTGACGGTGTGAGCTTCGCCGAGGCGTGGGCAGCGCGCGTCGTGGTGCAGGTGGAGGGGATCGAAATCGCGGTGCTCTCGAAAGCGGATTTGCTGAAGAATAAGACGGCGGCAGGACGCGATAAGGATCAGGGTGATATTGCGTGGTTGAAGAAGAATCAAGGCTGATCACGCCGGGCGATTTCCGCGCCGCGCCGGCGCGGGCGGAGTTGATGTACACGCCGAGTGTGCAGGCGAATACGGCGAATTGGCGGGTGACGTTGTTGGATAAGAAGTAGGGAAGGGTAGGCAGTAGACAGTGGGCAGTGGGCGGCGCGCAGCGGGTTTGCGGCTCCGCCGCCTGATGTGTGGAAGGTCTCCGACCTTCCGGCAGCGGCTATTCCTGAATTTGGGGCTACGCCCCTGATCGGGGCAGAGCCCCGGAACTTCTCATTGCACTCGTGCGGAAGGTCAGAGACCTTCCGCACATCGGGCGGCAGAGCCGCGAAGAACCGGCGAGTCGCTTTATGGAGATCGTAAAGAAGCACGGTCAAAGTTTTTTTCGGCACGGCCTAATCGCCGCGTCTTTGCTTTGTCTGAACGCGGCCAATGTTTGGGCGCAAAAGCCGCGACTGCCTGACGAGATTCGCGCCGACCTGACGAGCTACTTGGGCCAATGGCGGTTTGTCCCCAACCGAACGTTCGATGGGGACAAATGCATCACGCAGGTCACCGGAGATTTCGACGGCAATGGGCAGACCGACTTTGCCGTGTATGTGCGGGCGGGTCAGGGGGCAACCGAAACACGGCGGCGTTTGATCGTTTACCTGCGAACGGGTGTAGGATTCGCCAGGCGAACGTTAGACAAGTCCGCTCTCGGCAATGACCGCTGCTTGTGTCTTTTCCGTAAGGGCACCAAGGATTACAAATACGAAACGCAGAAATACTTTCATTACCAGCACGACACGGTCGGACTGATTTATCCGGCGAAGGCCGGCGATAGTTACGTCTATTGGCGGGGCCGGTTTTACCGCATCACGACCAGCGATTGAGACGCAGCTTGCGCAATGAAAACGGCGAAACAATCCATCATCAACACCGCCTTCGTCACCCTCGGCATCCTCTCCGCCGGGTTTGGCTTGAAAGGCTTTCTGCTGTCGAGCCGCTTTATTGACGGCGGGGTGACGGGCGTTTCAATGTTGATTGCGGCTTTGTCGCCGGTGCCGGTATGGGTGCCGATTTTGCCGCTCAATAGGCAATGGGCAGGTGTTGGGCAGATGCTTTTGATGCTCTTCGGTGCTTGGGTTCTTTATTGGTGCAGCTATCGCCCCCTCACCTGGATCGAAAGAAGCATAGCGCACGCGCATGCGATAAACTGTGTTTGACGGACTCCCCAAAGAAATTGAGTTGTACAATACTGCCGATGGTGCGGAACCCTTTGGCAAGTGGCTGAAGAAGCTAGGCGACGGGCAGGCAGTGGCGCGCATCGTGCAAAGGCTGGATCGTCTACGCGCGGGGAATGCTGGCGACTTCAAAGAGGTTGGCGAAGGCGTTTACGAATTGCGGATTGATTACGGGCCGGGTTATCGGCTGTACTTCGCCTTTGCTGGCGCGCATTTGATTGTGCTGCTATGTGGCGGAGACAAGCGCAAGCAAGCTGCTGATATTAAGCGCGCGCACAAGCTTTGGCGCGATTATCAGAAAAGGAATCGAACATGAGAACGTGGGAGCAATTACGCGAAGAAGTTTTACGCGATGATGCCGATGGCGCGGCAGCCTATATTCGCCTGGCGATTCAAGCGAACGATGCGCCCGCGCTGGCTTATGCCGTGAGCAATGTGTTTGCGGCGCGCGGTGGCTTGAGCGGCTTGGATTTGACCGCCGATGAAATAAAGGCGGCCTTGAATGCGCTGGTTGCCACTGTAGTTTCAGCAGGTGATAGGCAAGGGCTGTTGGCGCTCAAAGCTGCGACTGAAGCCTTTATCACTGCCCGCGCGCCACGCCAGAGCACAAGACGTGCGCACAAGACTACAGGCAAAAGAGCTGCCGTGCGCGCCTGATTGAATGGTTAAAGGCATTGACGGCAGCGCAAGCGGTAGATGATCTTGGTGAGAAATTTGAGGCGTTTGTTATGGCAATGCACAACGATCTAGCACTCAGAGTATTGGCCGAAAACGAAAAACAAATTGCTGACCACTAAAACTATGTTCAAAGACATCTTTGCCTCCATCACCAGCGCCGCGCGCAAACTCTTCACCAACTTCGGTGCGACGCTGATTGCCTTGTTGCTCTACGCCTTGTTGCTGCTGGTGCTCTACGTCTTTTTCACGACGGGCGTAGGCACGGTGACGCACGTGCTGTTGAGCCTGGTCGTGCTGCCGCTGGCTGCTGTCGTTTTGTTTTTCGTGTTGCAGGCGCTGGCGGTGAGTTACGTGCGCATCGGCGTCGGGCCGGGCTATCTGTTGCGGCGCGCGTTGCGGGATTGCTGGAAGCTGCTGCTGGTCAGCCTGCCGTTGATCTTGCTGGCGGGGTTGTTGAGCTACGGCTTCGGCTGGCTGGCAGGGAAGCTGGATTATGACCAGAGCCGTGCCTGGCAGGGCACGCTGTTGAATTGGTCGCGCTTTGTGTTGTTGTATCTGGCGCTGCCGTTGATGGCGATACACGTCTGGCTGGCGGCGGTGCGCGAAGGCGCGGGTGCGGCCTATCGCGGCTTCTTCCGGCATTTGGGCCGCGCGTTTGCGCCGCGCACGGTGGCGATTTACGCGCTGTTGTTCGCGCTGTTCGGCGCGGCGGTCTACGGCCTGCTCTTCACGCGGACGCAGTTCGGCGGGGCGTGGGTGGAGATGGGTTTGTTGGGCGGGCGGCTGGCGCTGGCGTTGTTGTTGGTGTTTGTGGGATGGCTGGTGACTTTGGGGGCGTTGGCGGAAGTGACGGCGCGGCCCGCGCAAGCGGAACTGGAGGGGTAAAGCGCGAGTTTTTCAAATGACAGGCGCGGCGAGTTCGGGCAAAATCCCAACCAGCATAAACAGCAAAGGAGGTACTTGAGCAGATGCTGAATCACGACATCATTGCTACGTCGCCCACGCGCCTGACTAACGCTGGCGCGACGAGACCGTTGCCAACGGACACGTTTGAGTGGGCTAGCCAATTGGCACAATCGAATGTGACGCGCGCCCGTTGGCTCGGCCTGCTCGGCTTGGCGAAAATGCTCTTCGGGCTGAGTTTTCCCTGGTTGCTGAGTTGGGCTACACAACACCAACTGCTTAGCACAACCAGCAAAGCGCCCAGCACCGGCGAAATCATGCTGGTGGTTGCGCTCTTTACGCTCTCGGGTGCTTACCTGAGCGCGCGCGCCTGGCTGTTCCAGATCATCGCCCGCCGGCAAGTCGCGGCGCTCGCGCAAATCCAACCAACCGCTGAAAGCTGCTATGCCGCCGACTGAGTCTGCGCCAACACACAAACCGGACAGTTGGCTTGGGCAAATCATTGCGCTCGCCAACCAGATAGATCAGATGACGACCGGGGGAATCATTTCCGCCACGGGCGGCGCATTGGCCCTGAGCCTGCTATTCGGCAACTTTACCTGGGTGATGTTTGGCCTGACGTTTCCCTTGCTTGTCTACCGGCTTTACCGGGAGCGGCTGGAACACGCGGAACGCAAACGATTCCGTTTGATCGAAGAAGTGGCGGCGATCAAGGAATCAATCTCGCGCCGCGAAATTCCCGAAGCTGACAAACGCTTTTTGCTGGATCAACTCGACCGCGAACTAGCCGCGCAAGAGCGCAAAGCACTTCCCCACACGAACGAGAAGGAAAAGTCGTGACCCGTTTGCTGCTGAGTTTGGCGTTACTGGTCGGCGCGTGCGCGGTACATAGGAACCAAGCGGACGACGCCGTGCCGCCAGCCAACCAGCAATCTCCCACCCTGCAAGCCAGCACGCCAGCCGCCAAGCTCGACTTCGACGATCAAACCTTGCAACAAGCCGCCAGCGCCGCGCTCGGCAACCGCGAAGGCGCCGTCCTCGTCATTGATCCGCAAACCGGACGCCTGCGCGCCGTCGTCAATCCGCGCATCGCCTTCGGCCAGGCCTTTCCGCCCGGCTCGACGATCAAACCGTTCACTGCGCTCGCGGCCATGCGCGCGCATCTGCTCGAACGCGAGACGCGGCGGCAATGCAGCGGACGCTACGCGCGCGGCAATTACGCCACGCTTTGCTCCCATCCGAAAAGCGCGACGCCCTTCAATCTGCCGCAGGCGCTGGCTTATTCGTGCAACGACTATTTCGGCCACGTGGGCGAACGCCTGAGCGCGAGCGCGGTCAATGCGACACTGGCCGGCTTTGGTTTCGGCGCGCGCACGGGCGTGAACGCGGGCGGCGAAGTCGCGGGGCAGTTGCTCAGCGGCGAATGGCGCGCGCAGGAAGCGCTGGGCGACAGCGAGAGCTTGCTGGTTACGCCGGTGCAGTTGTTGATGGCCTACGCCGCGCTGGTCAATGGCGGACGGCTCTATCGCCCACAGCATCATCATCCGCAAGAGGCGCAAGAGGCGCAAGAGGCGCAAGAGGGCGAGGCGGCGGCGCAATTGAAAGCGCGGATCAGCGTGGCCCCGGCGCAGCGCGCGGTCTTGCTCGAAGGCATGCGCGGCGCGGTCAAATTCGGCACGGCGGACAAGGCGCGGCTGGATCAGTTGCCGGTTTACGTGTTTGGCAAGACGGGGACTTCGACGGCGAGCAACGGCTTTCAAACGCAAGGCTGGTTCGCCGGCTTTATTGCTGAACAACGCGATAGTGGCGTGCCCGCGCCCAATGAAATCAAGCTCGGCGTGCTGGTCTTTTTGAAACGCGCCCACGGTTCGCAGGGTGCGGAAGTCGCAAGACGATTGCTGGATTGCGGATTGCGGATTGCGGATTGCGGATTGAAGGCAGAGGCGACAGGGAGACGGGGAGACGGAGAGACGGGGGAAGTGGAATTCGCCGCGCTGCGCTTGCCGCAAACGGTGCGCGTTCGGCTGGGCAATCCGCAATCCGCAATCAAGGAGTTGCCGTTCGAGGCTTACGTGGCGGGCGTGGTCGCGGCAGAGGGCAGCATCGAGCCGCGCGTGGAAGCGTTGAAGGCATTGGCGGTCGTGAGCCGTACCTATGCGGTGTTGAATGCTGGGCGGCACGCGGGCGAGGGCTTCGATTTTTGCAGCACGACGCATTGCCAGCAATTCTGGCTGGACAAGGCACAGCGGCGCGAAGCCGTGCGGCACGCGGTGGCGCAAACGGCGGGCGAGGTGTTACGCGACCGGCAAGGGCAACCGGCGGAGGTTTATTTTCACGCGGCTTGCGGCGGGCAGACGGCGAACCTGGAAACGCTCTGGGGCGCGCGCGCGCCGGAACAGTTGCGCGGTGTACGCGATGAGTTTTGCGCGGGGCGGCCCAATCGAAACTGGACGTGCGAGATCGCGGCGGCGGATTTGGCGCGGGCGTTGTGCGGCACGGCGCGGGCGGAGGTGGGCGCGCGGCTGGACGGCATCACCATCCTGCAACGCGATGCCGGCGGGCGCGCGCAAACGCTGGCGTTGACGGGCGAACGGCGACGCGTGCTCGGCGGTTGGGAATTCAAGATGCTGGTCGGGCGCAAGCTGGGCTGGCAGTTGCTGAAAAGCTCCTGGTTCGAGGTGCAACGGCGGGGCGCGCGGTTTGTCTTTACGGGGCACGGCTTCGGGCATGGCTTGGGCTTGTGTCAGGAGGGCGCGCACGTGATGGCCGAGCGCGGGATGGCGTATCGGCGGATATTGGCGTTTTACTTTCCAGGGGTTGAGAGTGCGGCGGCGCGAAACAGTACCGGGAGCGGTAGCGACCGGGTGTCGGCGGTGGCGTACCTGATGAAGGACCCGGTCGCTACCGCTCCCGGTACCGCATCAGGGCGGCGCGCCACGCTGGCGAGCGAGCATTTTCGCGTGAACTATCCGGCGAACATTGCTGTGCGCAAAGTCGAGCAAGCGTTGCGTGTGTTGGAAAGCGCACGCGCGAGTTTGGCGCGGCGCATCGAACAAGCGGCGTTGCATTGGGCAGACAATGCGCCAGTCGAGCTTATCATTCACGCCACGACGGCGGAGTTCATCGCGGCGACGGGCCGCGCGGGTTGGGTGGCGGCGGTGACGCGCGGGCGGCGCATCGAAACGCAGCCGCTGGGCTTGCTGCAACGGCGCGGCTTGCTGGCGACGGCGTTGCGGCACGAATTGACGCACGTGGCGGTGGAGACGTTGGGCAAAGGGCACGCGCCGCGCTGGCTGGCGGAAGGGCTGGCGATTCTGTGCGCGGACGAAGGGCGCGCGTTGGCGCAGATGAAACTAAAAGAACAACTCACGCGGGGCGAGTTGGAGCGCCGGTTAAGCCGCCCTG
>JAYUCP010000664.1:0-18302 GCA_043740245.1 Acidobacteriota bacterium | reverse complement strand
CGGAGTCATTGGTTTCGCCGGCGGCGCGCCAGGCACAGTCAGCGCGCGCCAGCCCTTGCTTTCCAGGCGTGCCCCGTCTTTCATAATCAATAGACACTCAACACCCGGCAAAGTCGCGGCCAGTGACAAACTCTCTGCCGGCTTGAGCACGCAAAACGCCGTCGCCAGCGCACCCGCGTCCACGGCTTGCGGCGCGACGACGGTGGCGCTCAGGACGTGCTCCACGGGTTGGGCGGTGCGCGGATCAACGAGGTGCGAATACCAATGCCCGTTGATCGTCACGCCGCGCCGGTAATTGCCGCTGGTGGCGATGGCGCGCTGGCGCAACTGCACACGCGCGAGCGGTTCATCGTTTTCGGCGTCGGCCAGCGGGTCGGCGATGCGCACCGCTTCGGCCAGCGCGCCACGCACCACCAAATCGCCGCCAATGTTGACGATGACGCCGTCCAGCCGTGCCGCCGCAAGAGCCGCGTCCGCCGCGCGATTGATGATGTAGCTCTTGGCGAATGAATTGAGAATCAACGGCGCGGCGCTCAACCGCGTCGCCGTTTGCGTAGCCGCGTCGAGCTGGTAATGCGGCTGTTGAATCGTCGTGATGGCGGTTTGCAATTCGGCCTGCGTCGGGATGCGTTGTTGCGCGGCGGCTTGCTTCCACAGCGTTGCAACAATCTGCGCCGCCGGATCGAGCGCGCCGTGGCTGCGTGCGCGCCATTCGGCAAAGAGGCTCAGCGTCTCAAACAATTCGGGCGAAACGCGTACGGGTTCGCCCGCCGTCTTGAGCCAGCGATTGAATTCGCTCGCCGCGTCGTAGCCGCTCAAGATTTTGCCGACGCGTTCAAACTCGGCCAGCGCCGCCGTTTCAGCGCGCGCGGCTTCGGCGTCAGAAGCCGTGGCGAATTTCATTTCAAGCGAAGTGCCGAGCACGTTCTCGAATTGCGAGACGTGCCAGACGGCGCGCCCTGACGCCGCCTGGCGCGCACCGTCATGCAGGCACAGCAAGGCTAAACCAATAGCGAGACAAAGAAGTGTTCTCATTGGGTAAAGATTGATAGGAAGTTATCGGTGAGTTACGGATTCTCAGGCCGCCGCTCGTTTTCGCGATGCTCGTCGTGATCGTCACGTTCGTCGCGCCGCCCGTTGCTTTGCGCCTCGGCCAGCTTGCGCAATTCGTCTTTGCTCAACACGCCGTCGTGATTGAGGTCGCCGCGCGCGAACAAACCCTGCATGCGTTCGGGCAGTTCGGCTTTGCTGAGTTGTCCGTCGCCGTTCTTATCGAATTCGAGCAACTGCTTGACCATTTCATCGGGATTGGGGCCGCCCGGCCCGCGTTCTTCACCGCGTTCGCCGGGCCCGCGTTCACCTTGCGGAAAGTTCGGACGCAATTCGTCTTCGGTCAGCTTGCCGTCGCCATTTTTGTCGAGTTTGCGCAAGGCGGCGACGGCGTTGGCGATTTCTTCGGCAGAGATGACGCCATCGCCATCGGCATCGAGCGCCGCCATCACCGGCATCCGGCGCATCATTTCCCGTGGGTCGCGCGGGCCGCCGGGGCCACGCCCGCCGCCCTGCCCGCCGCCTGGACGCCCTTCTTGCGCATAACAAGTGGTCACACAAAACGCGCAAAGCGCGACGAGTGCGTAAAAGAGAGTTTGTTTTTTCATGTTGGTTCTCGGTTAATTTCTTCAACCAGCAAGCTGGCGGCAATCCGACAGTAGGCAAGACGCTCAGTCGCGGCGGGCGGTCACGGTGTTTGCGTTTTGCCGATTGGGTGAGCACGCAGCGCGAATTGCCAGGTCTGCGGTTTTTCCGCACAATGCTGGGCGGCGCTTCGCCGCGCCGTTCGGATTCCTTATGACAGGCGAATTCGCATTCATCAACCGCATCCGCGAACGCGCGCAACAAAGCCGTGTGACGACGCCGGAATTGTCGTTGGGCATCGGCGATGACACGGCCGTCTTTCGTCCGCGCGCGGGCCGCGAACTGCTCATCACCACCGACCTGCTGGTCGAGGACGTGGATTTCAAGCTGGCCTACGCCGTCCCGCGCTGGCTGGGCCACAAGGCGCTGGCGGTCAGCCTCAGCGACATTGCGGCGATGGGTGGCACACCGCGTTACGCAATGCTGACCCTCGCCATTCCGTCATCCGCGCGTTCTGATGAATTTTGGGAAGCCTTCTTTGACGGCTATTTCGCGTTGGCCGAAAGTTGCGGCGTGGTGTTGATCGGCGGCGACATTTCGGCGACACCGCACGGGCTGGCGCTTGATTCGTGCGTGCTGGGCGATTGCATCACCGGGCGCGCCATTCGCCGCAGCGGTGCGCGTGTGGGCGATGGCGTTTACGTCACCGGCAAACTGGGCGCGTCTGCCGCTGGCTTGCAGTTGCTGTTGCGCGGCGCGCGCGTGCATGAGGCGGACGCTGCGCTGGAGCAACGCGCACTGCGTGCGCACTTGCGGCCTGACGCGCGCGTTGCATTCGGCAAGCTGTTGGGTGAACGCGGATTGGCGCACGCGTTGATAGATGTGAGCGACGGCTTGGCGCAGGACTTGGGGCATTTATGCGAAGTGAGTCACGTCAGCGCCGTGCTTGAGCGCGCGGCAGTGCCGATTGCCGCAGAGGTTGGGTTGATCACTACGGATGCAGACGCGGCCTTTCAATTGGCCGTGAGCGGCGGTGAGGACTACGAATTGCTTTTCACGGCAGATGACAAAGAGGCAGCAAAGTTACAGCACTTGGCGCACGATTGCGCGTTGCCGCTCACACGCATCGGCGAGATCGTCGCACCGGATGCGTCGGCGAAAGTTTTCTTGCGCACGGCAGACAAGCGCGAGCCGTTGGCCACGCGCGGTTACGATCATTTCACAGTTTGACCGTTTATTGAGCGATGGCCTAAGCTGCGCCCTCTTCAATTTGAAATTTGGGATAAGGCAATACTTGCAATGGAAGAAGCGGCACGTTTGGAACGCATCCTGCTGCGCCGTATGGGCGAGGCGATCAAGGACTTCGGCATGATTACCGAAGGCGACCGGATCATGGTCTGTCTGAGCGGCGGCAAAGACAGCTACACGCTGTTGCATCTGCTGCGCA
Source organism: Acidobacteriota bacterium (assembly GCA_043740245.1). Taxonomy (GTDB): domain Bacteria; phylum Acidobacteriota; class Blastocatellia; order RBC074; family RBC074; genus JACPYM01. The sequence continues at coordinate 15,220 of JAYUCP010000664.1, read as the reverse complement.
GCTTGCAGCGCCGCGCGCCAGTGCGCTTTGAATTGCTGGCCGTCAACCTGGATCAGAAACAACCCAACTTCCCCGCGCACGTGTTGCCCGAATATCTGGCAAGCATCGGCGTCCCCTATCGCATCGTCGAACGGGATACCTATGCGGTGGTCAAGCGGCTGGTGCCAGAAGGCAAGACGTATTGTTCAGTCTGTTCGCGCTTACGGCGCGGGATTCTTTACAACGTGGCGGTCGAAGAAGGCTGCACCAAGATCGCGCTGGGCCATCACGCCGATGATGTCTTGCAAACCTTCCTGCTCAACCTGTTTTTCATCGGCACGCTGAAAGCGATGCCGCCCGTGCTGCGTTCGGATGATGGGCGCAACACGGTGATCCGCCCGATGGCTTACATCTGGGAGCAGGACGTGGCGGCCTTTGCGGCAACGCAAAGCTTCCCGATCATCCCCTGCGACCTGTGCGGTTCGCAGGAAAACCTGAAGCGCAAACGCATCAAACGGCTGATTGATGATTTGAACCAGGAGATTCCGATGCTGCGCAAATCCATGCTGACGGCCTTGGGCAACACGGTGCCGACGCATCTGTTTGACCGCGAGCTGTTCGATTTCAAATCCATCGGGGTCGGTACTGGCAATCTCGCCGATGAGCTGGATGCCGCGCTGGGCGTGCACGACGAAACGCATACGCGGTCGTTGGAACCGCACATGGTCGCGCTGGCGTTGTAGTTTTTCCTCGCCACGCCAGCGCAGTTGGCGGCAATTGAGAGCCGATGATAAGATCGCGCCGCTTTTCCCGCCTACCGAGGCGTACAACATCAACAACACATTTCTTTCACCGAGAGGGGAGATCGGATGTCACAACCGGATCAACCGCCTGTGCGGCTGGTGCAAATCGAGCCGCGGCGGCTAGCTTCTGCGGCTGTTGCGGACAAGGCCGGACAACTGCAATTGCCACAGCTTTCGGATTGGCAAATCTACAAACGCAAAGCCTACATCGGCTATCGCAAAGTCATCGGCTTCCTCTACACCGATCATTCTTACGGCGCGACGCGGCGCTGGGTGCTGTCGCGCGTCTTGCCGGACAAGATTCTCTATCGTTGGCAGCCGTACAAACGCGGCGCATGCAACCGCTGCGGCCTGTGTTGCAAGATTGTTTTTACCTGCCCTTTCTATCACGAAGACGAACAGACGACGGCGTGCACGATTTACACCTCGCCCAAACACGCGCCTACGCCGTGTGTGACCTTCCCCTTTGACCCGATTGACCTGCGCGAAGTGCAGAAACAGGTCACCCCGGCGCCCTGCCCGTTTTATTTTGAGGGCCAGCCAGAGCATCCGACGACGTGGGCCGCAGTGAAGGCGGAGTTGAAAGCGGAGTGGGAGAAGCAGGTGGATAAGCTGAAAGAGGCGTTCGATTTTTAAGCGGCTGGGCAGTTTGGCTGAAACAAAAAGCGGGGCTGAAGTGATTAACTTCAGCCCCGCTTTTTATGTTTAGCAACTTGGTGCGTCAGCCTTAGAAGTTGATGCCCAAGATGAAGTTGATGTTGCGCTCATTGCCTCTGGTGGTGCTGATGCGTCCAAAGTTCGCCGCATCAAAATTCAAAGTGCCAAAAACAAAATTGGCATGATTGAACGCGTTGATGAAGTTTGCCTTGAATTCCACATCCATCTTCTCATAGATGCGGGTGCGCTTGGTCAGGCTGAAATCAACCTGCGTGAAGCCCGGCCCATTGATCGAGTTGCGCGGGAAGTTGCCGAAGGTGCCAGCCGCCGGTGCGGCAAGCATACCAGGCTTAAGCGTCGCCCCAGTCAACTGGCCGGTCGTCGCATTCGTGGTGATGTCCAACAGCTTCGGATCGAAGTAGAACACGCCCGCTGCCGTCTTGTAGATACCTGCCGCATTGTTGAACGTGCTGAAATTGCTGCCCACGAGCTGCGAGCCAATCGTCGCGGTGAATTGATTGAACGAGGAACGCCCCGAAGTAATGAAGATCGGGTTGCCCGTCTGGACGTTGATGATACCGCCCATCTGCCAGCCTTCGAGCGCCTTGCGCAACGGAGCGAAACTGTTGGCAAAGAAGCGGCGGCCCGGCCCGAACGGCAGTTCGTAAATGAAGTTGGTGATAAAGCGGTGCGTCTGATCGAAGCTGGCCCGGTGTTTGTCCAACGCCAGATTGCGCAGCGTGTGGAAGTTCTCCGCCGTGCTCTGAACGTTGCCGTCAGTATCGGTGAGCACCTTGCTCCAGGTGTAATTGGCTTGCAGTTGCAGGCCTTTTGACATCCGCTTGCGGATTTCAGCCTGGAAGGAGTGGAAATTGGAGAACGAGTTGTTGGTCAACAAACGCGCAAAGTTTGCGTTCGGGTTGGCCAGGAAGAAATTCGGCGTCAGGTTCGCACGGTTGGCGCGATAAGTCGCGCTGTTGGCCAGCGTAAAGGCCATCGCGCCAACGTTGTTGTTGTTCAGGTTGGTGATGAAGGTCGAGCTGCCGAAGCCGTTGGCGGCCGTCAATCCGTTAAACAAAGTGTTGAGCGTCGGCAAGGCAACAGTCCCAGGCGCGCCGGACGCAAAGCTGGTTCCGCCGTTGGCCGCCAAATTCTTTTGCGCGTTCGTGAATTCGTTCAGGAATCCATTCTCAAAGATGTTGACTTCATTGAAATCAACCGCCCGGAAGACCTTGATCGCATGGTTCCCAACGTACCGCACTTCGACCGCCGTGCCATTGGCGATTTCGCGCTCGATGCCGAATGACCATTGCTGAACATAGGGCACGCGCAAGTTCGGATCGAACGTCCACAGTCCATTCCCGGTGTTGATGGCGATGTTTTCCGCATCCGTGATCGGAATCTTGAACGTAGGCGTGGTCAGCGCGACACCAGCCGCAGTTAGCACCCCAGTCGGCGTGTTGTTGGCCGCCGTCTGAATCAAACCAGGGTTGGTCGTGCCCGTTCCCAGCGCGTTGCTGACGACGGTGAAGCCGTCCTGCAAGTAGCTGATCGAATAACCGGCGCGAATCGAACTCTTGCCTTCGCCGCCAAACAGCCAGCGCATCGGGCCTTTCTCGAAGTTGGGCGAGAAGGCAAGACCGATGAACGGCGCGAAGTTGTTCCAATCGTTCTCGTAAAGCTTCTTCCCGGTCTTGCCGTTGACGAACTCCAAGGAAGTCGCCGCCGTGCCCTTGAGCGAGCCGGGGGCGAACAGATTGTTCAGACCGGAAATGCCGAACAGTCCGGCAATACCATTCGCGGGTTGAATCGCAACGCCGTTTTTCTCATACGGCACACCTTGAAATTCATAGCGCGTCCCATAATTGAAAGTGAAGTTACGCTTCACGCGCCATTGATCCTGGAAGTAGAAGCTCGCCGAGCGCTGTTTGAAATCGCGCTGGCGCGTAGCGGTGGGGTTGAAACCGGAAGTCGGGCTGGACACGTTAAAGACCTTATTCGAACTCGCCAGCAAGCCGACCAAATCGGAGTAAACCGACTGCGCCCGGGTGACGATGGCGGTACCAGTGGCGCCCGCCGGCAAATTGCTGAACGCTGCGGCGAGAATGCCCGTTCCGTTTGCCGAGTTCGTGCCGATGTTGATCGTTTGGTTGATGCCAGTGTCATTGAACGTAATGGCAGTGACGGACTGGATATCGGTACCCATGCGGAAGGTGTGCGTTCCATGCGTCAGCGTGAAGTTATCAATGTACTGATAGACCAGCGTATTGCGCCCTTGTGACAAGAACGTGTTGTCGAAGTTGGACACAGAGTTCAAACCCAGGAAGGGAATCGTGGGTTGAGATTCGCGCAAAAACCCGACCGGAGCGCGTTGATGGCCGACGCGCACCTCGTTGGTCATGTGCGAACCGAAGGTGGATTGAATCGCCGCCGTGGTCAGCGTCCGCTTGGATGCCTGAAACGCATTGGCCCCGCCCGGGAAGGGTGATTCGAGTCCGTTGAATGTGTCCGGCGTAAGCAGGAACTTGGCGTAGTTATAGACGAATTCCAACTTGTGCGACCCGATCTTGGAATTTTCGAGCAGTTGTTGGTCAAAGCGGCCAACGTACTTGTTGTTCGGATCAGTGCCACTGACATTGAAACGGTAGCCCGCCGTGTTCAGCCCATCACCCACCAGCGTGTTGTTGAAAGCAGGCATCGCGTTCAACTGCGCCCCGGTGATGGCGTTGAGTGTTTTGGAAGGAACGCCGGTGATGTTCAGCAGGTTGACTGACTGAACCTGGCCATTCGAGCCGTTGTAACGGAAATTTCCCTGCCGCGCTTCGGGCGTCAACACGGTGCGGTTGCGCGTCGCCTGAAAATTCTCGCGGAAGCCTTCGTAGGAAAAGAACCAGAGGCTCTTGCTTCTCCCATCATAAGCGATTGGGCCAGCTACTTTTTTCGGTAGCCAGATTGGGCCGCCCACATTGAAGCCGAAGAAATGCTGGCGCAGGATGGATTTGGGTGTGCCTGAGGCATTGTTGAAAAAAGTGTTGGCATTCAGCGCGTCGTTGCGATGCTGGTAGAAAAGCCGTCCATGAAATTCGTTGCTACCGGATTTCGTGACCATTTTGACTTGTGCCACGCCGCGTCCGGCATCCGAACCGACCGTGCCGACCGTCACGCTGAATTCGCTGGTGGAATCAAGCGAAGGCGCGCTGATCGCGAAGAACGAACTGGTCTTGACGAAATTGTCCATCGCGTTGATGCCGTCCTGCGTCACGTTGGTGGCGCTGCCGCGCAGACCGCCCACCGAGGCATTGCGCGTATCATCGCCCGTCACCGCCACGCCGGCCTGTAGCCGAGCCAAGTCAAGCGGGTTGCGTCCTAGCAAGGGCAGGTCGCGCACCTGCCGAGTGTTGATCACATTGGTGAGCGTGGCATTGGTCGTGTTAATCACGTCCTGCAATGCGCCACTGATGACCACAGCCTCGCTGACTTGTCCGACTTCCAGGGACACCGTGATCTTGGCCGGATTGCCGACCTCGACAATGACGTCTTGCGCTTGGGTGCGTTTGAAGCCCGAGGCCTCAATGGTGACTGAGAATTGACCAAGCGGAACGGCGGGGAACGTAAACGCCCCTTGCGCATCCGTGGTGGCATTGAATTCTTCGCCGGTGGCGACGTGCTTGGCCGTCACCTTAGCTCCGCTGAGTGCCGCGCCGCTGGTATCACTAACCAGCCCACTCAGACTGCCACGCGATTGCCCCAAGGCAGCAACGCTCAGACAGCCGCAAATCACTAACAAAAGCGCGAACTGTTTGAGTTGAAATACTTGTTTCATAACCTCTCCTATCTTCGTTAAAGGACGGTGAACTTAGCCAGCCCATACCAAACTTCCCTTCTCACATCCGTTTCAACTGGGTTGTGCGGTATTAGCGTTTGTGGCTGGAATGTTTACGGTAGCGGAACTTCACGATAAGTTCGGAGCGGGCAGCGCCCACTGGTACGCTGAAAGCTTTCAGGCAAGCTGTATTCCTATGCTTGAGCAATTCTTTTTTATTGATTCTGAACTGGTTGCGGGATAGGGCCGATCAACTGAAATCCATAATTCTGGATTCCATTGAGCTTTCTGAACAGGACAGCACGCAGCGTCAGTACGCAAGGCACTAGCGCGTATAAGTGTTTTCAGCCCATTCAGAAGAAAGGCACAGAGGAGAACCCTGCTACACCAAGTCATGCTCAAGGCCGAGGATCAACGTGCTTACATAAGGCTTGGCACTCACGCAATCAGGGCTGATGACACTTCAACGCGCCCAAACCGTGAAGCAAGCTCACCTCAGTATTCCAGTTGGCCCTCATACATCATCTCCGGCACCTTGAAGCGCATATTCAGCTTGATCTCTTTGCCGACTTCCGCATAAAAACGCAAGTAGCCGCTGTCTTCAGTCACAAAGGGCTTGTCTTCATACATCCTGGGGAAGATGAATTTCGCGCCCATGCCATCGCTGATCGGGGCTTTGTAATCTTTCAGAAAGAGGCGCTTGCCGTCCTTGCGTTCGAGGTAGGCGGCGTTTGAGAGAATGCCCGTGTTGGCGGAATTGAAGGCCTGCATCACAAGACCGGTGAAGCGTTGGTCGCTGCCGTCGTAATCCACCGCCACCACGATCCATTCGTTGGAAGTCTGTTCGGCGAAGGCTTTCAACTGCGCCGCGGCTTGCGGGTTTTGCAGCATCAGCCGCCGGGCAAAGGCCTGGCGCACCGGTTTGGCCGAAAGAAAGCGGATGCGGAAATTGACGTTCACCGCCTGATTGGTGGCGCCTTGCGCACTGCGATCATTCGTTCCGCCGATGCCGCTGCTGCCGCTGGTCGTGGTCGCCGCGCCGCGCGTGTTGCCGCCGCTGGTGGTGGGGCTGAAGAACATCTCCGAGGTGTTGGTCTCGGTTTGCGTTTGGCCCCAGGGCGAATCATTCAGCATCTTCAGGGCTTCTTTTTCATTCCATTCCGTCCAGGGTTTGTATTTCTTTTGCGCTTGGGCAAGCAGATTAACCGCAAGGAGCAGGGAAAAGATCAGAGCTAGCTGTTTCATGTTTTTACCTCCCGGTGGGTTGCCGAATAAAACAAGTCAACGCGCGTGCGCAGGCGGCATTGCCACCTGCGCACGCGCGTTGTCAGACCACGTTCAACAAGCTCCGCTTTAGAAGTGAACCCGCAGCCCGAATTCAATCTGGCGCGGCGTATTGTCCTGCGTGCTGATGTAGCCGAAGGTCTGGGGGCTATTGAGATTCATGGCCGGAGCACCCGGCTGGAATTTGTTAAACACGTTGGCGAACTGCGCCAGGAAGGTCATGCCTACGCGCTCGGTGAACTTGAGGTCCTTCGAGACGCTCATGTCGAGGTTCCAGGTGGGCAGGCCGCGCAGGATGCCGGCGCCGCCGCCGCGATGATCCAGCCCCAACAGCAGACGCCGGAATTGCGCGTAAACCGCATCCGGGTTCTCGAACATGTTAATGCCCGAGCCACGATTGTTCGCGGCATTCGTGTTCAAGCCCACCGCGCCGGTCAACGTGAGGTTCTTGTGCGCGGAATTCCCCGCCGTATAAGGGCTGGTCAAGACGGCGTTCTCATAGGTGTTGCCCGACGAGCAACTGACTTCGCCGAAGGACTGGCAATTGGTACCCGAGCCTTGCGTCATGTTCACGCGCAAGGGGGCGCCGCTGCGCGCGGTGAAGAGCGGCGCCAGCGTCCAGCCGCCCAGGGCGCGGCCCAGCACGCCTTTCTTGCCTTTGAAAAACGGCACTTCATAAAGCGTCGAAAGGTTGTAAATGTAGTGCAGGTCGAAGTTCTGCACGCCATAATTCGCGCTGATGTCCCAGGGGTCGAGCACCGTGAAGGCGCTGGTGGCCTGGATCACCGCCGCCGTCCCCAACGCCTTGCTGATGGTGAAATTCGAACGCGTCGTCAGCCCGTGCCAATCACGCGCTTCGAGCGAGAGGAAGAAGGCGTTGTAATTGCCGTAACCCTCGCTGGTCAGCATGTTGATCGAAGTCAATTGCGAGCCGGGACCGGAACTCGGCAACGTGCGCCCCAGCGCCCACGATGACTGGCCGCCCAAATTGGCCCAGAGGTCGTAAACGCGGGTGTTGGCAATGTTGGTGAACTGAAGTGTGGCTACAGCCTGCGTGCAACTGCTAAATCGGGCACCGGCCGTGTTATTTGGAATCACCTGGTTGCAGTATGCAGAAGCTGCTCCACCCAGGGCGGCTTCTAAAAACGACTGTGTCGCACTAATGTTAACCGCCGTCCCGGGAGCGAGAGCGGGTGAAGTGGAAACCATGTTATACAGATTGGCGAAGGCCGCCGAGAAGGCTTGCCCGCCCAGCGTCGTCATATGTGGCACCGCGTCGAGGTTGATGGACTGATACTCGTTGCCGATGCGCCGCCCGATGTAGCCGGCCTCCACAATCAACTTTCGCGGAATCAACTCGCGTTGAATCGTCAGGTCGAAGGAATCGGAGTAATTGGGACGGAAGCTGGGATCGAGCACCGAGCCGTCGCCCGCCGCTGCGTTGCCGTTCACGCCGGGGTAATAAGGTTGCGGAATCGTCGGCGCGGCTATCGGCAACGGCGCTACCAAACCATCCGTGCCGATGCGGAAGGCCGTCAACGGATTCGCGCCGCCTACGCCCAGACACTGACTGCCGCCGACTGCCGATGACGCCTTGACCGCGCCCTGGCAGGAAACCGCCTGCATCAAGCCCGTGCCCAGCAGCGGCACTAGCAACAGATCAACGCCGTTCAACCGGCCGTAAATGCGGCTGTAACCGCCGCGCACGACTGCGTGGTTTTCGCCGAAGACTTTGCTCAGCAAACTGCCGCTGGCAAACTTCGGATTCCACGCCGCCGACAGCCGCGGACTGATGCCGCCATAGAACGGATCGAAGGGATATTTAGGTTTGCCCACGACATTGCCGATGGTGGCAAAGCCGATGGACGGATTGTAAACCCGCCCGGCCAGCGCGGCTTGTTTGCGCTGCGCCAGATATTCCGTCGCGCGAATCGGATTGCCGCTGGGATCCACCAGCAGCACCTGCTTGCCGTCCTGTTCGAGGGGCGGCTTCTGGAAAGCGTAGCCCAGCCCATAAGTCAGCGTGAGCGAGGAACGCAGGCGCCAGATGTCGCTGAAATAGAAGTTGTAGATCGGGATGACCGCCTTGTCTTCGGCGGGCGTGCCCAGCGGCAGCAGGCTCAGGTCAGGCAGCTTGCGCGTGTAAAGCGATTGCGGCTGGCCGACCAGTCCCAACACTTGCGCGTAAAAACTTTGCCAGGTGCTGGCTTGCGCAGTCGGCACGGTGGCCGGCTGATAGCTGACGCCGCCCGCCGTGTAAGTCAACCCGGCATTGTTGGCGACCTGATAAACATTCGCGGCCATGATGCCCTGGCCGTTGTCGTTGCGCTGGTGGTAATTCCAGTTGCGCTGATAGGTGCCGCCGAACTGGAACAAATGGTTGCCTTTGATCCAGGTCATGTCATCGCGGAAGGTGTGGTCAATGCCGTCCCAGAAACGTTGCCGCACGCTTTGCGTGTTGACGTTGTAAGGGATCAGCGCATTGATGGTCTCGCCGCCGATTTCGACCGCGCCACCCAGGCCCGGCAATTGCGGCGGCGCGCCCGCCGTGCCCCATTGCCAGAAATTGCGCAGGTAGGTGTAGTGGAAATCGTTGGTCAAGGTCGTCGAGATACTGGTGGACAAGCCCGCGACGAGTTGGCCTGGCTTTTGCACGCGCGGCGCCACGGACACATACTGGCCCAGCGTGCTGCCCGGCAACGCGCCGCCGAAATCGGTTTGCACACTCGTCAGTTGCTTGAAATTGTAGTAGCGATAGGCGGCCATGAAACGCCACTTCGGGCCGAAATCATGATCGAGCCGCAACACATAATTGTCGCCGTTTTGCGGCAGGCGCAGGGAGCCGAGATAGCCTTGCGTGTTGTAATTATCGCCCGCCGTCGGATCGTTCGGCAGCGGCAGAAACTTCTGCCAGATTTGCGAAACAATCGGATTGAGGCCGATGCCGCGCGGATCGCAGGCCACGTTGGTCGCGCCGCAGGTGGCGGGTTGATAGGTTACGCCCTTGACCGTGACGGCGGTGGGATTGAGGTTGTAGGGCTGGAACTTGCCCGTGCTGTCGGCGACTTGCACGATGCCCGCGCGCAGCAACTCGCTCGGAACCAGCCGCTCGAAGGTGGTGCTTTGCGGGAAGCGGCGGCCTTCATAATTGGCAAAGAAGTAAGTCTTGCCGCCCAAAAAACGCGGCGTCAACGGCCCGCCCAGCGTGACGCCGAAGCGGTTCTGATGGCTCGACGGCAGCGGCGTGAATTGCGAAACGATCTGCCCGGCGGTGTTCCGCACCTGCGTGTGATTGTTCAGCCAGGTGTTCGCGCCGAAGTTGCTGCCCAGATAATGTTCATAGAGCGAACCGTGAAATTGATTGCCGCCGCGTTTGGTGACCAGTTGCACCTGACCGCCGGCAGCGCCGTTGAAATCGGCGGTCTGGTTGGTCGTGCCGACCTTGAATTCCTCGATGCTCTCGGCGGGCGTCGGCAAGACGCCCGACGGGATGCCGCCCGACGCGCCGGCGCCGATAAAGCCGGCGGCCTGCGTATAGACGCTCTGACTGCCGTCCATGTCGCTGGTGTTGTTGCCGCCATCCAGTTGGAAGCTGTTCTGATCCGACACGGCGCCGGCCACGTTACCGCCCGGCGTCACCGCTGGTTGATAGATGATCAGCGCATTGGCATCGCGTCCGAGGTTGGTCAGCAATTCGAGTTGGCGTCCGCTTAGCGTGGTGCCCACCGTGGCGTTGGTGGTTTGCAATTCGGTGCCCGTGGCGGTGACGACGACGGTTTCGGTCATGTTCCCGACTTGCAGCGTGAAGTTGACGGTGGAAACCAGGCCCACGGTCACCTTTTGTTCGCTGACCACCGCACGGGTAAAGCCATTGCGGCTGACGGCAATTTCATACAGGCCAGGCGGGACGTTGGCGAAATTGTAACGCCCCGTCTCGTTGGTCGCGGCCTGTTGTTTAGCGCCCGTGGCCGCGTCTTTCATCGTGACTGCCGCGCTAGGCACCGCCGCGCCCGTGGCGTCGGTGACCAGGCCGGCCACGGTGCCAGTTGAAACAGATTGCGCCTGGGCGGGCGGCGCGCTCAAACATAGCCACAATGCTGTGACCATGAGCGAAGTGCAAAACGCAGACACAGCCGCACGGCTGAGCCTGTAGCTACTATTCGTATTCATAGGGTCCTCCAGAGTGAGTCGCGGGTGATAAGCAAGGCGGAGCCGCGTCGAAAATGCCGGACTCCAACCCAGCCTGATTATTGCTTTAAGTGCACACCGGGTTCGTTCGCCGAAATGAAGATGAATGCTCTGTCTATGAAACTGTAGCGAGTGCTCGATGCTCAGCCGCTGCAGGACGGCGCGGCTTGTTCTGTGTAATGCAGCGCCATAGTAACGAGGTTGCTGGCGCGCTGTAAAGAAATTGGGGAGGGGCGCGCAAGAAACTTTCCGCGTCCCTCCCCTTGCTTGGGTGAACCGTAAGCGGCTAGAAATTGAGCCGCGCGACAATCTGCACCAGGCGTCCGCCCGGGTCTTGCGTGTTGTTCACGTCGCGGTAAGAGGTCGTGACCTGGCCGCAAGTCGCGCTGCTCGAAGCACAGGTCGCGCCGAAGAAGTTGATGTTGTTGAAGGCATTCAGAAATTCGCCGCGCAACTCGAAGTTGATCCGCTCGGCGATTCTGACCTTCTTGATCACGCTCAGATCATAACGCGCGAACGACGGGCCGTTGACATACAGATTCTGCGGCGCGCAATCGCCGCCCACCACCTGAATGCAGTTCTTGCTGTTGGCCGGCGCGATGTAGCGCCCTGTCGGCGCGCCCAACGAACCATAGCCGGTCGCCGCAGTCGCACTCACGCTGAAGGCGCGAATCGTGTTGTCAATGATGTCCTGCGGCAGGTTGTAGATGATCTTGTTGGCGTCGTCGAAGCGCAGCTTGAATTCCTGCTGCAACTCCTGGGGCGTCATGCCGACCAGCGTCACGTTGCCGAAATCCAGAATGTTGCCGCTCTGGATGCGCGCGATGCCGTCGAATTCCCAGCCGCCCACCAGCCGGTCGAGCAGCCCGCCCGCCTTGCCAAAGAAGGTTTTGTTCTTGCCGAAGGGCAGTTCATAAACCCAATTCACTTTGAAGGCATGCTTCAAGGTGCCGCCCAGCGTGTTGACGCGCGGCGTGCGCAACGAGAAGCGCGACGAACTGAAGGCCTTGGCAAAGACGTAATTGCCACTCACCAACAAGCCGTGCGAGAGCCGACGCCGCAATTCGACCTGCATCGAATCGTAGCGCGTATAGCCGCCGTTGCCGGTGAAATTCGCGCCGCCTTGCAGGCCCGGATTGGCGATGAAGAAGTTGGCCGGCAAACCCGCCAAAGCCGCATTGTCGCGCCGCCCCGCGTCGGCAAACAGGTTGCTGGCAAAAGTGGCCGGCCCCGGATTGTTCACGGCCAGCGAATTGACGAAGGTGGTGTTGGTAAAGAAGCCCGCCGCCGTCGCGCCGAGCACCGCCGTCGTGTAGTTGTTCGCTACCGTCGGGTCCAGCTTGCCGCCGAAATAAGCCAGGATGATCGGCAGCGGTGAGGTGCCGGTTCCCGGGCCAGCATAACGGAACGTATTGCCACGGCTCGCTGTGATATTTGCCTGCAAGTTGGCTTGCGCCAGTTTGAACTCGTTGAGGAAACCATTCTCGACGATGTTGATCTCGTTCATGTTGTAGGTCGTCCAGCCGCGCAGATTGCGGGTGCCGACATAGCGCACCTCGAAGACCATATCCCTGGTGATCTCGCGCTGGATGCCGAAGGTCCACGATTGCGAATACGGCACCTTCAAACTGGGATCATAGATGTTGACCGAATCGGTGATCTGCCCAGTGAAAGGATATGCCGGTTTGGCGGGGATGACCGGCGCGCCGAGCCGGCTGGTTTCGCGCAACAACAGCGGCAGCGAACCCAGGCTGCCGCCGACCAGATTGCCGACCGTCAGATTGCGATTGGCCGAGAGCGTCGCGCCCGGATTGGTATTGAAGACGCCGGTGAAATCGCCGATGCCGTTGCGGTTGTAGGCAATCGAATAACCGCCGCGCACCACGGTCTGGCCGCCCGTGCCCGCCAGCCGTTTAAGCCAGCCGCTTTTCGCATTCACGCTCCAGGCAAAACCGAAGCTGGGCGCGAAGTTTTTGTAATCGGTGTTGTAGGCTTTGTCGCCTTGCTTGAACTGTATGAACTGGGTGGGCCGCCCCGTCTGCACGCCGGGTTTGAAGAGATTGCCCGCGCCCGAAACGCCAAAAACATCGCTCGCATCGGCCGTTGAATAGCTGCCGTTGAGCGGCGTGAAGGGTTGTTGCAATTCCCAGCGCAAGCCGTAATTGAGCGTCAGGTTCGGGCGCATGCGCCAGGCATCCGCCGCAAAGACGCCGATCTCGCGTTGCCGTCCGCGTTGAATCAGCGGGCCCAGGTATTTATATTCGCCGGTCTTTTCGTCAATGCGCGCGTTGGCGGTGATGGCCGTGACGCGCCCGGTCAGCACGGCGTAAATGTTTTGCGCGTCGGTCAGGTTGGTTGCCGAAGCGCCGGGGAAATTGGTGGTGTTGAAGAACGCCGCCGCCGGATCGTTGGAGTTCACGCCGAAGGTGATCGAGGGCACGAGCGTTTGATCGTAAGTCCAGAAACTGATTTGCGTGAACTGGCCGCCGAAACTCATTGAATGCGCGCCGCGCGTCCAGGTGACGGTGTCGCCGAAATCCAGGACGGGCGCATTACGGCGGCTGGGCGCGGTCGTGTTCGTGGCGCTGGTAATGCCCGCCGCGCCGATGCCCAGATTCAAACCGGCTTGATTGGCGACCGACCCGCTGAACTGCGCCGCAATGACATCCGGGAAGAAGAGCACCGTGCCGCCGTTAAACCCGAAACGCGCTTCGTTGACGAGCGTCGGCGTCAGCGTCGAGCGCAAGGCCAGCGATTCGGCAAAGCGGTTTGAAAACTGGCCGCCGTGGTTGGGAAACCCCGGAAATTGCGGGTCTCTGCTATTGAGCGTATCCACCGTCGTCACATAGCTCTGATAGTTGTAGGTGCTTTCGAGCTTGTGCTTGCTCGACAAATTGAAATCGAGCCGGATGGTCGGGTAATAGCGTTTGCCGCTGCTGCTGTTGGCGAAAGTGAAGTTATCGAGATTGGGATTGGTCTGGGCCTGGATGCCGCCAACGTTGTTGGTCGAATTGCGAATGTCAGCCAGCAGCTTGCCGACGACCGGATCAATCGTCGCCGTCTGACTGTTGCGCGCGGCGAGCGCGAGCAAATCAACCCGTTCGACCGTGGCAACGCCGTTGACTGTGCGGTTGTATTGAAAGATGCCGCGCTGGGTGTCTTGATTCAAGATGACGCGCGTGCGGCTGACCTGCGTGGGCTGCTGAAACTCTTCGAAGTTGACGAAGAAGAAGGCGCGATCCTTGCCGTTGAAGAGCTTGGGAATGCTGAGCGGGCCGCCGATGCGTCCGCCGAATTGATTGAGCAACACGCGGTCGCGCGGCGCGTGGCATTTGACCGGGTCGAAGGCCTGCGCCACGTTGTTGCAGGCTTTCCCGGTGTCTGCGTGAACCGCGGTCTGGTTGCGATTGTTGAACCAGTAGTTGGAATTGAGCCAGGGGTTGCGATGATATTCGTAAAGGCTGCCGTGGTATTGGTTGCTGCCCGAACGCGTGGTGATGCGAATTTGCACCGCGCCCTGGCCCGCGCTCTCGGCGCCCGGCGTGGCGGTCGAGACGGTCACCTCTTCGACGGCGTCAATGCGCGGACTGATGTAGCTGAAAAAGCCGTCGCCCGTCTTGTTGAAATTGTCCTGCGTATTCAGGCCGTCAATCGTGATGTTCAGGGTGGATTGCGGCAAGCCGTTGACCGTCGAACCGCGCGGCCCGCCCGTGGTGTTGACGCCCGGCAAGTTCGTCAGAAAATCCATCACGTTGCGCGTTTGCAGCGGCAACTGGGCGATCTGATTGACGTTTAACGTGGTCGAGATATTGGCCGATTGCGTTTGCACAATCTCGCCGCCGCCCTGCACAACGACCGTCTCAGTCGTCGCACCGACTTCCAATTCAACGCGCACCGAACCGGGCGTGCCCGCGTCGAGCTTCACGCCATTGATGATGGATTGCTTGAAGCCGGGCGCGCTGATGGTCACGGTGTAAACATCCGGATCGAGCGCCGGGATTGAAAACGTGCCGTTGCTGGAGGTCGTCGCGCGATACTCCGCGCTGGTGGTGGTGTTTTTGATCTTGACCGCCGCCCCGGGCACAACCGCGCCATTGGCGTCATTGACCGAACCGTTCAGCGATGTCGTCGTGCCCTGGGCCGCAATAAAAATCGGCGAGAGCGCGACCGCCGCCAACGCCAGCAACAATTTCAGCAGAGTGCGTCTCATAGTGATGCTCCTGATGTGTAAGGTGTAAAACGGTCATCGCTGCTCAGCCTATAGGCCGGAGCAGCTACAACCAAAACATTGTGTTCTTGTGCCGGAAGGTGGGTACTGCTGTAACCCCAGGTCATTTTCGCTGGTGCAGCGAAGTGTTGCGCTGGGTGAAAGTGCTGAGGAGCACTGCCTAGTGGAGCTTTCCTGAAATTCTACCTCTGGTTTAGACCTGAAGCGGTCGTCCTTTGTAAGTCCACTTGAAGGGCTTCGCCAACGTAGCGTTAAAGT
>JAYUCP010000663.1:0-3001 GCA_043740245.1 Acidobacteriota bacterium | reverse complement strand
TTTCTTCGCTCATTTTCTTTCCTCCTGCACGGCGCGCCGGGCCGTCGTTGGCTGCCAATGTATTCCCAGCAAACAGCGCGAACATCAGCGTCCACGCGGCAAATGTGCGACAGGTTTTGTCGGTTGTCATGGTTTCTCCTTCTTGACTTTACGGCGTCATAGGCCGGGCCAAAGCGCGCGGGCGGCGTTTGGCCGATTCTGAACGCGCGGTGGGGAGCGGCTTGCAGGCGTTCGCCAGAGACTATAGCGCCGCCGCAAGCAAAACGACACTCGCGCTGATGCGGTACAGGGAGCGGTAGCGATCTGGCGACGCCGCGTTGTGCACACATGGAGTCACCAAGTCGCTACCGCTCCCTGTACCGCATGTTGCGCGCCAATAAGTTTCAGCGGATGATGCGCGGCGATGACGACAACACTGCGCAAAATTTTCGTTCCGGCGCTCGCCTGCCTGGTGTTGAGCGCGTGCAGCGGTCAACTCTACAAAGTCGCCACGCCACCCAAAATCGTGCCGCCCACGTTGACGGCAGACGCGACCGCGTTGAGCGCAACCGCCAAAGCCCTCAGCGGCGACGAAGCCATGCAACAATTCGACGCCAACCTCTTGTTGGCGGGCCTCGTGGCGGTGGATGTGCGGCTCGCCAATCGCACGGCGGAACTGGTGCAATTCACGCTCTTGCGCCCTGAATTGCACGACAGCGGCAACACGCTTTTCAAACTGCTGACGCCGCAACAGGCGCTCAAACGAGTGATGCGCTATTACGGCAACCGGCTTTATGCCAAAGCCGCGTATGCGCATACGCTCGCCGATTACGAAACGTTGGCGCTGCCTTTGACCGCCACGTTCGCGCCGCAAGCAGAACGGCGCGGCTTTCTCTTTTTCGAGACAAAAGCCGACGCCACCACCTTGACCGGCTTGACGCTCGCGCTCAACGGCTTGCCCACACCCATCACCTTGAAACTCGACTGAATCGCTGTGTATCCAAACGCTGAACCCACAACGCCCGGCGCCTTTGATCAGCTTTGGCTGGGCGCCAAATACTTTTTTGCCGGATGGAAGCTGCTCTTTCGGCAACGCCAGTTACAGTGGCTGTCGCTCGTGCCGCTCGTACTGACCGTAGTAATGCTGGTCGTGCTGGCAACTTTTTTTGCCTGGGTCGTAGGCGGTTTGCTGGTCGCCATTGCCACGTTTCTGGCGGGGCTGGCGGGCCAGCCCAAAGCCATCTCGCCGCAATTGACGCTGACCTTGCAAACCTGGTCGTTTTTGCTCGGTCTCTTTTTCGCCAGCACCTTTTATCTGCCGCTGGCGCGCGTGCTGCTCGCGCCGTTCAGCGAAGTGCTGTGCCGCAAGACGCACGAATTGACGCACGCTGGCACGCGCTATCAATCTTCGCTCGGCTGGGCGGGCGCAATGTGGGAAGGGTTAAAACTCGTCACCTTGCAACTCGTCGTCTTGCTGGTCGGCTTGGTCATCAGTTTCGGCTTGCCGGTAATTGGGCATTTGTTTTTGCTGGCGCTGACGATGGTCTTGTGCGGGATGGATTTTTTGGATGTGCCGCTCGCGGCGCGCGGCTTGCCGATGCGCGCAAAGCTCAGCTTGTTGTGGGAACACAAGCTGCTGGCCTGCGGCTTTGCGGCGGCGGGTTACGTGCTGCTTTATATCCCGCTGGTCAATTTGTTGTCGCTGCCGGTGGGCGTAATTGGCGCGACGTTATTGACCGATCAATGGCCCGAGCGCCGCTAAAGATTGCTGAGGAACGGCGGCGTCGTCACCCAGCTTGGCACGAAGGTCGCGCCCGATGTGCAGATCGAACTGCTGGGCCACGCCGTCCGCCAGTAACAGCAACTCGTCACGATCATCCTCAACAAGCCGGTCGGCTATGTCTCCGCGCAACCGGAACCCGGCTACACGCCTGCGATCACGCTGCCAATCACTTCGACGACCGCCATCGTGTTCATATCATCATCCAATTCTTCGGGGTTGCGAGCAACTTTAACTCTTTCCCTGTCCATGTCTTGGAAACAGTAGCGACAGCGCGATAGAGACGGCGAGCACAGCGCCGATGATGCCCAGCGACAGGGTGATCGGGAACTTGCCGCCGTACCAGTAATTCAACCAGGCCATCTTGAGTCCGACGAAAATCAGGACAAGCGCGAGTCCGTACTTGAGCATGTAAAACTTGTCCACGGCTCCGGCCAGCATGAAGTACAGCGAGCGCAGGCCCAGGATGGCGAAGATGTTCGAGGTGAAAACGATCAGCGGTTCTTTGGTCAGTGCAAATATCGCGGGCACTGAATCCACCGCAAAGATCACGTCGGTCGCTTCCAGAAACAGCAAAGCTACGAACAACGGCGTCGCATGCCAGACGCTGTTCAGCCGCACAAAAAACTTTTCGTCGTGCATCTGCGGAGTCAGCGGAATGAAGCGGCGCATCAAACGAATCAGAGGATTCTTTTCCGGCTCCAGGCCTTTTTCCGGCGCGAACATCATCTTCAACCCAGAGAAGATCAGGAACAGGCCGAAGAAGACGATCATCCAGTGATACTGCATCAGCGCCGAGCCGATGGCGATGAAGATCGCGCGAAAAATAATCGCGCCCAGAATGCCGTAAAACAACACGCGGTGCTGGTACTTCGACGGGATGGCAAAGTAGCTGAACACCAGCACGAAGATAAAGAGGTTGTCTACCGAGAGCGACAGTTCGATGATGTAGCCGGTCAGAAACTCCAACGACGTTTGCCACGCCGCCGCGTTGACATCGAAACCCGGTATGGCCGCCAGTCGCGCATCGAGCGGGAATTTCCATTGCGCATAAAAGTACAGCGCGAGGTTGAAAACCATCGCCAGCGCAAACCAAACCGTGCTCCAGATTGCGGCTTCGCGAAACGAAACCGTGTGAGCTTCGCGATGAAACAGGCCCAGGTCGAACGCCAGCAGCCCCAGCACAAGCGCGGTGAACCCAGCGTAAAACCACCAGTAATCTGCAAACGGAAAGAGAATCGT
>JAYUCP010000662.1:0-18362 GCA_043740245.1 Acidobacteriota bacterium | reverse complement strand
AGCAAGGGCTGTTTGACGCCAGTAAAGCCCTTGCTCACGCGCGGGCTACTGACACATCCCACCTAACTTAGCCACTACCGAAAGATCAACCCAGCAGATCAAGCAGGGTGCGGCGATTGGTGACTGCCCGGGTTTGCAAAATTGCGTCCAGCGCCTGCTGTGACGAAGTCAATTCCAACGCGGCCTCGGCGAAGTCCGCGCCTTCGGTGCGATCGGCAGCTTGTGCCAGCACCAGCGAGCGCTGGCCGAGCTGATCGGTGATGGCCTGCACGCGTTCCAGTCCGTTGCCGATCAGCGCGTGCGCCGTGCGGGCTTGCTCAGACAAGACCGTGAGCCGATCCAGGCTAGTCAGTACCGCTGCTTTGTCGGCCACCGGATCGCCCGTGCCGCGCAAGGCCGTCGCGGCGTTTTGCAGCTCGGTGAAGACCGTGCCGGTGGCGTCGGCGAAGGCGGATTCAGCAAGCACGCCGGTCGCCACAGGCGCGGCATCGGGATCGAGTTGCAACAATTGTTGTGTCGCAGGCGTCGCGGCTGGGACGGCATTGCTGTCGTAAGGCGGCGCAGCCTGCCGCGTGCCGCCGAATAAAAAACGGTCGCCGAATTCTTGATTGGCCAGCCCCAGCGTTTGCGCGAACAGATGATCGAGTTCAACGGCAATGTCCTTTTTGCCTTCGGCGCTCGTG
Source organism: Acidobacteriota bacterium (assembly GCA_043740245.1). Taxonomy (GTDB): domain Bacteria; phylum Acidobacteriota; class Blastocatellia; order RBC074; family RBC074; genus JACPYM01. The sequence goes on along the minus strand of JAYUCP010000662.1, from coordinate 17,679 downwards.
CTGTCAGAAGCGCCTTGCGTGAGCAATGCGCGAGCCCGGTCGAGCGTGGTTTCGTAAGCTTCGAGCGCGTTGTCTGCCGCCAGCAAGGTGTCGTTGGCGGCGCCGGCATTGCGTTCGAATTGTGCAATGGCTGTTTCCGAACTGCGCAGCCGCACGACAGTGCCCGCGCCGACCGGATCATCCGACGGACGATTGATGCGCTTGCCGCTGGCGACGCGTTCCTGCGCCGCCGAAATGCGCTGGCGGCCCGCCGTGATCTGCGCGACCAGGCGGGCGTTGCTAAAACCATCTGTGACGCGAAAAGTCATCTAGGGTTCCTTGAAATGCGGAATGCGGAATACGGAATGCGGAATGACTCTTGTGAGTTAGCGGGCGCATTGCCAGTTTTCCTGATCCCGCCGGATTTTGTGGTGCGGATGAATGACCCTGCGTTTCCGCCGCGTAGCGGCAGGCTGACTTTAGCCCGGCGTTTCAACGCCGGGTTGCGTGACAGTCAGCCCGGTAGTCGCGGAGCGACGGTTGAAGCTGGTGACACATTGTGTGTACGTTTCAACCGTCGCTCCGCGACTCAAAATCAATTCAACCGCTTTCCCGGCGTTGAAACGCCGGGCTAAAGTCAGCCTGCCGCTACGCGGCGGAAAAGGCCGCCACAAAACCCAGGGGATCACCAGTTTTCAATTCCGCAATCCGCAATCCGCAATCCGCATTCTGATTACTGCGCCAATGACAAAATCGTCAGGGTCATCTCGTCGGCCACTTTCAAGAAGCGGGCCGCCGCTTCATAAGCTTTCTGATATTGCAGCAAGTTGACTGCCTCTTCGTCGAGCGAGACGCCTGAGACCGAATCGCGTTGCGCCTGCGCCTGCGCCAAAATCAGTTGCTGGGTCGAAAGCGCATCCTCAGCGTTGTGGACGCCTTGCCCGGCCTGCGTCACCAGTCCGGCATAAAACGATTCGAACGAATCGGTCTGTGTGCCGATCACCGAAGTTTTGTCTTGCAACAAACCCGCCAGCCCGCGCGCCACCGTGGCGTCGCCGCTGCCCGCGCCGCTGGCCGCCGCGACGATCAAACGCGGATTGGTTTTGAGCGCCGTGTTGAATTGGATATTGGCGGCGTTGATCGCGCCCCCGCCATTCGCCAAAAAGACCGCCGTGCCCGCATTGCCATCCAGGTCGGAACCGGAGGTGTGCAAGGTATTGACGCGGTCGGCCACGGCGGCGGCCAGTTCATCGAGACTGTTGAGCTGGCCGCTGATTTCTGTGACCGCGTCCTCCAAGCCGCGCAGCCTACCGCTGGCGAAATTCGCAGGTTGGCCGTTCAGCGTCGCTTGCGTCAAACCGTTGGGCGGCGTGCTTTGTGTGCCCAGCGCGAAAGACTGTGTGCCGACCACGAGCGAATTTCCATCCGCCAGGTGAAAGGTCACCATACCGTCCGATTCGGTGGCGCGTCCGCCGGTCAGCTCCGCCAATTGGCGCACCAGTTCGCCGCGTTGATCGCGCAAGCCGCTGGATTGTTCGCCAATGTGTTCGGCGATGGCGATTTGCTGGTTGAGATCGGCGACCTGTGCGGTCAGCGTGTTCACCTGCTCAACGCCGCGGCCATAGTCCGCGTCAGTGCTCGAGCGAATGTCAGCCAAACGCGCGCGCGTGACTTGAAACGAATCGGCCAGCGTTTCGGCTTTCGCAGCGGCCAGGGCGCGCAAGGGCACTGAGGTCGGTTGCGCTTCCAAATCGCGGAAGGCGCCGAAAAAGCCTGTCAACGCGGCTTGTATGCCGCCGCTGGTGTTGGAGTCGTTGAAGACCGCATCCACCGGCGCCAGCGCATCGCGGCGCGCTGTGAGCCGTCCGTTGAGGCCGGTCTCGGCGACCAGGCGCGCTTCGACAAAGCGGTCGCGGATGGCGCGCAGACCATCGGCGCCGATGTCATTGCCGCCCGGTTGCAGGTTGGTGCCGATGGGCGGCAATTGCACTTGTTGGCGCGTGTAACCGGCCGTATTGACGTTGGCGATGTTTTGCCCGGTGATGGTGACGCCGAGCTGACTGGCCCGCAGCGCGCGCCGCCCGATTTCAAACGCCGAAAAGTTCACGCCCATGATTTGACCTCCCCGCGCCGCGCATAAGGCGCGCGGTAAGTGACGGGCGGCACCCCGGACAGCTCGATGCAGGAGGTGGTAAAAGTCGCGCCATTGTTGGCGACAGCAGCGGCGCGCGCCTGCGTGCGTTGAAAGTCGCGCGCCGCGCCGAGCAATTCACTCGAAGCCTCACGAAACGTCACGCGCGTCTCGTGGCTGAGCGCGGGCTGATCGTCATTGCCCGCGTGGCGGTCGGCAAAGGCTGAAAGCGCGGTCATCAGTTCAACCAGCCGCACGCGCATCTTGAGCAATTCACCCTCGCCCGCGCGCGTCATCGTCTCGATCTGATCGGGGTGCCCGCCAACCAACGCCCCGCACAATTGCTGGCAAGCGGAATCGAGCCGCCGATAGGCCGCCGCTTGTTCGTGCATCAACTGCGCCGCATTTTGAATTAGTTGGTCGAGCATCTTGTTGTCAGTCGGCGTTTGTTACTTCCTTGTAGTAGCGAATTTATTCGCGTTGTCGCGTAACGAATAAATTCGTTACTACAAGGGGCGCGGCAACTCCGCTTCAAACCAGCTTGCTTGTATCCTGCGCATCCTTCAGCAACGCGTCGGCAATGTTTTCGGCGGATGGATGATAGGTTCCGCTTTGCACCTGCGCGCGCAATTGTGCCACCCGCTCTTCGCGCAGTTCCGGCAATTGCAGGGCCTTATTTGTCGCCTCACCGATTTCAGCGGCGCGGCCCGATACGCTGATCGAATCCGCCGCCGGTTGTGCGCCGGGCGTCGCCGTTGAAGGAACAGTGCCGCCGTCGAGCAAACGCTCCGCCTCCGACCGCCCCGCGCGCCGCGCTTCGACCTCGCCGCCGCCGTTGAGATTAATTGGGTTCATTTCGCAAACTCCTCACATTGACGATCCGCATTGCCTCAAGCCCAAAAGCTTGAGTGAGCATCCTACGGCCCCTTATCGGCGCGAACGTTTGGAATCTTTAGCGACAGCTTGCAGGGGGTCTATGCGCGCGCCATCTTTTTTTACCTCGAAGTGCAAATGCGGCCCGGTCGAACGCCCGGTCGAACCGACGGTGGCAATCGCCTGGCCGGGCTTCACCTCGTCGCCAACCTTGACCAGCATGCGCGCGGTGTGGGCATAGCGCGTGCGCTGGCCATCGGCGTGCTCGATTTCAACCAAGTTGCCATAGCCGCCGCGCCGCCCGGCGAAAACCACTGTGCCCGCTGCTGCGGCTGCAATCGGTGTGCCTTGTGGGGCCGCGATGTCAACGCCCGCGTGCCGCCGCAGGCCGCCGTGCAGCGGATCGTGACGCACGCCGAACGCCGAACTGACGCGCCCTTGGAGCGGGATGTGCAACGCGACGGCGACCGGGGCCGCTGCCGCTGCGTTGTGCGCGTGAGGTACCGTCGTTGGCGCGCTAACCGCACTCGGAGCCACGTGCGGGGTTGCGGCGCTGCTAGTCGTGGCAAGCATCTCGCGCGGAATTGAATTGGATACGCCGAGCGCCACGGGTTGCGCCGCTGCCTGGTTGACTCCTTGGTTAGTTGACTCGATGTGCTGTTCGATGTGCGTTTCAGCAGGGCTGCTCGCGCGCACCAGCCGGGCCGTTTCAACGGCGCGTTGTGCGCCACGCGCTTCAACTGCGGCAGCCTTTCCGCCCAGACGTTGCACGATGACATCGGCCAGCCCTACGCCGCCATTGCGCGCCATGGCCGTCGCCAACTGTTCGCTGAACATCTGCTTGTAAAAGCTGCCCTCGTGGCTGCCGAACAATCCGTCATTGTCTTCTTCTTCGGCTGGGTTCAGCGCCGCCGTGAGCTGTTTGAGCAACAACGCCTCAAACTCCATTGCCGCGCGCCGCACAGCACGCCCCTCTGACGAGGCCGTGTCGTTCAGCAAGGCTTTGGGGTTTAGCTCGGCAGGATCAAGGCGGATAAACGGCATAGATTGCTCAGCGGTTTGGTTCACCAACTCAAGACAGTCAAGCTGTCCGGCACAGCAAGTTGTGGACAACGTAGGGGCAGACCTGCGTGTCTGCCCCGGTGGCCTTTAACGCCTTCGATTTCGTCTGACGCGACCGGGGCAGACACGCAGGTCTGCCCCTACGTTACTGTGCGCTATTGCATCTCCAAATCAGCGGCCAGCGCGCCAGCCGCTTTGATCGCCTGCAAGATGCTGATGATGTCGCGCGCCGAAACGCCGACCGAACGTAACCCGCGCACGACCTCTTCCACCGTCGCGCCATCGGGCAGGATGACCGAATCGGGTTTGCGTTCTTTGACTTCAACCGTCGTGCGCGGCACGGCGACCGTGGCGCCGCCGGGCGCGAGTGGCGCGGCTTGCGAAACTTCATATTCGGTGCCGATGCGCACGGTCACGCCGCCTTGCGAAATCGCCACGGATGAGAGCCGCACATCGCGCCCCATCACAATCGTGCCGGTGCGTTCGTTGATGATGACTTTGGCTTTGACATCCGTCTGCAGGCGCAGCGTTTCGAGTTCGGCGATAAAGCCGACGTGATCGTTGGCGTAAGTGACCGGCACGTGAATCTCTACGTTGCGGCTATCCAGCGCGCGCGCCGTGCCCGAACCGAATTGCGTGTTGATCGTGCGGCCCAGGCGCGCGGCGGTGGTGAAATCGTCCTGCCGCAACACCAACGTGAGCGCGTTGCCCTCGGCCAGATTGGCGGCGACGACGCGTTCGACCGTCGCGCCATTGGGCACGCGCCCGCCGGTCGGATGATTGATGTCCACCGAATTGCCCGTGCCGCCCGCCGCAATGCCGCCAATCGAAACGGAGCCTTGGGCGATGGCGTAAACCTGCCCGTCAATGCCTTTGAGCGGCGTGATGATCAGCGTGCCGCCCTGCAACGAACGCGCATCGCCAATCGAAGAGACGTTCACATCAATGCGCGAACCTTGCCGCGCAAACGGCGGCAGCGTCGCCGTGACCAGCACCGTTGCCACATTTTCAGGCTTCATCGCCGCCACCGTCGTCGTGATGCCCATGCGTTCGAGCAAGTTTTGCAGCGTCTGATTGGCATAGATATTTTGCTGCGTGCGGTCGCCCGTGCGATTCAGTCCGACGATCAGCCCGTAACCGATCAGTTGATTGCTGCGCACGCCTTCAATCTCTGCAATATCTTTGACACGTACTGTCAGTTCTTTGTCACTCGCGGGTTTGTCTTGTTGGTAGTCGGTAGCCGGTAGCCGGTAGCCGGTAGTCGGTAGACAGTAGACAGTAGACAGTAGGCAGTAGGCGGCAAACTTACGCCACTGAGAAACCGCTTTGCTCAATAATAGTTCTTGTCTATTGGTCATTCGCCATCCAGCCTGTGTTCAACTGCATTTACCGACTACCGACTACCGACTACCGACTACCGACTACCGACTACCTTCTTCAAAATGGTGAAATCTTCTCGAACAAACGGAAGAGCCAGCCGGGTGCGTTATCCGCCGATGCAACTCCCTTGCCATTGAGGTGCACGCGCAGGTCGCCCACCATTGTGGTCGGCACGGCGTTGTCAGCCGAAACGTCGCGGCGGCGCACGATGCCTGACAGTGTGAGCAGTTCATCCTCTTTGTTGATCTTGACCATCTTTTGCGCCTCGATGCGGAAGTCGCCGTTGGGCAGGATTTCGGTGACGCGCGCCGTGACGCGCGCGTTCAAACTGCTTTTGCGGCCCGTTTCGCCTTTGCCTTCGTACTTGCGTTTGCCCAAATCACCGAGCACGCCAGCCGTCACCGTTGCGCCCGGCAAGGGAATCGCAGCGGCCACGCTGGTCAAACCCGCCAGCGTGCCCGAATCGCGGCTGCGTTTGGCGTTTGACGAAACGCTGGCCGCGCTCGCTTCGATGACATCAATGAAGAGCAGATCGCCGATACCTGTCGCTTTGAAATCAATCAACAGGCTGCGATTGGGCGCGCTGTCGGTGTAAAGCGAACCGTTGGCGGGACGCGGCGGTTCGGCAAGGGCGGGTTCGTAGGGCACAAGCTGAGCGGCCTCGGTTGCGGGGCGCTCTGGCGGTTTGGTTTTCCGGGTTTGTTTGTTGCCGTCTTGCGTGATGAGCGAATGGGCGGGCGTGCCTGGCAGCACAAGGCCGATGAGCAGCAGCAAGAATAGTTGTTTGCGGAATTGCATATGATCTCCTTTTGCGAATGCGAACAATGACAGTGCGGTCGGCAGCGGTTTCCATGCCTTGAAAGCAATGGCATTCAATTAAGTGCTTGAGCGTTTGCGGCCCCCCCCTTGTAGTAACGAATTTATTCGTTACGTCACCGGGCGAATAAATTCGCCACTACGAGGGGCCGTCTTTGATCCGTTTACAACACCACGCTCACCAACCCCTCATCCACCACGACGGCCTGCAACAACAGGCCCGATTGCTTGTTCTTCACTTGAATGCGGTCGCCGATGCGGCCCGCCGCGCGCGCTTCGCCGACGGCCATGATTTGCAAGCGGTCGCCTTTGGTGACGATGCGGACGGTGTCGCCCGGTTTGATGACGAATTCGGCCAGCAATAAATCTGTCGTGAGCGGTGTCCCACGCGCGACGGTGCGCTTCACGGATGTGCCGCGCGTGCGGGCTGTGTCGAGCACATACAGCGCGGCGGGGCGTTCCAGGCGGCGCACTTCGATGGTCAGGTCTTCTTTGCGCAGGCGCACGTTGGCGGGCAGATCGCGCGCCGCGACCACCACGGGGGCAAAGGCTTCGACTTGCGCGGTGACGCTCAGCCGTCGTACGACGCGGTTCGTTTGCCAGAATTCGATGCCGACGGTGAAGGGCGCAAACAACTCGCGCATGCCGCCGCTGTGCGCTTGCACTTCGATGGGGCCGGAAGGAACTTCGATGATCGCGGGCAAATCCAAACGCACCAGCCGCGCCACCGCGCCACTGGCGCGCAACTCTGCCAGCGTGGCGCTTTCGACCACTTCGCGCACACGCTCCGGCGCGATGGTTTGCGCGGCGCGGCGAATCAAGGCCACCGCTGGTGCTTCCAACCGCACGCTGCCGGACGGAAAGCCCGCAGCGGTAAGGGCCAGCAATAAACGTTCGCGTGGCAACTCGCGCACCGCGCCCACGCTGGGCGCGTAACCGAGCGCGATGGCGCGCAGGCGTTCGCTCGTGCCTGAGTCAGCCGCCCGCACTTCAGCGATGTCGCCGAGTGTGAGCAAATCGGTTTGCGCAACGCTTTCGGCGGACACGCGGATTTGCGGCATGGTTTGCGCCTGCGCGTTAAAAATCAAAAGGCAAAAAGCAAAAAGCAAAAGGCAAAAGGTCGGCACTTTTCTTTTGCTGAGTTGAAAAGACAAGCTCCGCCCTTTTGCTTTTTGATTTTTGATTTTTGCCTTTTGATTTTTCATCCCACCGCCTGATTGATCGTGCCCAGCATACGGTCGGCGGTCGTGATGACCTTCGAGTTGGTTTCGTAAACGCGCTGCGCCGCGATCATTTGCACCAGCTCCTCGACCACGTTGACGTTGGAGCCTTCGACAAAGCCTTGATTGATGCGGCCCAGGCCCTGGGCATCGGGCGCGCCCGCAGTAGGCTGGCCCGAGGCGCCGGTTTCTTTGAAGAGATTGCGCCCGATGGCTTCGAGCCCCGCCGGGTTGACGAAATTCGCCAACTGAATCTGGCCGACGTTCTGCGCATTCACCTGGCCGGGCAGCGAGACGCTGACGGTGCCGTCGGTGCCGATGCCAATCGAAGTTGCTTCGCGCGGTATGCTGATGGCGGGTTCGAGCGCTTCGCCAGTCGCGGTGACGACTTGGCCTTGAGCGTTGAGGTGAAAGGAACCGGCGCGCGTGTAGGCGATTTCGCCGTTGGTTTGCCGCACTTGAAAGAAGCCCGCGCCTTCGATGACCAGATCGAGCGGGTTGTCGGTGCGCTGAAATTCGCCTTGCATGAAAATGCGCTGGCTGGCCATCGCGCGCGCGCCCAAACCGATTTGCAGGCCCACCGGCAAAGGCGTCGAAGCGTTCGAGGCCGCGCCCGGCGTGCGTATGTTTTGATAGAGGATGTCTTGAAACTCCAGGCGCGTGCGCTTGAAGCCGACCGTCGAGGCGTTGGCCAGGTTGTGCGCGATGTTGTCTACGTTTTGTTGCTGCACCTGCATTCCAGTGGCAGCGGTGAATAGTGCGCTCGGCATGATTGTCTCCTAAATTTTTCCGATCTCGGTCGCAATTTTGTGCATGCTCATCAGTTGGGTGATGGAGCGTTGCAACGATTCGAATTCACGGTTGTTTTGCAGCATGAGGGCCATCTCGCCAACGGGGTTGACGTTGGACGCTTCGAGCATGCCTTGCTGAATGCGGGTCTGGGGCGCGGCCTGGGGCTGCGCGCCAGTGTTGGCGGCGAAGAGGGAATCGCTCTCTTTCAACAAGTCAGCGTTGGGCGTTTGAAAGCGCACCACCTTGAGGCGGCCTTGTTCTTGATTGCCGACGGTGATGCGGCCGTCCTCGCTGATGGCAACTTCGCCGGGGCGGATGGTGATGGGGCCGGCTTCACCAACGACCAAGTCGCCGCGCGCCGTGACGAGTTGCCCGTTGGCGTCGAGCGTCAACGCGCCGTCACGTGTGTAGCGTTCGCCGCGCGGCGTTTGCACCACCAGGAAGCCGTCGCCTTGCAACGCGACATCCAGCGTGCGGCTCGTTTGACGAACTGCGCCGTTGCTGAAATCGAAGAGGCCGCCGGTGGTCACGCCCAGGGCGCGCAATGATCGCAAGGCTGCATCCGAGGTGCTGGCCGGTGTGCCGTCTAATTGCGCGGTGTCGGCGGCTGTGCGGCGCGCCGTTTCGATTTCGGTGGCTTCGACCGAACGGTAATGCAGCGCGTCGGCTTTGTAACCGGTGGTCGAAGCGTTGGCGACGTTGTTGGCGATGACTTCAAGCGTTCGCAAGCGGGCGCGCATCCCCAGATAAGCTGTGTAAAGTCCGTAATTCATCTTGTCATCCGGCTGGCAAAGCATTCGTCATTCTCAATTCGCTATTCGCCATTCTTCGCAGGAAGCAACCTCCTAACCGGCCGCTCACTGCGCATGAATTGAGAATGACGAATGTTTGCCACTTCAGGTGTCCCCATCTTTATTGCTCTGATTTAGGCCGCGACCTTGAGAGAGTTCAACGAGATCATCAATTCGACTTCGCCTTTGGGCACACTCAAGGTTTCGGCGATGAGTTCCGCGTTCATGCCGCGCCGCGCCAGCACCAAGACACGATGCCTGCGTTCGGTCATGCTGGTGACATTGCCGCCGCCGGGTTTGGTGCTGTTCAACGGGCCAGCGCCAGCGCGGCTCTGATGCAGGTGCAATTCCAGCCAGGCGCTGCGGCGCGCTTGTTCGGCGCTGAGTTCCATGACGCGGCGCAAGCGCAATTCGATGGCGGTCAGCCGTTGGGTGAAAGCGTGCGCCACGGCTTGCTGTTGTTGCGCGGTTTGGCGCAGGCGATAGGCCAGCGCGCCACACGTGAGCGCCGCGCCCAGCAACGCCAAGTAGGCGGGCCATTGAGTTTTATCAAATGTCATGCAGAACCCCCTGAGATGAGTGAGAGCGGCCGTTCGCTCGGCACGCCGATTTCGGTGATGCGCACGCCGTAATAGCCGTCAATCACGACGACTTCGCCGCGCGCCAAAGAGCGCCCGTTGACGAGCAACTCGACTGGTTCGTCAACCGCGCGGTTGAGTTCGATCATCATGCCGGGCCCCAGCCGCACCACTTCGCGCAGTGGCAGGTTCGTCGTACCGAAGCGCACGATGACTTCTAATTCCATGCCGAGCAGGCGCTCGATGTTTTGTACGGTTGGTTCATTGCGCCGCGCCGCGCGCTGTGTGGCCGCCGGTGTTGGTGTCACGGCGGCGGGTGCGGTCGCGGAAAGCTCTTTCAAAGAACCATTCGGCGCATACAGCATCAGCGCCTGTGAGTCTGAATCGCCGCCAATGCTGAGCGCGAAGGTGCCCACCCAGGCTTTGTTGCCGACCACGGCGGCCAGGCGTTTTTCCTGCCCATTCAGTTCCAGGAACGTGATGTCGCCGCAACTGACCGTTACGCCCTGGCTGGACAGTTGTGTGGCGGCGCCGGCAAAGACGGCTTTGAGCAACGCGCGGCCGCCCGGTTTTGGCAAGCCGTCAGTTGCCTGCTTCACCAGCGTTTCAAGCTGGTTGCCGTCTTCACTCTTGAACAGACAGACCGCGACGCCGGAGAGCGCCCCTGAACATTCCGTAAAGAAACCCCAAGACCAGGTTGCGGCCACGGCCAAGGCCGCTTCCACGCCCTCGCCGCTGACTTCGCGCAAGGCCAGCAGCCCCAGTGTCGAAGCGCTCCCCAGCAATTGCGGCGCGACCTCGCCCCAGCTTTCGCTGAAGGCTGTGATGAATTGTTTCTCGCTCGAATCCGCCATCGTGTCCTCTGAAGTCGTGCGTTGGTTGCTTGTAACTGCTCAGCCCAGTGTCAGTAGCCCGACCGTGAGGGAGGGCAGACTTCAAATAAAACCCATTGGTCTGCTTGGAAGCCTGCCCTCCCTCACGGTCGGGCTACTGACACGGGCTACCGGCCGAGCAGTTACGTTTGCCTTACCCGCCCAGTCTCATCAGCGAAGCGGCTTTCAAACCGGGCCCTAACAGATCGTTCCCCAACACGGGCAGTTGATGTTGTTCCGCTGAATCCACTGCCGGTGCATCCACTGCCGCTGCATCTGGCCAAAGCTCGGCCGTTTCCACGTCCGCGAATTCGTCTTTGGACGAGGTGATTGCCGTATGCAAATAGATTGCCGTGCGGCGCTCCTGCTCGATCAATTCGCCCTGAAATTTTTCCAGGCCGCCGACGCTCACCGTGATGGGCTGATCGGCGCGCTGCTCAAACTGCAAGATGTCGCCGGGCGCTAACTGAAAGAGGTCATCGGTCGTGGCCTTGATGCCTCGTAATTCGGCGGCGACGGGAAATTGCAAGGTCTTCAGAATGTTGAGCAGCGAGCGGGTTTGTTGCGGCGAGACCACGCGGTTGCGCGAATAAGAGGACTGATTGAAGCGGTCAATGATCGGTTCCAGCACGATGGTCGGAATGCACATACTCATCAATCCCTGGATTTCGCCCAATTGCACGTGGAAGACGATGGTCACGACGACCTCATTGGGCGCGACGATTTGCAGCAATTGCGGACGCGTCTCGCGCCCGGCGATTTGCAAATCGAGTTCGATCAGCGGCCGCCAGGCTTCACGCAGATCATCCGAAATGATTTTGAGAAAGCTTTCGAGCACCTTTTGTTCGATTTCGGTGACGGCGCGCGGCTTGGCCAGTTGCTCACCCGCGCCCCCGAGCATGCGGTCAATGATCGGGAAGGCGATGGCGGGGTTCAGTTCCAACACGGCGACGCCCGGCAACGGATGCATGGAGAGCGTGAAGATGGCTGTCGGATCGGGCAAGCCATGCAGGTATTCGACGTAGGCTTGTTGTTCGACCGAGACCAGTGTCACTTCGGAAATCGTGCGCAGAAAGATCGGCATGCTCGATGACAGACTCTGTGCGAACAGGTCGTGCAAGAGATAGAGCGAGCGGACTTGCTCCTTCGAGATGCGATCCGGGCGGCGGAAATTGTAGGAGATGATGCGGCGGCGCTTATCTGCGCCGGCATTGGCAGCCTCGGCCTTGCCGCTGCTGTTTTCCAACAGCGCGGACATTTCTTCATTGGTGATGACGGGATTCGCTGGCATTGTTTGAATTGTGGCAGTAAGCGCCACCGCACATGCTTTAGGAATGGCTTGAAAACAACCTTGTCAAACCACGGGGGACACGGGGCGCACGGGGAAAATTCAAGCAGCCTGTTTTGGCTTTCCCGGTGCTCCCTGTGTTCCCCGTGGTTGTTATTTCCAGTTCATGCTTTAGAGCAGTTTTGCTCCCTGGGTTACGGTTTCAAGGCGCCGCGAGCGCGACGCGCAAATGCAACATTGCTTGCGTATGCAACTGTGAGACGCGCGATTCGGTAATACCCAGCACCGCGCCGACTTCTTTCATGGTCAATTCTTCGAGGTAATAAAGCGCCACCACTTGCCGCTCGCGTGCGGGCAGTTGATCAATGCATTCGAGCAAGCGGGCACGGCCCTCGGCGCTCTCGTAAAGCGCCAGCGGATTGCGCGCCGGATCATCGGGAATTTGCGGCAGCGGCTGTTCGCCTTCGTCGCTGGCGCCTTCCAGCCCCAGCAGTGTCAGGCCGCGCAATTCGCCCAGCAGCGCATGAAATTGCGCGGTCGTCAGGCCCAACGCGCCCGCGACTTCTTCTTCTTCGGCGGGCCGTCCGCTGTCGCGTTCGATCTGGTGATAGGCGGCTTCGACCTCGCGGGCGCGCTGGCGCAAGGTGCGGGGCGCCCAGTCGAGTGCGCGCAAGCAATCCAGCATCGCGCCGCGCACGCGCAGTTCAGCGTAAGTTTTGAATTGGACGCCGCGCGTTGCGTCGAACTTGTCCACCGCATCCAGCAGGCCCAGCACGCCCGCGCCGATCAGATCGTCGCGGTCTACCGAAGGCGGCAACTTGGCCGCCAGCCGTTCGGCGATGAACTTGACCTGGGGCAGGTGCGCTTCGACCAGCGCGGCGCGCGTGTCCTTGTTGCATTGACAGGCGGGTTCCCCCAACGCGTGACGCGCCACGGCGGTGTAAGCTGTTTGTGTCCTCTTCAACAACATAGCTTCGTCAGTGCGAGCTTTGGGCCAGCGGGGCGCTCAGCGCAGCCCAGAATGAGCGTTGGTTATGCTGCTGCTTCGACCCCGGCGTTCGTTCGGTTTCGAGTTGTTTGGCGATCAGCCGCAGCGAACGGCTGGCGGGCGCGTCCGGGGCGTAGAGCACCACGGGCACTAGTGCGCGCACAGCCTCGGCCAGTTGCGCATCGCGCGGGATCGTTCCGAGTAACGCCAGCTTGTGGCCCAGAAAGCGCGTCACGGCGCTTTGCAATTGCGCAAAGATGCGCTGGGCATCGCCGATGCCGACGACGTCGTTGACGATCACCCAGAGCGGCTTGGCCGGATCGTGCTGATGCAAGACCTTGATCACCGCATAAGCATCCACGACAGCAGTCGGATCAGGCGTAGTGACGATGATGACTTCATCGGCGGCGTGCAGCACGCCGGTGACGTTTTCGGCAATACCGGCGGCGGTATCAATCAGCATGCAATCGGCCTCGGCTTCGAGCGCCTGCAATTCGCCGATCAAGCGCGTGTGTTGCTGGCCCGCCAGATTCGCCAACTCTTCGACGCCGCTGCCGCCAGGAATCAGGCGCAGGCCATGCGCGACTTCGATGATGATTTCCGGCAACGAACGCAGGCCCTGCAACACGTGCCCCAGGTGATATTGCGGATTGAGACCGAGCAGCACATCGGCATTCGCCAAGGCCAAATCGGCATCCAGCAATGACACGCGGCGGCCCAGCGCCGCCCATTCGAGCGCCACATTGACGGCGACGTTCGATTTCCCGACGCCGCCCTTGCCGCTGGTGACGGCTAAGGTACGCATATGTTTTGTTGCCACAGGTTGCTGTGCCAAGGCGGTCGCGGTCGCGGCGCGCGCACTCGTGTGTTGCGCCGCCATTAACCGCATTGTCTTTGCTTGATCGGTCATAAGAAATAGCCGGTAGTCGGTAGTCGGAATTCAGCGGCCAGCAGCGGCGGCAGAGATGAAGTGCCGACTACCGACTACCGGCTACCGACTACTTCATCTTCACGCAGCCTGTGCGAGCGGGCGCGAACGCATGACGCGTTGCGCGAAAGCGGCGGGCGTGGCGCGTTCCAAATCTTCCGGGACACGCTGGCCGGCGCAGAGGTAAAGCAACGGCAGGCCCGCCGTGACGGCGACGCTGACGGCCGCGCCGGGTTGGACGGTTTCGTCGAGCTTGGTCAGCACCAGCCGGTTGACGCCGTAAAGCGCAAATTTGTTGAGCGCGAGTTGGGCTTCGTCGGGGTGATTGGTGGCGGGCAGCACCAGACATTTCAGCACCGCGCGCTGTTCGCGCAGGTAATCGGCGAATTCGATTTGATCGGCCAGGTCGTGCGGACTGCGGCCTGTCGTGTCAATCAGCACCGTGGCCTGGTTGGCGAAACGGCGCAGCAGTGCGTCCAACTCGGCCACCGAGCGCGCGACGTGGCAACCCGCGCTAAGGATTTCAGCATACGTCTTCAACTGTTGAACGGCGGCGATGCGATAGGTGTCGAGCGTGATGAGTTCGACGCGGCGGCGCGCGCGCAAGGCGATGTGCGCGGCCAGTTTTGCAATCGTCGTGGTTTTGCCCACGCCGGTTGAACCGATGAAGGCCGCCGCGCCAGTGCCGGCCAGCACGGCCTCGGCGAACTTGACCCAATTGGGCAAAGCGGCGGACAGGGCCAATTGCGCGCGTTGCTGGGCGTCATACGAATTACTGGACATGACCGCTTGCTTGACTGCCTGGCGTGCGAGTCCGGCGGGTAAGCCCGCGTGGCGCAATTCCTGAAATGCCTCATACGTCGCCGCGTCGAAGAGCGCGGGATCGTCGGCCACTTCACTGGCACGCTGTGCATGGGGCCGGGCCGTGACGGCGCCGAGCGTGAATTTCATCTCGCGCAATTCCGCCCAGAGCCGCGCCAACTCAGGATCGCGTTCGAGGGCCAGCGCGGGTTTGGCGCTGGCAATGGGCGGGCGGTTAGCAGGTTGCTGGTTGAACGATGGAGTAGTCTGGTTGCCGATTGCGGCTGTAGCAGGGCGGCGATGAACGATGCGCGGCGCAAATTCGGCCACTTCGACAGCCTCTCGTGAGGGGCGGTTTGGCGCGGGCGTGTTGCGCGGCGCTTGGTTGGGCGCAGGTTCAGTTGCCCGCAAGCCGCCATTGCCGGCGTAAGCGCGCGCCGCGAGCGCCGCAAAAGCCTTCAGGCCTTGTTCCTCGTTCACCGCGAAGCGTGGCGCAGGCGCGGCCTGGGAGTCATCGGTCAAATTGATTTTGTTGCGATTCAGCGGCGGCGGTGTTGGCGGAGACGGCACGTTGCGTTGTTCAGCAGGTTTTGCTGAGACGTTGGGTGCGACGCGCACTTCAATCAAATTGCGTCCGCCCATGCCGAAAAGGCCACCCGCCTTGACCTGTTTGGTTTCGAGCACCAGGGCGTCTTCACCGAGTTCCGCTTTGATTTGCATGAGCGCCTCGCGCAAGCTCGGGGCTCGATAGCTTTTGATCTTCATAGTTCACCCCTGAAGAAGGATGAAGGATGAAGGATGAACAAGAGTTTCATCCCTCATCCTTCATCCCTTCCTCATCCCACCGTTCCAATCGAAACGAGGCGCACATTCGGCGCGACCTCGCTGTGAGCGATCACGGCCAGGTCTGGCAAGAAGCGTACCGTAAGCCGCCGCAGGTGCGGGCGCACCGCCGCCGAACACAAAATCACCGGTTGCGAGAGCACGGCGGCTTGAATGGCGGCTTCGATTTTTTCGAGCAGGGCGCGCCCGAATTCAGGCTCGATGGCCTGTGTTTGCGCGCTGCCGTTGAGGCCGAAGCGTTCAGAGAATTGCCGCTCCAATTGCGGCGCGAGCGTGAGCACGGTCAGTTCGCCGCTCTCGGTCGAAAGCCCGGCGCAGATGGTGCGGGCCAGCGCCGCGCGCGCGGCTTCCGTCAAAGCGTTGACGTCGCGCGTCAGGCTTCCGGCATCGGTGATCGCTTCGAGGATGGTGGCGAGGTCGCGGATCGGCACGCCCTCGCGCAACAGGCTTTGCAAGACGCGTTGCACTTCGCCCAGGCTGACGACTTTCGGCGTGGCTTCTTCGACCGTCTTCGGATGCGTTTCGGCCAGTGTGTCGAGCAAGGCGCGCGTTTCCTGGCGGCCCAGCAAATCGGGCGCGTAACGTTTGATGATTTCGGAGAGATGCGTGCAAACGACGGTGGTCGGATCAACCACGGTGTAGCCGGCGGCCAAGGCGCGGTCGCGCACCTCGGCTTCGCGCAACCAGACGGCGGGCATGCCAAAGGCCGGATCGGTGGTGGCGATGCCTTCGATCTGTTCGCGCACCGCGCCGGGATCAATCGCCAGCAGGTTGTCGGGATAGAGTTCGCCGCGCGCGATGCGTTCGCCTTTGAGCAGGATGGCGTATTCGCGCGGCGCGAGTTGCAGGTTGTCGGTGATGTGCACGGGCGGCACGATGATGCCCAGGTTGACCGCGATCTGACGGCGGATTTCGCGCACACGCCCCAAAAACGCATCGCCCGCGCTGACCAATGGAATCAGCCCGTAGCCGACTTCCAAGGCCAAGGCATCGAGCTTCAACAGCTTCTCGATCTTTTCGGGTTCGGGCGGCGCGCTGGCCTGGGCGCTTACCACTTCGGCGGCGGCGTGGTCGGCGGTTTTGACTTGCTGCTGTTGCGATAAATAACCGCCGCCAGCGGCGAGCGCGGACAACAACAAAAACGCCAGATGCGGCATGCCGGGCAACAATCCCAACGCGCCGAGCACCGCCGAGGCAATCAGCAAGGGGCGCGGATTGATCAACAGTTGCGAAGACATCTCTTCGCCCATGTTTTCTTCTGAAGCCGAGCGCACCGTGATCAGCGCGGCGGCGACCGAGACAAAGAGCGATGGCACGGCGGCGGCGACGCCATCACCGACGGTCAGGATGGTGTAAGTCTGCAAGGCGTCGCCAAGCGCCATGCCGTGCTGCCACACGCCGATGGCGAAACCCGCAATGATGTTGACGGCCGTGATGAGGATCGAAGCGACGGCATCGCGCTGCGTGAAGCGGATCGCGCCATCCATCGCGCCGTGAAATTCGGCGGCCTGGCCGATGTCGTGGCGGCGGCGCTTGGCTTCGTGTTCATCAATGATGCCCGCCGAGAGATCGGCATCCACGGCCATCTGCTTGCCCGGCATCGCATCGAGCGTGAAGCGCGCCGTGACTTCTGATGAACGCACCGCGCCATGGTTGACGACCAGGAATTGAATCGCGAGCAGGATCAGGAAGATGACGATGCCTACGACGTAGTTGCCGCCGATGACGAATTCGCCAAAGGCCTTGATGACCTGGCCCGCCGCGCTCGTGCCCGCTTCGCCGTGCGACAGAATCAGGCGCGAGGTCGCCACATTGAGCGCCAACCTGTACAACGTCGTCAGCAAGAGCAAGCTGGGAAAGGACGAAAACTTGACTGGCTGCAAGATGTAAACCGAGACCAGTAACACGACGATGGAAATCATCAGGTTCATGCTGATCAGCACGTCCAGCAACAGCGGCGGCAACGGCACCAGCAGGACGAGCAGAATCACCACCGCGGCCATTGGCGCGGCCAGATGCGAATGACGGCTGGCGGTAATGAGCAGGCGGTCGGTGGTCGGATTCATCAACGTTTAGCAGAGAGTTATTTGAAGAGTGTGCGTAATCCCTGGGAGCGCAGTCCTTCCCAAGGCTACAATACGCGGCGTTCGCAGACCAGTCTCGTTGGCTGCCAGTCACGCAAAACCATGCAAGCTCGTGGAGCAGGAAGTGAAAGAAAGTTTTTATGGATGCTGAGCGTTGGAAACAGATTGAGAAGGTATTCCAATCGGCGTTGGAGCAAGCGCCTGAAGCACGCCCTACGTTTCTCGCTGCGGCGTGCAGCGGCGACCAGACGTT
>JAYUCP010000661.1:0-7308 GCA_043740245.1 Acidobacteriota bacterium | reverse complement strand
GTATTCGCTGGCCAGTCCATACCAGATCATTTCGTTGTCGGGTTGGGTTTGCGCCATCGCGGTGAAGGCGTCAATGCGGGATTGCGACATTTGTGGTGCTCCATTGCTCTTGAAGAAATTTAGGGTGAGCCTTGGCGGCGATTGAATGCCAAGGCTCACCCTTCATATGTTTGATTTACAGGATTGCGTTATTGCGCGTTCAGTTGCTGTAGCGCCGCGGCTATGCGGGCTTTGGCTAATTCAACCACTGCGCCCAATTCAACGTCTTCTGACGCGCGCGTGGCCCGCTCATAAAACTCGACCTTGCCTTCCTTCATCTTCTTCCCGCCGATGCGAATCTGGAAGGGGAAGCCGCACAGGTCGGCATCGTTCAGCTTGACGCCGGGCCGTTCGTCGCGGTCGTCGTAAATGGCGTCCACGCCCGCCGCTTTCAGTTCGGTGTAAATGCGCTCGCCCGCCGCTTTCAGTTCGGCGTCTTTGACATTGAGCGGCGTAACGGCGATTTCAAAGGGCGCGATGGTGATCGGGAATTTGATGCCGACTTCGTCGTGGTGCAATTCAATCGCGGCGGCCAGAATGCGTTCGACGCCGATGCCGTAACTGCCCATCACCAGCGGCACGGGTTTGCCGTCGGCGTTAAGCACGGTCGCGTTCATCGCTTTGCTGTACTTCAAACCGAGTTTGAAGATGTGGCCGACTTCCAGCGCCTTGCCCAACCGCAATAGGCTTTTCTCCTCGGAGGCACAATTCGGACAGCCTTCGCCTTCGGCCACGGTGCGCAGTTCGGCCCAGAGCGTTACCTGGATGTCGCGCGCGAGGCTGACATTGCGCAGGTGCTGATCGTCTTCGTTCGCGCCGGTGGTCATGTTCTGGCGACCGCGCAAGGCTTCGTCGGCGATGACCAGCAGCTTGGTGTTTTTGAGCGTGCTCGTGACCGCGCCCAGGCTGCCCGCGTGCGCGCCCAGCGCGTCGAAAATCTCTTCGAGATGCGCGGGGCGGACGGCGCTGACCTCCCAGCCGTCTGTGTTGAAGAGCTTGGCCGCCGCGTTGACGATCTTGGCGTCGTTGAGCGGATGGTCGCCGCGCAGCAACGCCAGGAAGAGCGTGTTCCGCGCTTCGCCTTTGGCATTCTCGGCGACGGCGACATAAACCAGCGTCTTGACCTGTTTGTTCGCGGCGGCTCCGCCTTCAAACGTCACCAAATCATCAATCGTGCGCACGCCGGGCGTCGGGAATTTTTCGACGGCCAGCGCCTCTGCGCCATCATCCACGGCGGGAATGCGCGAGGTCGCCTTTTCGGTATTCGCCGCATAACCACACGCTGGACAACTCGCCACCAAGTCCTCGCCCGCGTTGGTGTAGACCATGAATTCATTCGACGCCGAGCCGCCCATCGCGCCGGTGTCAGCGTCCACGATCACGTACTCCAGCCCGCAGCGGCTGTAGATTTTGCAGTACGCGCCGCGCTGGTCATCAAACGCCTTGTCCAGCCCCGCGAAATCAATGTCGAAGGTGTAGGCGTCCTTCATCGTGAACTGGCGCACGCGCAGCAGGCCCGATTTGGGGCGCGGTTCGTCGCGGAACTTGGTTTGAATCTGATACCAGACCTGCGGCAGTTGCTTGTACGAACGCAATTCCTTGCGCGCGATGTCGGTGAAGACTTCTTCGTGCGTCATGCCCAGGCAGTAATCGCTGCCCTTGCGGTCTTTGAGGCGGAACATGTTGTCGCCCATCACCGACCAGCGGCCCGATTCCTGCCAGATTTCCGCCGGGTGCAGGGCGGGCAGAAAAAATTCCTGCGCGCCGACGGCGTTCATCTCGTCGCGGATGATCTGGGTGATTTTCAGAATGGAGCGTTGCGCGAGCGGCAGGTAGCTGTATATGCCCGCGCCCAATTGCCGGATCAGGCCGGCGCGCACGAGCAGTTTGTGACTGACGACTTCGGCGTCAGCGGGTTCTTCGCGGAGTGTGGGAATGAAAAAGTTTGACCAACGCATAAGCAAAAAGGATGAAGGATGAGGGATGAAGGATGAAGGATGAATTTGAGGGGATCGTTTCATCCTTCATCCCTCATCCTTCATCCTTCATCCTTCATCACGTTATTGTTTTTCGGCGATTGCGACCAGCGAGATGCCGCACGGCGGGCCGATCAGCTTCTCCAATTTGAGCAGCGGCACCAGCCGGTTGGCGAGATCGGCCTGATTTGGCGGGAGGTAATCGCGTTTGAGCACGCGCCCGTTGATGAACCACGGCAGCATTGCCGCCAGGCTAAAAAACTTCAGTTCGTTGACGCGGAAACCGACACTTTGCAGCTTCGCTTTCAATTCGCGTTTTTCGTAGCGGCGGTAATGGCCGACTGCGCGGTCAAACTCGCCATACAAGAACTGATGCGACGGCACCAGCAGCGCCAGCTTGCCGCCGGGCACGAGCACGGATTGCATCTGCTCCAAGGCAAACAGATCGTCTTCGATATGTTCGAGCACGTTCAAGCAAACGACCGTGTCGAAGCCTTCCGCGACGCATTCCGCCGGGGCGGCTTTGTCGAGATCGAACTTGCCGACGCGCACGTTCGGATGGCCCGCGAACGTTTCTTCCAATTCGCGGCGATAGCTGGGCACGACATCGGTCGCCAGCACCGCCCGGCCGCCCGCGCAAAGAAATTGCGTAATGTTGCCGGTGCCCGCGCCGACTTCCAAAATGCGGCTGCCCAACCCGGACGCAATTTGTTCGTAGAGCCAGTGGTTATACTGATCCAAATCGGCCAGATGATTCAGCGTTTCTGTCAGCGTCAAACTTTCCTGCACGGGAATACCTCCATCACCAGACCATTCCTCAACCCCAAGCCAGCCAGCCAGGCTGCTTAAAAGAGCGGTGATGATGCTTGCGCGGCGGGGCGGATGTCAACCGGATATTTGGCCAGAGCCAATAGCTGGCGCGCGTGAATTGCTTGTGCAACGGGCCGTTTCTATAATCGCGCGCCCAATGCCAAAGGCGTTTGGCTGAAACCCAATGAACCAAACCCCGACAACCCGTTTAACCTGCGCCGATTTTCCAGCAATGGCCGCGCTCGGCTTGCTCTTTGCGCTCATGCTGCTGGCTTCGTGGCAGCGTTGGACGCAACCGCTGCTCGACCACGGGCGCGAGATGAATTTACCCACGCGTTTGCTGGCGGGCGAGCAGTTATACACGGATGTCCAGTTCCTATACGGCCCGTTTGCGCCGTATTTCAACGCGTTGCTCTATCGGCTATTCGGCGTGCATTTGGCCGTGTTGCACGTGAGCGGCGCGCTTTGTGCGGCGCTGATTTTAGGGATGATCTATTGGCTGTCGCGGCAATTGCTGGCGGTCTGGCCCGCTGCGGCGACGACGGGTTTAGTGCTGGTTGTATGCGCGCTGAAATCCACGGCGAATTATGTGCAGCCGTATGCTTATGCGGCGCTGTATGGCTTGGTCTTCGCGCTCGTGTCATTGCTTGGCGCGGTGCGGTTTGTGCAGACGCGGCGCGTGAATCAACTCGGCTGGGCAGGGCTGTGCGCAGGTTTGGCTTTGCTGTGCAAGCCGGAGTTGGCGTTGCCGGCGTTGGCGGCGGCGGGCGCGGCGTGGCTGCTCGAATGCCTGTGGCAACGGCGCGTGGCGTGGCGATCAGGCTTTGCGTTGGCTTTGGCCTTGCCGTCATTGCCCGTGGTGGTTTACAGCGCGCTGCTGGCGCGCGTGCCGTGGCGTGTGTTGCTGGATGACAATCACGTGCTCTTCACAAACGTGCCGCCGCAGTTGGTCTATTTCAACCGCCACATCAGCGGCTTGGCGCAATGGCCGGGCTCGCTGTGGTTCAGCCTGGCGGGGCTGGGCGTGTTTGCCGTTTGGGTTGGCGGCAGTGGTTTGCTCGGCGCGTTGTTGTCCAAACGTGTAACCGGCTGGCAAACACTGGCGAAACGTTGTGCCGTGTTGCTGATGGTAGGCTTGTTCTGGCGCGAATTGGCGTTGCGGGTGATGCATGTGCCGAGCGATGTGACGCCGTTCGCCGCGGCGGTGTTTGTGTTGCCTGTTTTGCTGACTGTGTTAGCGCGGCGCGTATGGCGTGAGCGCGCGGCTTTCCCGGTCGAACAGCGCGTGTTTTTGCTGCTGCTGGTTTTTAGCTTGTTTGCCATCTTGCGGGCCTTGCTGAATGTGACGACGACCGGGCCGTATACGCCGTTCTTTTTGCCGGTGCTGTTGATCGTTTATTTGTACGTGTTGTTGTGCGCCGCGCCGTGGTGGCTGACTGGAAATGCTTTGTTGCGCCAGCGCGTGCAACAAACAGCGACGGTGCTGATCGCGTTGCTGGCGGTTGGCATGGCCCTCAATTCGGCGTTGCGCTGGCGGCGGCTGAATACGTTTAGCGTGAGCGCACCGCGTGGCAGCTTTCGCACCGTGCCCGCCATCGGCCAGCCCTTGGCCGAGGCGCTGCGTTATGTCGAACAGCACAGCGCGCCGGATGAAGCGGTGCTGACCTTGCCGATTGCCACGACAATCAATTTTCTAGCCGAACGGCCTTATCCACTGCGCGAAGAAATCGTGCATCCGGGCTTCCTGACGGGCACCAAAGAACTCGACGCCATTGAACGCATCAAGGCGCGCCACGTGCGGTTGATCTTGCTGGCGAACTTGGATACGTCGGAGTTCCGCGACCGCGCTTTCGGGCTGGATTACAACCAGGAACTCTGGCGCTGGATCGAAGCGCATTACCGCTTGGCCGCGCGCTTCGATACGCCGGAGAGCCGTGGCGCGAAGCTGGGTGAAAAACCGTTTTTCATTTTGGCGTATGAACTGAAACCCTAAATGTCAGCAGCTTATTCACTGCGCTGCTCCAACACTTTGATAAAAAATTCCGCGTCGCCGATTTGCGCGTCCGCGCGGCCACCCGCGCCACACACCTTCACCACGCGATAATGCGCCTCAATCCAGCCGCCCAGCCGCTGGTAAAAATCGCGGCCAAACGCCACCGCGCCGAATTCGCGCAGCGGGCGATTGACGAGCAGCACGTAGCGCACGCGCTGTTTATCCAACAGTTCAATCGCCACCGTCTCGTCGCGTTCATTCATCAAGCCGGGAATCAGAATCTGATGCCGCAAGGGCATGCGTCTGTCACTGAAAAACGTCAGGTCGCTGCCTTCTGGCAAAACCGCGACGGCTTCGCCCGGTTGCGTATGCGTGGCGATGAAATCCAACGCCGCGCGATAGACCGGCCCAACCTGGCGTGTCGCATACAGCGTCCCGCGCGGCGTGTTGATTTCGTAGCTGTAGTTTTTGCGGTAACGAATCCCGAACACGACCGCTGTTATCAACCAAGCCGCCACAAACAGGCCCCGCCCAATCGTCCGGGCTGTCGCCATCGCCTGTTCATCCTGCGTCCACTTTTGTAACGCCTGCGGCAGCGTTAGCGTCAGCAAGGAATAGATCAGCAGCAACGAAGTCGGCAGAAAGAAGCTGCCAAATGCGCCGCCACTGGGCACGCGCAAGGCCACGCGCGCCAGCACTGCCAGGCTGTAGACGGAGATGATGAACAAGGTTGCTGATGCGCCACGCCGCCATTCCACTACAATCAGCGCCAGCAACAGCAACGGCAACGCGCGCAAGGGGCTGCCATCCCATTGCCCCGCTGAAGTGAACCCAACCAAAAGCGCCGCTAACAGGCAAACGCCACTGAGCAGCAAGGCGCGCGTGGCAAAGGTTGCGCTGTTGCGGCGCGCGCTCCACCAACACACCAAACCGACGGCAGCCCCGCACACGCCGACCGCGCCGAACAATTGCCATAACGAGGCCAGCGGTTGCGCCAGGCCCGTGCGTTGCCGGTTGTAATAGACCAGCGAGGTCGGCAGATGCGTGAAAAACAGATGGCAATCTTCGACCAGCGTCGGCCAGCCTATTCGTTGAAACAGCCAAGCGTAAACGGGAACCGCTACCGCCAAGACTGGCAATGCCGCTAGCGATATGTCGCGCGCGATGGCCCGCCAGTTTGTACGGTGCAGGTAAAGCAGCGTTGCGACCAGCGTCAGTGCGGCGGCCAAGGCGAATTCTTGTTTGGTGATAGCGGCGAGACCTATGCAAAGGCCCGCGCCGCACAGTTCACGCGCGCGCCTGCTTTCGGCATAACGCAACGTCAACCACAACGCCGCCAACGCCAGCAGCAACGCGTGCAAGGCGGCGTAGGTGTAGGGCGAAATCAAATTGCCCGCCGGTTTGAAGACGCACCAGACGATGACGCCACAGACCGCCAGCGCGCATTCATTTGCCGGCAACAAGCGCCGCGCGATACGCGAGCATAGCCAGACGAGCAGCAACGAAAAGAGCACGCCGCTGCTTTGCAACACGCCGAGGTGCGGGCCAAACACGCGATAGAGCAGGGCATTGAAATAGGGCGAAAGCGGTGGATAAAGGTAATGCACATCGCGGTACAGCCATTCGCCGTTGAGCAAACGCAACGGCAAATCCAACTCGCGCCCGCTGTCGGCAATCACGCTCGACCAGCGTTGCCACGAGACGGCCAGCATGAGGAAGAAGATTGCGGATTGCGGATTGCGGATTGCGGATTGAAGAACTTTCTGCGCGCGCGCAATGGCCGAAAGTTGCTGGGGCATGGGATCAGAGTTCATTTCCAAAGGATGCTTCTCGTTCGCGCTGCCAGAATGGAGGGCAGCATAAATCCGCCATCCGCAATCCGCAATCCGCAATCCGCATTCGGGGCCTTTGGCAGATGCGCGCCCGCTGGGGTAACATCCCGGCCTTAAGAAATCAGCGCCGCATTCGCTGAAGTGCCTATCAACCAAACGAAGCAATCTGAAAGATGAAAAAGATCGCCATCGCCATCGCCAGCGACCACGCCGGATTCCACGGCAAGGAAGCTATCAAACTTATACTCACCGAAATGGGCGTCGCCTACGACGATTTCGGCGCCGACTCGGAAGCCTCGGTGGATTATCCCGACTACGCCGAACGCGTGGGCCGGGCCGTCGCGGCGGGTGAATACGAACGCGGCATCCTGGTCTGCGGCACCGGCATCGGCATGGAAATCGCTGCCAACAAAGTGCCCGGCATCCGCGCCGCGCTGGTCTGGAACGAAGAAACCGCGCGGCTGGCGCGCACGCACAACGACGCCAACATCATCACCGTCGGCGAACGCACTACGCCGCCTGAAACCATTGACCAAATCATCCGCACGTTTTTAACCGCTGAATTCGCAGGTGGCCGCCACGCGCGCCGCATTGAGAAAATTGCCAATTTGGAAAAGAGTAGTCGGTAGTCGGTAGCCGGTAGTCGGTGTTTCAGCAG
>JAYUCP010000660.1:0-3013 GCA_043740245.1 Acidobacteriota bacterium | reverse complement strand
CAGGTCGCTACCGCTCCCCGTACCGCATCACTGAAGAGCTTTCTTCAAACTCTCTTCCAGATTCTTTTTGTCATTCAGCGCCAAATAGGCCAGCGCCAGATGCACGTGAATATCAGGAAAATTGGCATCGAGCCGCGCGGCCTCGTTCAAGTGTTTGACCGCGTCGGGGTACTGCTTCATTTCGTAATCGGCGCGGCCCAGCCAATAACGCAATTCGGCGTTCTCAGGTTTGGCCGCCGCCAATTGGGCCAGCCGCTCACGGGCTTTGTCATAGCGCCGCTCTTCAAACAAGGCGCGCGCCGCCGCCACTTCGGGATCGCTGGCGCCGTTGCTGAGCGTGGTGCGGCTGACGACCGGCACGGGTTCGCCATTCACCCACGCCAGCAAATTCTCGTAATAGCGCCCGACGCCAAACGCCACCATCAACAAGATCAAATAGAACCCCAACAACAACACATCGCGCCCATTGATGCTTTGTGTTTTTGCGGCCGGAGTTGTTTGCGAGGTGTTGTCCATCACTCGTTCTGCTGCGTTGTTATTCCGATACACGGCATTTGCATTCGCCTGCCGTTCATTCGGCACAGCGCGCAAGCCAGCCTCGCTGGTGGGGCGCGCGGCCAAATCGCGCGTTGCTTTTTCACGCGACAACGCTTGCCGCAAGCGCGCGGAATCGGTCGCCGCGTCCATTTCGGAAGTTGGCTCCGCATCCGGCCTGCCACCTGAACGATCAATGCCCGAACGGTCTATGATAGGCGCGGGCAGTGGGCCGCTCGGTTCGCCAAACTCAACCTGGAAGCGCGAACCGCCGCCCCCTATTGCTGATGACGACGACGCCGCCTTCGAGGCCGCCCGCAGCCGCGCAATCGCCGGACGCGTTTGTTCATCGGCGTAGCGGCGCTCGCCAAAATCCACGACAACGGCGGTCAGGTTGTCTTCGGCGCCGCGCTCAAAACAAATCTCTTTGACCTGCGTGCAGAGCTTTTGCGGATGCAGACCGGCGCGCATCAATTCGGTCAACTCGGCATCGTTGAGATGGCGCGTGACGCCGTCGCTGCACAACAAAAAGCTGGTGAATTCGTTGAGCGGCACGATTTTGAAATCGGCTTCGACCTCGGCTTCGGCCCCGATGGCGCGGTTGATGA
Organism: Acidobacteriota bacterium; assembly: GCA_043740245.1. Classification (GTDB taxonomy): domain Bacteria; phylum Acidobacteriota; class Blastocatellia; order RBC074; family RBC074; genus JACPYM01. The sequence goes on along the minus strand of JAYUCP010000660.1, from coordinate 1,871 downwards.
CGTTGCGGCGCGGATGGTGTGCGGCCTGCGCGGCGCTCAGCACGCCGGAGCGCACGGCATCATTGACTTCGCTGTGGTCTTCGGTCTCGCAAATCAAATCGCGGCCATCGAAGCGGTACACACGACTGTCACCAACGTGGCCGATGATCGCGCGGTTGTCATTGAGGGCCGCCACCAGCGCCACCGTCGTCGCCATCCCATGCAATTCGGCCAGTTCATTCGACGAATCGTAGATGCTGCGGTTGGAAAGGTGAATCGTCTGTTTGAGCACCGTCAGCAAATCATTGGCCCGGTGCGGCTGATCGTTGAAGGCCTGCTTGAACACATCCACCACGGTCTGGCTGGCGACCTGGCCGCCGCGCCGCCCGCCTACGCCATCGGCCACCAGGAACAGGCGCGCTTGCGGCAGGGCCAGCAAACGGTCTTCATTCGCCGTGCGCTTCGGGTTCAACCCGCGATCCGTGACGGTTCCGACTGTGATCTTCAGTGGCATTTTGAAAGGTGTCAGGGGTCAGTTGCTGGGGCTGGCAACAGGACTGCTGACAAGGTTATTGCGATGTGAAATTGCCATGAGCACACCGAGCATGAAAAAGCTCGTCAACAGCGACCAACCGCCGTGGCTCACAAAAGGAAGCGTAATACCTGTCATCGGCAACATACGAATCACGCCGCCGATATTGACGACGGCCTGAAAGCCAATAAACGCCGTGATCCCGGCGGCAATCAATTTGGTGAACATATCGCGCGCCTCGATGGCGACACGCATGCCCGCGATGACTAAAAGAATGAAAGCAAAGATCACCAGCGCGCCACCCGCCAGGCCCAACTCTTCGGCAATAGCCGAGTAGATAAAATCAGAATCGGCAATCGGCACAATCTCAGGATAACCACGCCCCAGGCCCGCGCCAACCATGCGCCCGTCACTCACACCAAAGAGCGCCTGCGATGGTTGAAAGGCGTATGAATTGTACCACGCCTCTTCGTTCGAGATGCCGCGCCCATCGGCAGACTCGGCCTCGCGCTGCCACCACCAATGTTCGTCAGGATCGGGCGGCGTGCCGGCATTCAACCACAGATAAAACCGCTGGTGAATGCGGCGCGGGAGGCCTTTGCTGACGACGCCGCTGACGCGTTCGACAGCGGACACTGTCTGGTTGTCGGTGAACACGTCAACGACAGTGTTGTAAGCCCCGGCCAGCAAGATCGAACTGCTGACGACGACAAAAATCAGCACGACCGCGATGGTCACTTGCGGCAAGCGGCGCACGGCCACGACATACAACGTCAGATAGGCGCCAAAAAAGACGAGCATCTGGCCGAAGTCCGACAGCGCAAAAAACGGAATCACCGGCAGCATGGCGACCACTAAAAACGGGATCATGAAACGCGCGGGCGGCATGCCCCAATACGTGCGCGATAGATTGCGGTAATGCGCGGCGAGGATGCCCGCGAAGCTGACCAGGAAGGAAATTTTGACCGGCTCCCAAGGCGTCGTCTTGCCCAGAAACTTGCCCGCGCTGGAACCGATGATGGCGATCAGCGCGAAGGGCAGCGCCGTCGCCAGGCCTATAAAAAAACTGTGTTGTTGCAACCACAGCAACACATCATCGCGGTTGGTGAAGATGAAGGCGGCGGCGAATCCACCTAAAGCAGCCAGCAAAATCCAGGTCGAGAGCGAAGTGAAGATGCGCGTGAAGGTCCAATACTGTTCTTCAGTCTGATCGTCCGCGCCGACGGGGATGCGGAAGTTGGGATCGCCAAAGAGCGCCTGTTTTTTGAGCGTGTCGTAATGCTCGTTGACGAAGCGCATCCGCAACGTATTCATCTTCTCCAAGCGCACCGCCGTCTTTTTGCGCGTGCTGTATTCGGGA
>JAYUCP010000659.1:0-18471 GCA_043740245.1 Acidobacteriota bacterium | reverse complement strand
GCTCTCGGAAGAGAACCTGTTCCGCGACTGGTGGGAGTTTGCGCTCAAGCAGTTAGCTCAACTGACCCCCATCAGTCCTTAACCGTGGATTTGGGCTTCAGGCTGCGGGGCGCGCGGCGCGCGCCAGACAAGCTAAAGCTTGAACTCCATGCTCTTGCCTTACCTTTGCGCTATCCCCAAATGGCAAGCTGTGAGATCGAACAAGAACTTGTTTGGATGCGCACCCACATGCCGCGCACCCAACGCGCGCTGCAAACCTTGCCGGATTTGACCGGCGTGCGCCTCGCTTGTTGTGGGCATCTCGAAATCAAAATGATCCCGCTGTTTGAGGCTTTGTTAGCGCGCGGGGCCAAGCTCTTTTTGACAACCTGCAATCCCACCACGGTGCGCGACGACACCGTGCAATGGCTGGTTGCACACGGCGCGGAAGCCGACGCCCGCTTTGGCATGACAGCGGCTGAATACGAGACCGCGCTGCAACACGCGCTCACTTGGCAACCGACGCACCTGCTCGAAATGGGCGCGGATTTGAGCCACGCGCTGCATCAACGCAATGACATCCACTCGGTCAAAGCCAGTTTGGAAGGCACGGGCTCAGGCATCAATCTTTTGCAAGGGCGTTTGCAGACGCTGGCGCTGCGCTATCCCGTCTTCAATTGCGACGATTTGCCGATCAAGGAAGGCATACACAACCGGCACATGGTCGGGCTGACGACTTGGCAGGCTTTCTTCGACCGCACGCGGCTGAGCTTGCACGAACGGCGCGTGCTGGTGATTGGTTACGGTTCGGTCGGGCGTGGCGTAGCCGAGACGGCCCGCGCCTTTGGCGGCGCGGTCACGATTGCCGAACGCGATCCGGCGCGCGCGCTCGAAGCGGCCTACGCCGGTTGGCGCGTGCAATCGCTCAACGATGCAATTGCCGAAGCCGATGTCATCGTCACCGCCACCGGCGCGCGCGGCGTGCTGACGGCGGAACATTTCGCGCATCTGCGCGACGGCGCGTTTTTGCTCAACGTCGGCCATCGCTCCGATGAATTCGATCTGGCCGCCCTGCGCGCGCATCCGCACACCGAGGTGCTACCCTTCATCGAAGCCTTTCAAATCAACCAGCGCACGATCTACTTATTCGCGGGCGGTTCGATGGCGAATCTGACGGCGGGCAAGGGCGACAGCTTGAACGCCTTTGATTTGACGCTGGCCGTGCTGGCCGCCGGCATCCGCCATCTGGTTCAGCACGGTTCAACCGCCGCGCCGGGCGTGCACTTATTGCCGCGCCAAGCCTGGGAAGCCGTGCTCGGTTGAATTGCTTGCCAGCAAGGAGCCGCATTTTCCATTTGCGATTTGAGATTTGAGATTTACCATTGCCCGGCAATTGCCCAATGTTCATTGGGCTTCACGCGCGGCGGCTCCTGGCAATGACCACTGACAAATGACCAACGGAAAATGGCAAATGATGATGCTGCGATCCGCTCTTACACACTGCTTGCGTCTGCTCGCGCTGCTCTGTGTCTGCGGCACGCTCAACGCCAACGCACAAACGCCGCCACAGGCTGCCTTCCCAACCGGCACGCTAATCGAACGCGTTGTTTGCCGCGCCGACGCCACACAAAGCTACGCGCTGTATTTGCCCAAAAACTATGCGCCCGACCGCGCCTGGCCGATCTTGTACGGCTTCGATCCCGGCGGGCGCGGGGCCGCGCCGGTCAAGCTGTACCAGGCGGCGGCGGAAAAGTACGGCTACGTGGTCGTGGGTTCGCACAATTCGCGCAACGGCCCCGGCGTCAAGCTCAGCGAAATCGTGCAGGCCCTCTGGGACGACACGCACGAACGCCTGGCGCTGGCCGAACGGCGCGCCTACACCACCGGCCTGTCGGGCGGCGCGCGCGTAGCCTCCGCCGTGGCGAACGCGTTGCGCGGGCAAGTGACGGGCGCGATCCTGCACGGCGCGGCCTTTATGCAAGGCGTCAACGTGACCAAAGATTTGCCCTTCGGCGTTTATGGATTGGCTGGCGTCGAAGACTTCAACTACTTCGAACTGAAACAACTCGACCGCGCGTTGGCCGAAGCGGGCGTGCCGCACCGGCTGACCATCTGGGACGGCGGACACGCCTGGGCGCCCGAAGCGGCTTGTGTCGCCGCCGTCGGCTGGCTGGAAGTGCAAGCCATGCAGCGCGGCTTGCGCAACAAAGACGAAGCTTTGCTCAACGATCTTTTCGACGCCGCTCTCGCGCAAGCGCGCGCCGCCGAGACAGCCAGGCAGATGGGCGCGGCTTGGACTTTATACGAAAGCCTGGTGAACGATTTTCGCGGCCTGCGCGATGTGAGCGAATACGAGCGCCAGGCCGCCGCGCTCAAGGCCACGCCCGCTTGCAAGGAAGACCTGAAGCGCGAAAAGAATGACGAGCAGGCGTACAACCTGCGCACCCGCGAATTCTTTGAACTGCGCGAACGCATGCGCCGCCCCGATGAACATGACGGCGCGCTCGGCGAAGCCAAACGCGCAATTGCCGCTTTGCACAAACGCTCCGCCGAACCGAACGCGTCGAGCGAACGCTTGCTCGCGCGGCGTTTGCTCTCGCTTTACAACATCACCTTGCGCGAAGAAGGCAATGCGTTGCGCGCGCAAAAGAAGTACCGCGAGTTGCTCGACAACCTGCTGCTCGCCAACGAACTGCGCCCCGGCCAGCCGCAGACGCTCTATCAATTGGCCGTCGGTTACGCGCTGAACGGCGACAAGAAACAGACGCTGGAAACGCTGCAACGCGCGGTGGCGCAAGGCTGGCGCGACGCGGCTGAGTTGGCCCGCCAGCCCGCCTTTGAATTCGTGCGGCGCGAACCCGCGTATCAGAAATTGCTCGAAACGCTCACCGCCAAATAAGCAGGCAAATACAAAAAGGCCCGGCAAGGCACAAGTTCTTGCCGGGCCTTTTGAATTCGTGAAGCGGTGCCTGCATTACATCGGCATCGTCAACTTGATCACCGCAAAGGCGCCGCCCTGCGGATCGGCCAGCACGCTGAACCGGCCCGTGCCCGGAATGTCAGTCGGCGCGACGATCACGTTGCCGCCTGCCGCCGTTGCTTGCGCCACCGTCGCATCGGCGTCTGTGACCGTGAAATAAATCAGCCAATGCGGCGGCACGCCCGGCGGCCCTTGCAGCGGCATCATTCCGCCGATGGGTTGTGCACCGTTGATCCATTCGGTGTAGGCCATCTCCGGCATTGTGCTGTCTTTGGTCGTCCAGCCAAACAGCTTCGTGTAAAACTCTTTCGCTTTGGCCGTATCGCTCGTCGCCAGTTCGCCCCAACAGAACGCCCCCGGCGCACCGACTACATCTGCGCCGAAATGCTCTTTCGGCTGCCACACTGAAAGCGCCGCGCCGGTCGGGTCTTTGAAGGCCACCATCCGCCCGTGATTCATCACGTCCATGGCGGGCATCAGCACCGTGCCGCCCAGTTCCGCGATCTTGGCGGCTGCGGCATCGGCGCTTTCGACCGCGACATACGGCATCCAATGCGTCGGCACGCCGGCCATTTGCGCCCCCAGTTGATAACACGCGCCGACCTCTTTGCCGCCGAGCGTGAACATCGTATAAGTGCCGCCCATTTCCGGCGGCAACGGATGGTCATCGAATTCCCAGCCGAAGAGCTTGCCATAAAATTCTTTGGCGCCCGCCTGATCGGTGGTGCCCAGTTCAAACCAGCAGAAATTGCCGGCGGGATGCTTTATCTGATTGCCCATAATGATTTCTCCTTGCGTTGATGTTGATGGTTGTTGTGGAAGGATCACAGGTCGGCGTGGATTGTGGCGCAGATGAGCGGGAATGGAAACCCGTGGCGGGATTTTTATGATTGCCATTCAGCGGTTGTTCGGAGGCTGGGCACATGCGGCAAGCGGCTTCAAGCGAGTTTGGCCGAGGGACGGGACGTGCTGGCTGCGACACGCACCGCCCAAATAAGAGTACTGCTGAGTTTTGCTCACTTAGCTCATTGTCGGGCAAGCGCCACGGCAGCGGCCTCAACTCTCATTCAGCAATTCTCAGTTTGGGAATGTACAGCGGACTGTTAGTCCGCTGTGGGCCTGCCTTGGCGACAAAATCCAGTGCCGCAACAGTCTCGGCCATGGTGCATTGTGCCGAGACCGCAGCGGACTAACAGTCCGTTGTACAAATTGAGAATTGCTGACTCTCATTTGAGGCGCAGCGTAAAGGCCTGCGGCCGTAGCGTCGTATTCGACCGTTTCAACGTAACTTCCACGTAATACAAAGCGTTCGTGAAATCCACGGCGGTTGGCCCGAACTGGCAGAACCGGCAATGCGGCCCGCCCGCCCCGGCATTGACCGCCGGCGTGCCCGAACAGAGGGGCGTTTGCCGGCCCGTGCAAGGATCAACCTTGAATAATTGCGCTTGCACCGAACTCCCGGCTGGCGCGGTTGAGCCTAACTCAAGCAGGGTCCAACCGGGCACATTCGGATTGCCGCCCCCGGCGACGATGTTTGTCACGTTGTAACGCGCGACGATGCTCGTGCCTGTGCTCCGGAAGCCCAAGGCCGTAGCGTCGAAAGCCGCCGCTGCCGTGGAGGATTCGTCCAAGACGCCGGTCGCCGCGACCGCCGTCCAGGCTGGCCGCGCCTGCAGCCCAGCGGCGGCGCTGTTCTTTTCCCTGGCCCCGCCGGGTAACATCAATAAGGCAGCCATGAGCATCCCGCTGATGGCTACGAGCTTGCGTTGAGACTGCTTGCTGAAAACTTGTGTCATAACATTTTTCCCTTGCGCGTTTGCGCGTTTGAAGCCCGTGCCCGCTCACTTGGAGTAACTTGGGGCGCGTGCTGATAAGGTCAACGTGGCGCCGGAATTCGTTGCCGCGCTGGCCGTGCTGGGCCGCGGCGGCTTGCTTGAAACGACGCCAAAGAAAAAACTGCTCTGCCCGCGGCCCCGGCTGGCGCCCCCGCTCACCCCCGCGCCAAATTCAAACGTAATCATGTTGCCGGTTTGCTCGGCGGAAACCGGCGCGACACTGCCCAGCCCGCCGCGTGTGATCACGAACACCTGATCGCCGGTCTTGCCGTCGCCATCGTAATCCAGTGAATTCACGACCGGGCCGAAGTCCACGCGCAAAGACACGATGGCGGGCAGCTTGAGAATCCCCGCCAGATTGCGCAAATCAACGCGGTACTCATAAACATAAAGCCCCGCGGCCCGCGCTCCTTTGCGCCCGCGATAAGTGCGCGTTTGCAGAAACCCGCTGCCCGCCGCGCCGCTGATCGCAATGGGCGCGCTGGTGTCGCTGACGGTGACGCGGCAACTCGGATGAAAAACACAGTTGATCGCCGGCGCGTTGACATTGACGATTTTGAGCAGGTCGGCAACCGCCGGAACCGCGCACGCCGCCAAAAGCGCTGCGCAAAACCATTTTGCCATTTGCTTTCTCCTCAGAAAATGTCCGACAAGCTGCCAGCTTGTCGGGGGCTTCCGGTTAGGCGTAAACCGGAGTCAACGACAAGCTGGCAGCTTGTCGGACAACAGCGCGGCGCGCTTTTCATTGTTGCAGGACGGCACACACCGCCCTGCACAACTCCTTTCACTGGGCGCAACAGCCGCCGCCCCGATTACCCGGCGAGCTTACGCGGCTGCCCTGCAATAGAGCGTGTGATTTTCTGAAGCAGCGCGCGGCGCGCGTGGCTGGACTTGCCCGCCGCTTCTGGCTAAGCTGCCGTGCCGGTAGAGGAAGCAATGGCAAACTCGAATTTCCAGGCTGTTCTTGCTCAGGTAAGCCGGTGAAAACACGCGCGCCAATTTCCCTATGAGAGCCTTGTCAGACGAATTGCTGAACCAGACGTTTCAGCTCGCTTATTTCATTCACCCGGATGAGCGGGCAGCCGCCGCGCGCATTACGGCCGCCGCGTTGGAAAGTTTAGAAACTACCACGCTCGCACAAGACAAGCGGTTCTATCATCCCGGGCGACGCACTAAGGTCTCGTTCACCGAGTTCCACTTGTTGCAACGGCTGGTCTATGAAAAGTCCGCCCCCTTCGAGCGCGCGCGCGAAGCCGACCCGGCGCGCGCGCCGCGCGCCGCGCGCTTGCTTGTCCATTTCATCAAACACCTGGTCTGGATCACGGTGCGGCGCAATTCGTTTTATGTCACGCTGGGGCTGGGCCGGCTGTTGCACCGTTACACGACGGCGGAAACGCTGGAGCTTTACAACGTCATCCTCCAAGACCCCAACCGCGTCCCCGCCGAGGATTATTGCCGCAACCGAAAGAAGAAGCTGATGGAGGAATTGCTGAACCGCTTCGGCGCAATGCTGGCGACTACGCAGGAGTCGCGCGGCGCGTTGCGCTTCGTCACGCACGACCGGCCGGCGCGCTTTGCCGCCCTGGTCAACGACTGCCTCGCCGCCTTCACGCCTTGGCAAACGGGCTGTCACGTGCCCGAACGCTTTGTGCCCACCGACACGGCGCTGCCCGACTTCAGCTTCAGCGGCCCCGACCCCGACGCCGAACACCCGGTCGAAATCAAACGCTACCACGCGCTGTTGCACCCCGACTGCCTGGCCCGCTTGCTGCACGCGCTGGGTTACGCGCCGGCCGCCGAACGGCTGGAAATCCCGCGCTTTTATTTGGCGAATCAGGCGGATGACACCGGGCCGGACGATTCCGCTGACGGCGGCGCGCCGCTCACGGACGGCGAACGCGCCGAATTGCGCGACCACCTGCGCGACCGCGAACAGCGTCGCAAAACCGCGCGCGCGCGGCGGCTGCGCTTCGTCGCCAATGGGGATGAAGTGGCGCGGCTGGATTTGGAGCAAAGCGAGCAGGTCAGGTTTACCCTGCCGGAATACGCCGAGTTTCTCGAAATCCGCGCGGCTGACACACCGGACGATCTGTTGCTGGCGACGCACCGGTTGCGCTACGACGACGACGATCAACTGCGCGCACAAGACGCCGTCATCGTGTTGCAAAACGGCCGGCGGTTGGCCTTCACAATCACTGCGGCGGCGGCGACGATTACCGTGGCCGGTGCTACTTCGCATCCAATTCATGCCGTGCGGCGTTGGTTGCAACGGCACAATGCGCCTGCCGCCTTGCTCGGCCCAATTTGGCAACCGGCGCTAAGCCTCTTATTATTGGCTCTGCTCACTGGCGGCATCGCGTGGTTGCTGTTCAACAAGCCAGCCACGCCGGAACCAAACATTGCCAAGACGGCTTCACCCACGCCCGCACCGCAAGTTACGCCAACATCGGCGCCGGCAGCCTCGCCCTCACCACAACCTAAACCAACTATTTCGCCAACCCCGCGCACGCCCGCACGGCCAGCAGCTCCCAACGACGAAGTGCTCGTCCGCTACATCCCGGTTGAATCAAACTCGGCTTCGCTCACACGTGGTGAACGCGAGGCGGCGGCCACCGGACTGCTCGAAGCACGCAAGGTCTTTTTGCAAATTGGCGGAGGGACTGAACAGTTGCGCAGCCTGGTGGGCGAACAAATTCGCACCCAGTTGCCTGCGGTTGTGCCTTTTGCCTTGACCGATGACCGCAACGCTGGCGACATTGCGCTCAAACTCAAAATCACGCCACGGCCAGCCAAAGGAGCCGCCAAGCGCCTCACGCTGAAGGCACAAATCGTTGCTGCCAGCAGCCAGGTCATCTGGCCCTTGACGTCAGGCTTTGATGCAGTTGAATATCAGGGGGCCGTCAACAAAGTTGTAACCAAGCTAAGTGCGCAGCTATCAGATGATCTGAAGAAAATGCGCAAATAGCTTTCTACCAAGCAAACGCCGTTCTGCCGCTTCGCGACAGGAGTATCCAGCAATGATTCGACACACAAAATGTGTAATGGCGCAGTTATTAACCTGTAGCTGTCTGGCTGCATTCGCCATTCTGTTCATCGCTCGTGTTGCTGCGCAAGAACAGTCAGAACACGCGGCATTGAGCTATGGCGCGCCTGTCAACGCTCAGTTGAAAAAAGGAGAGACACAACAGTACCCACTAACGCTGGCCGCCGGGCAATACGTGCGTGTCGAAGCCAGAGCCTTGAGCGGCGATGTATATTTGACGCTGACGTTGGTGGGCGGAGAGAAGGTCATGACCGTCAAGGCCAAGAACGGGACGCCGTTTGGCGCGGCGGTCAGTGCCGTGGCGGAAACCGCCGCCGAGTATCGGCTCAGCGTTCAGGCCGTAGACGCTACGAAAGAGGATGTCGCGTATAGCCTGACGCTTTTGGAATTGCGTACTGCGGCGGAAAATGATCGGGCGCGCACGCAGGCCGAAAAACTCTATGCGGAAGCCGAGGAATTGTCGGCCCAAGGAACCAAAGAACAGCGGTTGCGGGCAATCGAAAAATACCAGGCTTCGCTCCCTTATTGGCGCGCCGCCGGAGACCGGCGCGGCGAGGCGGACGCTTACGGCACGCTGGGGCAAACCTATTACTTGCTTGGTAACTACCGTGAGGCTCTGAAAGGTTATGAGTTGGCCTTGCCTTTGACGCGGACAATTGGGGACACCAATCTCGAAGCCGAGACCCTTAATAACATCGGGCTGCTATATGATGTACAAAACGACAAACAGCGCGCGCTGACCTATTACTTACAATCGCTGTCATTCTATCGCGTACTCAAAAATCGTCGTAACGAATTGGTTTGCTTGAACAACGTCGGCAGTGTTTACAGCACACAAGGCCAACCGCAGGAGGCTTTGCAATGGTACAGCCAGGCTCTCGCCATCAGCCGTGAATTGGGTATAAAAACCTATGAGGCGACAGTGCTGAGTGGGCGCGGAATAGCTTGGCATTTTTTGGAAAATCATACTGAGGCTCTCAAAGACAACGCAGCCAGTCTACTAATCGCCCGCGAACTCGGCGATTTGCGCAGACAAGGGGTGGCTCTGACCAATTTAGCTATTACCCATATTGAACAGCGACAGCCGCACGAAGCACAAGCCAAGTTGCAGGATGCCTTGCCATTGTTGCGAAAGACTGGGTATCAGAGCTTCGAGGCCATGGCCTTGCATAAATTGGGCGAGTCATGGCTCCTGCTGGACGACTCGGAAAAAGCAATTGAGTATCTGCAACAAGCTCAGCGCTTGCGGCAGGAGTTGGGCGAGAAGATTTTGGAAGCGTTCTCTCTTTCAAAAATCGCCCAAGCTGAAATTCAACGCGCGCAGCCATTCAAAGCGCTGGGATACAGCCAAGCGGCGCTAGGGATTGTTGAAGCGGTGCGTGGTCGTTACACCAGCCCTTACTTAACTGCCAATTACAGTGCCTACACAAGGCATTACTATGATGAACACATTGCCCTCCTGCTGCATTTACATCAACAACACTCGGCCTCCGGTTATGATGTACAAGCTTTCCAGACCAGTGAGCGCGCCCGCGCCCGTGCTCAATTGGAAATGTTGTCCGATCTCGACACCGACATCCGTGCCGAAGTTGCGCCGGATTTGCTCGCGCGTGAAACTGGTTTGCAAGACAGGATTGACCGTCTGGCGCGTGAAATTGCCAAACTGGCGCGTCAGCCATCAACGCCTGAGGCGACAGCCAAACGCACTGACCTGGAAAAAGAACTGCTGCAATTAACGACGGAGTACGAACAGGTACAGGGGCAAATCAGAACCAGTAACCCGCGCTATGCGGCGCTCGCGCGTCCGCAACCGCTCAGTCTGGCCGAGATTCAGCGCCAATCGCTCACGCCCGATTCATTGCTGCTCGAATACTTGATTGGGAAAGACAAAATCTATCTTTTCGTCGTGACCACTGACATGGCGCGCCCGCTCAGCGTCTTTGAGCTAACCGCGAAAGCAGAGATTGAAGCGGCGGCTACTTTCTTCAAACGCCAGAAATTCGAGGCGGTCGCCGAACTGCGGCAACGGTTCGCATACGACAATCCCGATTTTCAACGTGCGGCGCAAACGCTTAGCAACCAACTCTTGAGACCGGTCGGTAAACTACTGGGAAAGAAAAAACTCCTGATTGTCAGCGATAGTGTTTTGCAGCATGTGCCGTTCGCTTTATTACCTGAACCGGAAACTAGCGTGGTGGACTCTGAGGAAAAAGGGCAACAACGGTCTGCGCGACCAGGCTCTTTGTCGCCCCGCCGTACGGGTTCTCAACCGCCCTTGATCGTCAAACACGAGATTGCCTACCTACCTTCAGCTTCGACGTTGGCCCTGACGCGCAAGGCATTGAACAGCCGTCCCCCCGCTGCACAATTGCTCGCTGTGTTTGCCGATCCAGTATTTTCCCAAACAGGCAAACAGCGCGTGGGGCAACCGCTGCCTAAGGAAGCGACTATTGCCAGCCGTGCCGCCCTCACGCCTGATCTGGAAAAGGCAATGCGGGATAGCGGTTTGGCTGGTGAGCCAATCGAGCTTGACTCGCTGCCTGCCTCACGCACCGAAGCGTTGACTATCGCTGGTTTTGCGCCCTCCGATCAACGGTTGATTGCGTTGGGTTTTGAAGCCAGGCGTGACCGGGTGATGAGCGGTGTGTTGCAAAAGTTCCGCTATATTCACTTTGCGACACATGCTTACGTGGACGACCGCTACCCGCAACTTTCGTGGCTGGCGCTCTCGCTGGTTGATCCGCAAGGGCGCGAACAAAACGGTTACCTGCGGTTGCAGGATATTTTCCGACTTAGGCTTTCGGCGGAGTTGGTTGTGCTGGGAGCCTGCCGCACCGGTCTCGGCAGGGAATGGCAAGGTGAGGGTATGCTGGGTTTGTCGCGCGGGTTTATGTACGCGGGCGCGCCGCGCGTGCTGGTTAGTTTGTGGGATGTGGCGGATCAGGAGACGGCACGTTTGATGATCTCGCTTTATCGCCATCTGCTCCAACAGCGCCTGACGCCCGGCGCGGCTTTGCGTCAGGCGCAATTGGAGATGTGGCGACAGCGGCGCGCGCCTTATTTCTGGGCCGCCTTTACTTTGCAAGGCGACCCGGAGTGAGACGGGTTGTAACTTTACCGTGATGGTTTGAACCTTGGGTCTTTGCATGTATTGCCGCCGTCACCGCCTCCACCGGGCGGGTCAGCCATAAGAGGATCGCCACCACCACCGCTAATATCCTCTTTTGATCTGTAAGCGGCCATCGCGAATTGCGTGACACCACGCAAGCGATAACGCTTTAGACAACTGCAAATGTGTTTGCCCAGTTGGTCAAATTCACGGCGCCGCTCCGCATCTGTCGCGCTCGGGTTGGCGGTAACGAATAAGACGATCAGTGTGTCGCGGCGAACTTCCAGCACCAGATAACTAATCCCCTCTCTTTTCGCTTTTGTCGCAATACACCGGCGCAGTTTTGCCCGATTGTTGGCCGCCGCAGACTTCGTCGTACTTTGGCGGGCGGGCGATTTTGGTTCTTGTTTCGCCCGGACTACTTTACTTTCCATCTGGTTCTCCTTTCTCTCGTTGTAACTTAACAGTATCGGCCTCGATACTGTTGCGTGTAATCGGCCTGTTGGTTGCAGACGTTCTTCGTCTGTACCTGACAGCAGAAACCTGACAACTGCCCAATCAGTAACACAGTCCCAGCTATGCGCCCAAAACGTTGCTATTCAAACTGGTAAAGATGTCGCCGTCAACTCGCAGATATAAGCGGTGTGCGCCCACAATAAACAGATAGAATGGCCTGAATGGAGAGAACGACTCCAAACAGGGCCGCCATACCAACAGCGGGTAAATACTTAAGGCCTCTTCACGCACCACGAGTTCTCCTTGCTGGCCAGGCAGCAAAAACTTTTTGCCGATGACAAGCTGAGCAAGCTGTTTGGCAGTAAGCTGCGGCGGCAGATAGATGTTTCCGTTCAGGCAGCAGACGGATTCTTGATAAGCGCCATTCTTGGCATTGACGGTCACCGCCATTACGGCATTGTCAGGTTGGGTGCGCCAGGGCACGATGTAGTAGTAACTGTCCAAGCGATCGAGTTCTTGTACCAGCAATGGGTTTCCTGGCTGCGCTGACTGCAAGGCCGTGCGCCACGGCTCACGCGCATACAACTCGTAATCCTTGATTCCTGCTTCAGCCCGCCCAATGGCATCAGCAGGGTTGATCAGCTGGGCATTCCCGGACAGAGGCGCTTGAGCAGCCGCTTGCTTTTCTTCTGCTGGCAATTCAGGCGCAGTCAGAGCCATTCTCGGCCTTACCACAGTTGTATCAACACAGATGGCTACACATCTATTACTGTAATCTCGGCCTCCCCTAAAAGAGAATACCGGAGTCAGATAGCGATCCTGCCAACGTGGATAGCAAATATGGCCTATGCCACCTTTATCACAGGGATTGGGAGTCGTATCGTGCGGATAGGCCAACGGGGATGGATTGTTCACATCGAAGCCGCTGATGACCTCACTCCCGCTCCCTGTTACCCGTTCAACGGTTTGATAGCCACGCACAACCAACCAATGTCCTCCGTCATAGACTAGAGCGACAGGGGCGCGACGTTCCTGGATGGTTGTGATGATCTGCCTGGAAATAACCCTTTCCGCCTCCGCTTCCGCAGCACGCCCACGCCCACGCACAAGCTCACCTGGCTCCTTCTTGATAGAGAATGATCCTCTAAAAGTCCCAGGGCGCGTGCTGACGGTTTGTAGAACCGCAGTCAACCCGCGTGGCGGGCTATACCAAGAGCCAGTATCACCTACCCCAGCCGTTCTAATCTGATCATACAATTCAATCTGGTCAGGATGCTCCGCGCCAATCGAGCCGAGCACCATCTCCGCGCAAGCCGCGCCGCAACGTTTGATTAGATGATGGGGATTACTTGTGTCATCAATCTGGGTCACGTAAGGAACATCGAGTGATTCACGCATATTGAACTATTCCATTGTTGAGGATTCGAAGCTGGTCACGTTTCCATGCCGCAGCCTCTTGTTGGTAAACCAAGCGTTGAATGTTTCGTAACGCAGTAATTCTAGTCAACACATCCCAACCCAGCGTATCATTTTCGGAAGATGCGCCAGTCAGTTGCTCTACATGCCCTACGGCTTTCCTCGTGCTGTCTGTTGAGTGGCAGAAAAAACTGAATGGGTTTGCCATTGCCCCACAAACAACGGCTGTTACCTCTTTGCCGGAACCGACGTGGCTTAGTAGCATTCTTTCGGCAGCGGCGCAACGGCCCACTTGAAACATTACCTTTGTTCTACTCCCAACATCACCGCCGAACCCATATCGCGCCCCCGATAAACCCGCTGCACCGCCTTCCGAAACGCCTCCGCCCCCAGCTTCGGAATCTCGCCAAACGTCTGCGGATTGCGATCCACCAGCGGGAACCACGAGCTTTGCACGTGCACCATCACGCGATGCCCACGGCGAAAGGCGTGATAGACATCCGGCATTTCAAACTCGATTTTTTCAACCTTGTTCGGCGTGAACGGCTCCGGCCGTTCAAAGCTGCGGCGGAACTTACCACGGAACGGTTCGCCGCGCACCAGTTGTTGATAGCCGCTCAGCTTGACCGCATTCGGCGCGGGCGGATGATTCGCGGGCAGCGGTGGCGTAGGGTAATCGCCGGGATACACGTCAATCAGCTTCACCACGAAATCACTGTCGGTGCCGCTGGTCGAGACGTTCAGGCTGACTTTGATCGGCCCGGCGATGGTCAGGTCTGCTTGCAACGGTTCGGTTTCATAAACCAGCACGTCCGGGCGCTGGGCGGCGAAGCGTTGGTCTTCGGTCATGTAATCGCCGTTCATCCCGCGCGCGGTGTAGCCGATGTACGGCACGGGCCGATTCGGATCGCTCAGATATTCATCAAAGGCGTTCGTTTCTGTCGGCGCTTCATTGCTGAGCTTGCCATTCGCGCGAAAGTAAAACGTCAGCGGCTTGGTGTCGCGCGGTGGCCATTCGTTCAAGCTGCGCCATTCGTTCAGGCCGGTCAGGAACATTGTCGCTTCGGCGAGGTTGGCGGGTTTGTCTTTGAGGTGCTGCATGAAAAAGGCGAATTGCACTTGTTCACGAAACACCACGCCGGTCTTGACCGCGAAGTTGACGTTGCCGAGTTTGTCGCCCTCGCCGCGCGCCCAGCCGCCGTGTGACCAGGGGCCCATCGAGAGCAGATTCACCGTGCCGGGGTTGAGCTTCTCTACGGCGCGATAAATGTGGAACGGCCCCATCGGGTCTTCGGCGTCGAACCAGCCGCCGACGTTGAGCACGGCGCATTTGACGTTGCGCATGAACTTCCACAACGAACGCCGCTGCCAAAATTCATCGTAGTTGGGATGGTCAATGATCTCTTGCCAATAGGCCGCTTCGCCGTTGAACAGTTTCTGATTCCAGTCGGACATCGGCAGCGGCAGCTTCAGATAAAAGTCGTAGCCGTCGGGCGTGCCCATGTCGAAGGTCGTTCGTTCATTCGGCAACGCGGGGCCGCCTTTGCGCGGGCGGAAGCTGGAATAGAAGCCGAAGTTCGCGGCCAGCATGAACGCGCCGTTGTGATAGACATCGTCGTTGATGTAATAGTCCGCCGTCGGCGCCTGGGGCGAAGCGGCTTTGAGCGCGGGATGCGAATCAATCAGGCTGGCCGCGACGTGAAAGCCGGGTTGCGAGATGCCAACCATGCCGGCGCGGCCATTGTGGTTCGGAATGTTTTTGAGCAGCCATTCAATCGTGTCGTAGGTGTCGGTGCTCTCGTCAACGTCCTGCGGCCCGCGTTTGACGGGCACGTGCGGGCGGACTTGCTGAAATTCGCCTTCGGACATGTAACGGCCCCGCGCGTCTTCATAGACGAAGATGAAGCCTTCTTTCTCGAAATGTTCGGACGGGCCGAGCGCCGCGCGATAATTGTCTACGCCATAGGGCGCGACGCTGTAAGGCGTGCGCGTGAGCAGGAACGGATAAGTGTGCGTGGTGTCTTTGGGCACGTAGACCGACGCGAAGAGCCGCACGCCGTCGCGCATCGGAATTTGGTATTCGTGTTTTGTATAGCGTTCCCGCACTTTATCAGCGTTCTGCGCGAACGCGGGTGCGGCTGTGAAGAGAAATGCGGCGAACAGCCAAACGGCACAAGCGCGGCTTGCGTTGGAAATCATTGGTAATTCTCCCTGCTTGAATAACGAGTGGTACTACTTGAGGTGGGCGGATTGTACGCGGGTTAGGTGATACCGCCAAGCCTTGAGTACGCAACGCTTCCAGCGTGCTGGCCTGGCGATTGCTGTATTCAAAACCATTGTGGCAGTGAATCAGTTCTGCACGCTGGAAGCGGTGCGTACCCAGGTCACAAATGCCTTTGTTGACACCCCATGCTGCGCTCCCCTATCATCGCTGTCGTGTTAATTGCCCAATAAAATCAGGCACTTTGTCTTATTAACCTTGTTTTGCAGAGTTAAGCGATTCATTGCTAACAGCTTCCAACCGTGACCCGTCTTACAGAAAAAGGAAACGAACCAATCATTGGACCAATTTAGGCCAAAATGTAGCCCCGCACAGACGGCAATCTGTGCAGGGCGTTCGTGTTTAAGGGCGCTTGCGCTTCAAGACGGGGCGCTCTGGCACTGGCTGCGCGTCATCACCATCCCCAACTTTGCCTAATCTCTCGCCGATGGCCTCACGAAACGCGGCAGCGTAGACTTGCAGTTCGTTGCCTGGAAGCTCAAACACGACGCCGCCAACTTCAAACTTCACGGCCTTTGCTTGTGCCAGCCGCGTCAAAAAGCTGAGGCTTATCTCAGCCGTGACTGTTGATTGAATTCTGCCATTTACCGGCGAAGGCTTGCTCTCTCGTAGCCAGAGTGCGTATTCATCTTCAAAGCGCACTGCCATTGGCATTGTGACAAAAAAATCGCTGTCCGCACCGTCGCCGGGCAAACTTTCTCGCACGCCATCAATTAGCCAGAAAAATTCGCTGCCGCCAAGCATAGGTGGCTCTGCGACTAAATTCCCCCAGCGCGAACTTCGCCCTCTCACTAACCTACTTACCTGATAAGCGGAAAAGCCTAGGTAGGCAAGTCCTTTCTCAACGCTCACCATTGCATGAAACCCAATCATGTTTTCACTTGGGCGCTCTGGGCGCTTCAATAGTAAGCTTAGCCTAGTCACGCCCTTGATCTCATCGTGCCTGACGTTGATTAGTTTCCGTACTTGCGCGCGTTGCATCGTACTTATTACGGGCGCAACGTCTTGCAAGCGCACCGGCTGGCTGCAAATCAAGAGAATCAAAACAATCGGGAACAGTTTGTTCATGTGCGGCTCCTTCACTGATGAGCGGCGCTCGCTAAGCGGATTTTTCACCTGCGACCTCGCCGCGCCGACCGTACTCTTTCAAGTTGGTCAAGCTGGCGTTTTATAAGGTCTTCGGGTACGCCAAGCCCGCGAAAGACTTCTTCGGTTTCGGCGCGCGTAGCCTCGTTCTTTATAAAATCTTGCGCCGCTTTCATGACTTTATCTCCCTTAAGCTGCTGCTCCTGGCGCAATTCTTCAGCGGTTCGGGGCTGACGATACACCGCGTAGCCAACGCTCAACACAGCGAGGATCAAGAGCGCCAAAAGGGCGATGATGATTTTTTGAAGTTTTGAGTCTTCCATTTTGGAAGCTCTTGCTAATGCGCGGCATTTTCAGTCTCAAGCCCCGCGCTCGCTAAATTGATTGATGATGACCTCGCGGTCGGGAAAGCTCGCCACCAGCTTCAGTTCCCCGCCCAGCGCCTCAATGTAGCGGCGCAGCGTCATCACGTGCATATCACCCTGCCCTTCCATCTTGCTGATCGCCGCTTGATTGACTTCCAGCAGGCGTGCTACTTCCGCTTGCGTTAGCCGTAAGGCCTGACGCAACTCTTGCAGGGCGATTTCTTCCAGCATCTGGCGTGTGCGACGTGCCGCTTCCGCACGCGCGGCAGGCGACATCTTGGCTTCGAGTTCAGCAAATTTTCTTGCCATTACAAATAGTCCTTCCTTTTTCAGTTCGATCAGGTATTGATCGTAAAGTTTGTCGGCCAATGGCACGTTGACTTCATACCAGCGGACGTCGCCGGTTTTGTTTCCGCCCAAAAGCAGGATTGCCGTGCGGCGCGGATCAAAGCAGTAGAGGGTGCGGTAAGGCTCGCCTTTGTGTTGAGTGCGTAATTCGCGCATCTGACCATGTTTCGAGGCTTTCACGTCGGATGAGTGCGGGAAGCGTAAGTGCGGGCCATATTCACGTAGGAGAGTCACACTGGCGCGCACGTCAATCTGCTCGTCCTCGTCCAGGCCGTTCCACCACGCTTCAAATTCATCGGTGAACTCAATCTCCCAAGTCATAGTTTGTTATAACCTACGGGCAGTATAGCTGCAAGGTTATTTTATTAAGACAATTCCTCGCCTTCCTAAATACTCCCCTTACCGCTTCCGCTTCGCTCTCGAACAGCACACGGTTCTTCTCGCCGACCTTCGCAAAATCTGGACAATCTGGCCGGTGATAGATCAGCGAGTTTTGTTGCCGAACTTATTTACATTGCGCGCTTCAACTCCTTTTGTTGACACTCCATGCCGCGCTCCCCTATCATCGCCGCCGCGTTCAAACGAGCACTTCACTCAATAAAATCAGGCATATTGTCATACCAAGTCATCATCAAGGAGTTCCTTTTATGAGCCAAGCTGCAACTGATGCTACCCTTACCGAAACCCAATTCAACGATTTGCAACAGCAATGGGAAGCGACGACGCTAGCCGCTTCGTTAAAAAAGTTGCCCGAAAGCCAACGCGAGTTTACAACCGTTTCATTGCGTCCGATTCAACGGCTCTACACGCCGCGCGATGTGGCCGAGATTGATTTTGAACGCGACATCAACTTTCCCGGCCAGCCGCCCTACACGCGCGGCATACATCCGACCGGCTACCGCGCGAAGCCCTGGACGATGCGCCAATTCGCCGGGTTTGGTTCGGCTTTCGACACCAATCAACGCTTCAAGTATTTGCTCGAACATGGGCAGACAGGTTTAAGCACGGCCTTTGATCTGCCGACGCTGATGGGCTTCGATTCGGATCATCCAGTTTCAGAAGGCGAGGTCGGCAAGTGCGGCGTGGCGATTTCGTCGCGCGAGGACATGGAGGTTTTGTTCGACGGCATCCCGCTCGATCAGGTGACGACTTCGATGACGATCAATGCGCCGGCCTCGATGATCCTGGCCTTCTTTCTGGCGGCGGCAGAGCGGCGCGGTTTCGACTGGCGCACCATCGGCGGCACCTTGCAGAACGACATTTTGAAAGAGTACATCGCGCAGAAGGAATGGATTTATCCGCCGCGTCCGGCCATGCGGCTGGTGACGGACACCTTTCGCTTTTGCGCGGCAGAGATGCCGAAGTGGAATTCGATCTCGATCTCCGGCTACCACATTCGTGAAGCAGGCGCGACGGCGGCGCAGGAATTGGCCTTCACCTTGCGCGACGGCATCGAGTATCTCGATTACGGGATGCGCGCGGGCTTGGACGTGGATGAATTCGCGCCGCGCCTGTCGTTCTTTTTCAACGCGCACAACGACTTTTTTGAAGAGATCGCCAAGTACCGCGCCGC
>JAYUCP010000658.1:0-18480 GCA_043740245.1 Acidobacteriota bacterium | reverse complement strand
GTGTCAGTAGCCCGACCGTGAGGGAGGGCGTGCGCGGACAAGCCCTCCCTCACGGTCGGGCTACTGACACATTACTTACTTTTTGGCGAAGGTCAGCCAATCGCCCGGCGCTTCCTTTTCGCCCGACGTGATGGCGAAGAACTCTTTTTGCAGCGCGGCGGCGACGGGGCCGCGTTTGCCATCGCCGATCTTGATGCGGTCAATCGTGCGGATGGGCGTGATCTCGGCGGCGGTGCCCGTGAAGAAGACTTCGTCGGCGGTGTAAAGCGTCGCGCGCGGAATCAGCGCCTCGACGACTTCGTAACCGTGCAGCCGCGCGAGCTGCATCACCGAATCGCGCGTGATGCCCGTCAACCCGGCGCTCGACAGCGGCGGCGTATAAAGCTTGCCGTCGCGCACGATGAAGATGTTTTCGCCGCTGCCTTCGCTGACGTAACCCTGCGTGTCGAGCGCGATGCCTTCGACGTAGCCGTTGGTGATGGCTTCCATCTTGATGAGTTGCGAGTTCATGTAATTCGCGGCGGCCTTGGCCGTCGGCGGCAGCGTGTTGCTGTGCATGCGCGCCCAACTCGAGACGCAGACATCCACACCCTCTTCGATGGCCTCGGCGCCCAGATACTTGCCCCACAGCCAACTGGCGATGTAAGTCTCGACCGGATTGTTGAGCGGGTTCACGCCGAAAGCGCCGTAGCCGCGCAAGACGACGGGCCGCAGATAGCACTCTTTGAACTCGTTGACGCGAATGGTTTCTAAACAGGCTTCGCTGAGTTGTTCGACGCTGTACGCGAGCGGCATGCGATAAACGTGGCAGGAATCATGCAGCCGTTCCATATGTTCGCGCAGGCGGAAGACGGCCGGGCCTTGCGGCGTCGCGTAACAGCGAATGCCTTCAAACAGCGCCGAGCCGTAGTGAATCACGTGCGACATCACGTGAATGTGGGCGTCGTTCCAGTCAATAAATTTGCCATTGTGCCAAATCTTCTTGGCGGTTTCGGTAGACATCTCGTTGCGTGCTCCTTCGTCAGTGGTTGTGGGTGCGGGATGCGCAAAAGCCTGGGCATCATACGGGCGGCCTCTGGCAAGTTCAAGATTCAATGCGGCAAAATTCCGCGCGCCAATTGGCCGGGCCAATTGGACCAAATCAGCAGCCGACATTCGCAATGGCGACTGTTCCAATGTCGTATGTTCTGATTTAGAATGCCAGCGCTGCGGAAGCAAATCCCATCAACCGACAAGGAAGCAGAATGAGTTTGAGTCCTGATTTTTTAGAAATCGTCCGTTGCCCGGCCTGCAAGGCGCGCGTCGAATTGAAGCCCGATGGCAGCGGCTTGAAATGCGTCGAATGCCGCCGCGTCTATCCGATCCGCGACGACATCCCGATCATGCTGGTGGACGAGGCGACGATTGAAGAAGAAGCGCGGACGTAACAAGGAGGCGCGAGATGGTAGACCTAAAGCAGCTCGAAGTTCAGTACGTCACCAATCAGGCTGGCGAAAGGACTGCCGTGATCCTCGCCTGGGCAAAATTCCAAACTTTACTGGAAGACCTGGAAGACCTCGCAGCAGTGGCTGAGCGGCGCGCCGAACCAGTGATTCCCCACGACGAACTGTTGGCGGAGTTGAGGCAAGATGGACTCCTTTAAGCTCGCGTGGAAGCGGTCGGCGGTTAAAGAGTTAAAGCAACTACCCAAAGAGATGGTTGCCCGCATCGTGCAAACCGTCGAGCAGCTTGCCGACAACCCCTTTCCTGCGGGCGCGAAAAAGCTGGCCGGTTCGCAACATACCTACCGCGTGCGTGAAGGCGATTACTGCATCCTTTATGACGTACTTTCTCAAACCTTGCTGATTGAGATCATTCGTGTTGGACACCGGAAGAACGTCTACGATTGAGCCTGCGCATCCTGCACCGACACGACATGCCCACCTTGCTTTTCCAAAGCCTGCCCGAAAACGCCCGCCTGCTCTTCATACGCCTGCGCAATCTGGGCGAAGCTGTGCTGGATACGGCGAATTTGCGCGCGCTCAAACGGTATCGGCCCGACCTGCAAATCACCACACTGGTCGAGGCACCTTACACCGACCTGTATGCCGCCGACCCCGACATCGCCGCCATCCCGCTGCCTCGTGCGGTACAACACCAACGCAGTTCGCTGGCCGCGCGGTTGCAGATCATCAGGACGATTCGCCAACACAAATTCCACGCCGTCATCAACCTGCACGGCGGCCCGACCAGCGCGCAATTGACGCTGTTGAGCGGCGCCAAACAGCGGTTGGGCGCGCAACATTTTCGCAACGGCTATGCGTACAACCTGCGCCTGCCGCCAGCGGAAGAAATTCTGGGCCGCGCCGATCTGCACACGGTCGAATATCAATTCGGCTGGTTCAAATGGCTGGGGCTGCCGTTGGACGAACCCGCGCCAACACAGCTTTTTGTGGACGAAGCGGCGCGTGAACGAGCGCATACGCAACTGCGCGCGGCTGGCGTTGATCCGGCGCGGCCTTACGCCGTGCTCGCGCCGACCAACGAGTTTTATACCAAACGCTGGCTGCCCGAACGCTTCGCCGCTGTGGCCGAACGGCTGATTGCGCACGGCTTTCAAATCGTCATGACCGGCGCGCCAACCGAGGAACAGCGCCAGCAACTAGCCGCCGTGCAAGCCGCAACGCCGCAACCGCTGGCCGCGCTGAGCAACCTCAGCATCGGCGAACTGGTCGCGTTGATCGCGGACGCCAAACTTTTCGTCGGCAACGACAGCGGCCCCGCGCACATCGCCGCCGCAGTCAAAACGCCGCAGGTCGTGCTCTTCGGCCCCGCTTCGTCCCAACGCTGGCGGCCCTGGCGCGCGCCGGCGGAGTTGGTGCAGAACCACTTCGCCTGCAATCCGTGTGCGATGTACACTTGCACGGCGTTCGCCGAACCTGAATGCATTCGTTCGATCAGCGTGCAACAAGTGCTGCAAGCCATCGCCAGAGTCACCGGCGATCTGCGCTTTGAGCTTTGCGAATAAAGATATGAATCAGACCCGCGCCCAAGCAATCCTGCAACACTTCAACCGCCAGACCATCGTCGTGCTGGGCGACTTGATGCTCGACGAATTCATATGGGGCGAGGTGCGCCGCATCTCGCCCGAAGCGCCCGTCCCAGTCGTCGAGGTCAAACGCGAATCGTGGCATTTGGGCGGCGCGGGCAACGTCGTCTCGAAC
Source organism: Acidobacteriota bacterium (assembly GCA_043740245.1). Taxonomy (GTDB): domain Bacteria; phylum Acidobacteriota; class Blastocatellia; order RBC074; family RBC074; genus JACPYM01. The sequence goes on along the minus strand of JAYUCP010000658.1, from coordinate 15,277 downwards.
CTGCTGGCGTTGGGCGCACAGGCCATTCCCATCGGCCTCATCGGCGACGATCTCGCGGGCGCGCGCTTGCGTGAGGCATTCAACGCAAATCAGGCGGACACTTCCGGCCTGGTCGTTGATGCGGCGCGGCCCACCACGCGCAAAACACGCATCGTGGCGCACAGCCAGCAAATGCTGCGCACCGACCGCGAAGACCGCACGCCCATTCACAGCGCCAACGAAGCGCAAGTCGCCGCCGCGTTTGAACAGGCCTTGACTAACGCCACTGCCGTCATCATCTCCGATTACGATAAAGGCCTGTTGACGCCGCGCCTGTTACAAATGGCAATCAAGCGCGCCCAGGCGTTGGGCAAACCCGTCTGCCTCGATCCCAAGCTCAAAAACTTTCAGCACTATCGCGGCGTTGACGTCATCACGCCCAACCAACTCGAAGCCGAACGCGCCGCGAATCTGGAAATCACCGACGAAGCTTCGTTGCGCGCCGTCGCCACCAGCATCCGCGCTTTGCTGGCTTGCAAAAACGTGCTGATCACACGCGGCGAACACGGGATGAGCCTGCTGGCCGCGGACGATACGCTCTTTCACATCCCAACCGTCGCCCGCGAGGTCTATGACGTCACAGGCGCAGGCGACACAGTCATCGCCACTTTGACCCTCGCGCTGGCGGCCGGCGCACCGCTTCACGAAGCCGCCCTCATCGCCAACCACGCCGCCGGTGTCGTCGTCGGCAAAGTCGGCACCGCCACACTGACCCAAACCGAATTGCTCGCCTCGCTGGCCGATTTGCCATAAGAACAAACCACTTGGATTGTTCTTCCAACTGCCGAATCAAAACCAGTCATTTGCAACCAAGACGCGTGCCTCTTTTCAGTTCATTTCCGGCTTTCTAATCAAAATTCCGGCGGCAAGCAGACTGGGTTGCTCGGTTTGGAAAAAAAATTTTGCCGCTAAATTTGCCCGTAAATTCGGGTTACTTCGCTACTCGAAATCGTGTGCTGCGGGAAGCCGGAGGGGCGTGCTAGTATCCTGCCCGTCTTGAGAGGACTCCAACTTCAACTGTGAAATTCTTTCACAGTGGCCGCCGATTCAAAAGGTAGCCGCAGGGGTATCTACCCCAAACTGAAGCTGACCAAAAAAACAGAAACCCCTTGCTCGACGATGCTGCTTAATTTCGGATTTTGCCGGAGAGCTTGTCGAGATTGATGGTGCCAGATCCACAAAGTGAAGACGAAGGCATTGGGTTGTGGTTAGGAGCCACCACAACCAAAAGACACACAAGGGTGACAACCAAAATGACTAGCTTTAAGCATCTCTTCCCACAGATTGTTCCGGCTCTCTGTCTGACAGCAATTTTTCAGTTTGCCGCCTGTGCGCAAGCGAAACCTGAGAGCGACGCGGCGCCGAAGGCTGATACCAAACAGCTAGCGCAACCCGTAGATCAATCGGTTGCGGCCAATTCGGCAACCAGCAACCAAACTGGCAAGCAAGCAATTGCACCGCTGTTTGAGAATTTCGCTTTCACTGCGCTCAACTCTGAAATACTCTGCGCGCCCGAGGCGCTGATTGAGTATTTCTCAGTGACGCCGCAACACAACACGCCACCCACTCAACCCAAGGTTCAGTGGCCAACGGCAAAAGTGAATGTGGCAGCACAACCACCCGCGCGCAAGCTGCACGAAGTGAGCTTTGCCGAGCCTGACAAAGACAGCAAACACGCGCCCAAGACCTTTCGCGCCTCGGCCTATGCGATTCACGGCCGCACGCGCAGCGGAGCCAAGACTGAAAAGGGCGTGTTAGCGGCAGACCCGCGCGTGCTCCCGCTCGGCACAGTCGTGCAAGTCAGCGCGGGCAAATACACGGGCGTTTACACCGTGCACGATATTGGCGGCGCCATCAAAGGCAATCGCCTGGATGTCTGGGTGCCGAGCGTCAAAGAAGCGCGCCGCTTCGGACGCCGCAATGTGAAATTAGTGGTACTGCGCTACCCCGGTCAAAACAAACCGGCGGCGCAGAAATAGGTTTTCTTCGAGTTACTAGGTTTTCGTCTCCTTTCGTCTCTTTCCTTGTTCGCCGCTTGCTGCTAAAGCAGGCGGCGATTCTTTTTTGTGGCGGCAATTTGTACAGCGCCTTCAACCTCTCCTATGATGCGCGCCATGCACGCACCTTCACTGCTCGTCGAAGTCACACGCGGTCACGAAGTCGAAGCGCGCCATCGTGGCCACCTCGCCGCCATTGACCCTGACGGCAATGTCAGCGCGCAACTCGGCGAGATTGAAACCCGCACGCATTTCCGCTCCGCCGCCAAACCATTTCAAGCCTTGCCCATCGTTACTACCGGAGCAGCCGAGCACTTCCAATTCACCATGCAGGAACTGGCCGTCATCAACGGTTCGCACAGCGGTGAAGCGCAACACCTCGCCGCCGTGCAATCCATCTTAGACAAAATCGGTTTGCCGGAAGCCGCGTTGCAATGCGGGGCGCACACGCCCTTTGACGACGTGACAGCCAAACAACTGCGCGCCACCGGCCAAGCCCCGCGCACGCTGCATAACAACTGTTCCGGCAAACACGCGGGGATGCTGGCGCTGGCAAAATTCCTGAATCACTCCATCGAGAATTACCTCGACCCCGAACATCCGATTCAACGGCTGATTCGTGCGACGTTGGCGCGCTTTGCCGATGTGCCGTATGACGAAATCGGTGTGGCGGTTGACGGTTGCAGCGCGCCCGTTTTCACCACCACGATTGCAGCGATGGCGCGCAGCTACGCGCAACTGGTCGGCGTCGAACACACCGACCTCGCCACCGACCAGGCTTTACCACAAGCCGCCAAGCGCATCGTCAACGCTTTCATCGAACACCCAGTCATGATCGGCGGTACGCGCAACCGGCTCGACACCGATTTGATGATCGCCGCCCACGGCCAGCTCATTTCCAAAGTCGGCGCGGAAGGCGTGCAACTGCTCGGCGTACTGCCTTGCGCGCGTTACCCGCACGGCCTGGGCATTGCGCTAAAGATCGAAGACGGCGACATCAAACGCGCCCGCGATCCCGTCGTGCTCGAAACCCTGCGCCAACTCGGTGTGCTCAACGATGCACAACTTGCGCAACTCGCGCCTTATGCCAGCGCCACCGTTTACAATCATCGCAAACTGGCGGTCGGCGAAGTGCGCACCTGTTTTGAATTAACCATCGGCAACCAATGAACGAAGCAATCCGCCAACTCTTCCCCATCACGCAACATTGCACCTATCTCAACCACGCCGCCGTCGGCGTGCTGCCCGTGCCTGTTTACGCGGTGATGGAGCGCCATCTGCGCGATCAACGCGACCACGGCGCGGCCAATTACCTGGACTGGTTCGCCGCCGTCAAACACACGCGCGAACTCTGCGCGCAATTCATCAACGCCGCGCCCGACGAGATTGCGTTTGCGCCCAATACGTCGGCGGGTTTGGCGATGATTGCGAACGGCATTGATTGGCGCGCAGGCGATAACATCGTCACCGCCGCCTGCGAGTTCCCCGCCAACGTCATCCCCTGGCTGCGCGTAGCACGTGAGCACGGCGCAGAAGTCCGCTTCGCCCAGGAACACAACGGGCGTTTGGAAACAGAAGAAATCCTCAGCCTGATTGACGAGCGCACGCGCGCCGTCACGCTCAGCTTTGTCGAATTCGCCAGCGGCTTCCGCAACGACCTCGTGACGCTTGGCCGTCACTGCCGCGCGCGCGACATTTTGTTTGTGGTGGATGCGATTCAGGGCTTGGGCGCGTTGCGGCTGGATGTGCAAGCGGCCTGCATTGACGCTCTCTCTGCCGATGCCCACAAGTTTTTGCTGGGGCCTGAAGGCGTCGCACTGTTTTACGTTTCGCGCCGCGCCCTGGCGCGCGTCAAGCCCACGCTGGTCGGCTGGCTCTCGGTCGAGCACCCGTTCGACATGAACAATTTCAATCAACCCTGGGCGCCCAACGCGCAACGGTTTGAACCCGGCGCGCTCAACACGGCGGGCGTGCGCGGCCTGGGCGCGGCGGTCGAGTTGTTTTTAGAAGTCGGCTTGGAACGGATTGAAAACTACTTGCTCGAACTCGGCGATTATCTCTGCGCAGGTTTACAAGCGCGCGGCTATCGCATCGTCAGTTCGCGGCGTCCCAGCGAAGCCTCTGCCGTCATTGCCTGCCAGCACGATCGCTTTACTGCTGAACAACTTTACCAACAACTCGACGCGCAACGCATCATCACGACGGCGCGCCTGGGCCGCTTGCGCATCTCGCCGCACTTTTACAACACGCGCGCGGACATTGACCGCTTGCTCGAACAGTTGCCGCAGTGAGCTAATTCCAAGCCATCGAAAGCGGCGCACCCAGCTTCAATTGAGCCCAGCAACAGCAAGCGTTCAGAGTTCCGCCTTTAGGCGGTAGCGCGCCGCAGGCGCGTCTTTACGGCGCTACGCGCCGCTGACCGCCTAAAGATACCGTCTTGAAAGTCAAGCGGTAGTACCAGTTTTTTTTCAAAAAAGTGCCGGCTTGTAGCTCAAGCCGCACAAGCGTGTTTGGCGTCAAACGCTTTGCCTGTTTTGACGACGCCAAAAATCAGATGAATGAGTTTGCGCATGGCGGCGCCGATGAGCGCCATCTCGCAGAGCCCGCGTTGGCGCAAGCGTTCACCCAGTTGCTTGATCAGCGGATTGTGAATGAGCGCCGTGATGGCGGGGAAATAAAGAATTTTGCGCACGCGCGCATTGCCCGCTTTCGATAAGCGCGGCTTGCCCTTGATCGAAGTGCCGGATTGGCGTTCGAGCGGGTTCAAGCCCGCGAAGGCGACGACTTGGGCGGCGCGTTTGTAACTGCCCAGTTGCGGGATTTCACCCAGCAGTTTGGCCGCCGTCAGCCGGCTGATCCCGGTGATCGAATCGATCACGGTGGCTTTTGTATCGAGGTCAGGATGGCGCTCGAGTTGTTCCATGATCTGTTTTTCGACCGCTGCCATTTCGGCTTCAAGTTGCGTAATCGTCGTGCCCAGCGAGTCCAGCACGAGCTTGACCTGCGGCCCATCGGTCAGGCGGTTGCGCAATTGTTGGCGCACTTCGCCCAGTGATTCGAGATGGCGCACGAGCGCTTGCAACTCGACCAACTCCGGTGGTGGCGGCGTCCAAGCCTGCGGGCGCGCTTCTTCACAGAAGCGGGCGATCAAAGCGGCGTCCACCTGGTCGTTCTTGGTGCGGATCAAGCGGCTCTGGCCGTAGGCCTTGATACGCGCCGGATTGACCAGACTAACCGTGTGCTGTTGCGCGTGCAGATAACGCGCCAACCCATCGGCATAACAGCCGGTGGCTTCCAGACAAACGTGCACCTGCGTGACGCCCTGCTTGACCAGCCAGTCGCTCAAGGCCGCAAAACCGGCGGCATCATTAGTGAACGACTTGCTGCGCTTTTTACTATCCAGGCGCAGCGCGGCTTGAAACGTCTTTTTCGCGACGTCGATGCCGAGCGCGGGGAGTGTTGACATAGTTCCATCCTTTTGTTGAAGAAGTAGTGCGTTGTTCCGAGCTGACCTTGTGCATGCAGGCTCACTGGCGCGGCCAGGGCCTTAGATACCGTCCAGCTTCCCTGGCGCAACGCTGCGAACGGGCAGGCGAGTTCATCTTTAGGCCAGGTTCTAAGACCGTAGGCGGAAACTCAACTTCAGCCTGCCCGTCTGATTCAGACTGCGATGTTTTACCAGTCGCCTTGTCTGAAATTCAAGATACAAGGCGGAACTCTGAACGCTTGTGCGCCACGGCTTACGTTTCAACCAATGTTCCAAACTCGACGAGTTCAATCAACTGCTTTCACCGGTCGGCTTCGCGTTGCTGCATTTGCTCCAATAAAAATCATTTCGCGCGCGGCAACTCCGCCGTATCAAGCCAGATCGTCACCGGCCCGCTGTTATGAATCTCGACTTCCATCATGGCCTGAAACTCGCCGGTCTCGACCTTGAATCCCAACGCGCGCAACCGCGCCACGAACTGCTCGCACAACGGCGCGGCCAATTCCGGGCGCGCCGCGTCGGTGAAGCTGGGCCGCCGCCCCTTGCGCACATCGGCATACAGCGTGAATTGCGAGACGACCAACAACTCCGCGCCCACGTCCAGCGCCGACAAATTGAACTTGCCTTCCGCGTCCGTGAAGATGCGCAGGTTGACGATCTTCTGCGCCAACAACTCGATTTCAGCTTCGGTGTCGCTCGCCCCAACCCCCAGCAACACCACCAAGCCATTGCCGATCTCGCCCGTCACACGTTCGCCGACGGTCACGCGCCCGCGCGTTACGCGTTGCAACAATGCGCGCATCGCCTCACCTCACTCCCACAATGCCCAACGCGATCAACAGCGCGCGTTGCGTGCCCAAGTGGCTGTTCGTCGTGTCGAAGCGTTCATCCAACGCATGCGTGCCGAAGCCTGCGCCGCCGCCGTCAATCGTGATCGCGGGAATGCCCAGGCTGATCGGGATGTTCGAATCGGTGCTGCCTGAACCTAATTTCGTCGTCAGCCCCAACGCGCGATCCGCCGCGCGCGCGATTTGTACGATGGGCGCATCCGCCGGCGTCACGCCCGCCGGACGCTGGCTGACGATCTTCAATTCCGCCGTCAGTTTCTTGTCGCCCACGCCGCCCAAGCTGCGAAGATTCTCTTCATCGAGCGACGCTTGCACGACGCGTTTGAATTCGGCTTCGAGCTTGCCCAATTCGGCGGCGCTTTCCGAACGCATATCCACTTCCATCCAGGCCGTGTGCGCGATGGAGTTGACCGAGGTGCCGCCTTCGATCTTGCCGACGTTGAAGGTGGTCTTCGGCGCTTTGGGCACCTGGAAGCGCGCGATCTTTTCAATCGCCCGGCCCAGCGCGTGAATCGGACTCGGCAAGCCAAATGCGCCGTAGCTGTGCCCGCCCGGCCCGCGCAGCGTCACGCGATAGCGCACCACGCCGACCGCCGTATTCACAATGCCCAGCCCCGTGCCATCCACCGAAATGAAATGCGTCGCGCGTCCTTTCAACTCTTCGTTGAACAAATGCCGCACGCCGCGCAGGTCGCCCAAACCTTCTTCGCCCACATTCGCCACAAAGATGATCGTCCCGGCGGTGGCAATCTTCGCCTCGTTCAACGCGCGCGCCACACCCACGATCACGCCCAGCCCGCGCGAATCGTCACCGATGCCCGGCGCACTCAGCATGGCGCCTTCGCGTTTGACGCGCACATCGGTGCCTTCGGGAAACACCGTGTCCAAATGTGCGGCCAGCACCAACACCGGCCCACCGCCCGCGCCCGGCCGTTCGCCAATCACGTTGCCGATGCGGTCAATGCGGACGTTCTGCAAACCCAGTTCGGTAAAGCGTTGTTTGAACCAGGCCGCGCGTTGGGCTTCCTCAAACGTCGGCGCGGGAATCTCGCAAGCCTTGACTTGATCGTTGATCGTCTCGGCCTCGGTCGCTTTCAGATAATCGAGCGCGCGGCGCACGTTGGGCGCGGCGAAAATTTGTTCAGGCGTTTGCGCGAAAGCTACGCACGAAACCAGCGCGAGCACCGCGCCAATCAAAAACGTCTTCATCAATCGAAACCTCCTCAAAACTTTTAGACAGGATGAACGGGATTTTTTTCAGGATGGACAAGATTGGCTTTGGCAAAACCACTGTGCACAAGCAAGCCATCCTGTTCATCCTGAAACAATCCCGTTCATCCTGTCTAAAAAAATCTGCGTTTGTCTGCGTCTATCTGCGGCGCGCCTTGCTCGCGGCTTTCGGCGACACGCGCAACTTGATGCCCTGCTCTTCGGCAAAGCGTTGGAAGATGACGTAAAAGGCCTCGCGGTCGCGCCCGCTCAGCACAGCCGCCGCGTCGGCAGTTTCCAGCGCGTAAGGATAGCCGTTGCCGACGATCACTTCGGCGCGCACCAGATCAACGACTTCATCCAGCAAGCCCTGTTCGTAGACCCAGCGCGGAATTTCCAGCCGCGCAGGCGGCGCACTGGCATTGGTCTTCAGGTAAACAAAGCCAACGCCGCGCCGGTATTCAGCAAAGCCATCCAACACGCTTTGCTGATTGCCGCGCGAACTGCCGCGCGCGCAGATGAAAAAGGGCGAACGCGCCCCCCAGTTCAAACGCGCACTCAGCAACTGCGCATCGTGCACGCGCTCGGCCTCTCGCAGGTTGAAACAGACTGACAGCAGCTTCGCCAAATCGCGCGCGTGGCTCGAATCAACATAGCCCACCAACGGCACGCGCGTCTGTTCGGAACAGCGCAACAATTCGAGCACGGCGTTGATGTATTTCCGGCCCAGCTCTTCGTGCAACTGTTCGGCAAACGAGATCACGATAGAACTATCGAAAAAAAACAGCGGCAATTTTTCCATCTGCGCGGCGTCTGCGGCCAACGCGCGCATCTGGGCGCACAGCGTTTCGACTTCCAGGCGAAAGCGATGAAAGCTGACGGCCTGTTCTGAAAACTGGCGTTCGCCGCGCAACTCGATCAACAAGTCTTCAGGCGGCAATATCTCAAACGCCAGGTCTTTGACGTAACTGCCCGCACGCGTGTGCGCGTTGCTGAACCAGGCGACCTGCACCGCCGCGACCGGGATGCTCAATTCGTTGTTCGGCAAAATCTGGCTGCCATCAGCGGCGACTGTGGTGTGGCCGAGCAGGATTTCGCTGGCCCAGGCGCGCGCATCGGCGTGATGATTGAATTGCGGCGCGAAATCCATGTGCAACTGCGGTGCGGCGGCGAATTCTGGCGTAGGCAGCGCACCAGAGCTTTCGTGGGTGTTCAACTTGGCTTCCAATTCGGTCAATGAAAGCTGGCTGAGTTGCCGTAACGCGTCGGCATAGGCTTCCGCCTCGTGCTGAAACTCGTCGTCGAAGGCCAGCAAGCTGGTTTTCTTGGCGGCCAATTGTTCGAGAATGCGTTCGCGCAGAATCATAGTTTTACCCCTGGGTACGCCCGCGCTGTACGGCAAACTGTTAGTTTGCCGGGGCCTGCGCGGCAGAGTAGTCGGTGGCAGCCAATCGCTTGGCCTGCCGAGCCTACGGCAAACTAACAGTTTGCCGTACAGCGCAGGCGCTCTGGCTTATTCGTCCAGTTTGAGCTTGAAGCGTTCAGCCATGCGGTAAAGCGTGCGCCGGTCAATCTGCAGCACTTCCGCCGCCTTGGTGCGATTGCCCGCGACCGCTTCGAGCACGTGCAGCAGGTAGCGCCGTTCCAACTCTTCCAGCGAAGGCAAGTCAGCGAACAAGCGCGCTTCCGGCAACAACGGCGCGGCCGCTTCGACCCCGCGCAAGCGCGCGGGCAGATCCTCCGGCGTGATGAGCGCGCCGCGCGCGTGCAGGACGGCGTGTTCGATGGTGTTTTCCAATTCACGCACATTGCCGGCCCAGGCGTAATGACGCAGCGTTTCGAGCGCGCCTTCCGCCAGCGTCACGCGCTTGCCTGTTTCGCGGCAGGTGCGTTGCAAAAAATGATGCGCGAGCAGCGGGATGTCTTCGCGCCGTTCGCGCAGCGGCGGGACGCGCAACGTGATGACGCTCAGCCGGTAATACAAATCTTCGCGGAAGCGGCCCGCTTTGACTTCGTCTTCCAGCGTGCGGTTGGTGGCGGCCACGACGCGCACGTCCACCTTGACGGGACGGCTCGAACCAACGCGGCGGATTTCGCTTTCCTGCAAGGCGCGCAGCAGCTTGACCTGCAACGCGGGCGACGTCTCGCCGATTTCATCCAGAAACAGCGTGCCGCCCTCGGCCTCTTCAAACAGGCCTTTCTTGTCGGCCAGCGCGCCGGTGAAGCTGCCTTTGGTGTGGCCGAAGAGTTCGGCTTCGAGCAGCGTTTCGGTGAGCGCGCCGCAATTGACGGCGACGAAGGCTTGCGCCACGCGCGGGCTGTGCGCGTGAATGGCGCGCGCGACGAGTTCCTTGCCCGTGCCCGATTCGCCCACGATCAGCACGGTCGAGCGATAGGCCGCGACGCGCGCGATTTCCATATACAATTCGATCATCTGGCGGCTGTGGCCGACTAGCCCCGAGGTGGCGTAACGCGCTGAGAGTTCCTGCAACGTTGCGGTTTCGGCGCGTTGCTCGACGCGCGTCAGCGTCAGCGCGCGGCGCGCCATCGCGACAATTTCGTGCACGTTGAACGGCTTGCTGATGAAATCGAAGGCGCCCTCGCGCACGGCCTCAATCGCAGTTTCGAGCGTGCCGAAGCCGCTGATCAGAATGACCTGGGTGTCGGGCGCGAACTGGCGGAAGTGTTTGAGCAAGGCCAGCCCGTTGAGTTCTTCGTTAAGGTTGATGTCGCTGACGATCAGCGCGCAGGGCTCAGCCTGCACGGCGGCCAGCGCGGCGTTGGCGGTCGAAGCCGTGCGCACCTGCCAGCCTTCTTCCTCGAAAATTTCGCGCAGGAAGTGGCAGGTGTCGCGGTCGTCGTCAATTACTAGAATTGTTTTGTTGTCGGCCATGGTTAGCTCAATTTTGGCGCGCCGCGTCTTTGGAGTGCGGCGGCTCGACGCCGCTTTGGTATGCCTCCGGTAGCAGACGCAATGGAAGCCCCTGTTGCCGTGGCCTTCCGTTCCTTCGCTTGCTCGACGCGCCGCGGGAATACCAAAGCGGCGTCGAGCCGCCGCACTCCAAAGGCTGCGCCTGCCGTCAAACCGCCGCCGCCCACGCCAAAGGCTGCGTCGCAAGCGGCAAGCGCAATTGAAACTCCGCTCCTTGCCCCCACTCGCTTTCCACCGTGATCTCACCGCCGTGCTCACGCACGATTTGTTGTGCGATGGCTAAGCCCAGGCCGCTGCCGCGCCCGCGCAACTTGGTGGTAAACAATGGATCGAAGATGCGCGTTTTGATTTCGGCGCGAATGCCTTCGCCCGTATCGCGGCAACTGACCAGCGCGAAGCCGTCCATCACCGCCGTGCGAAAGCGCAACTCGCCGCCTTGTGGCATCGCATCGAGCGCGTTGTTGATCAGGTTGATGAAGACCTGTTGCAACTGTTCGTTGTCGGCCTGAATCGGCGGCAACGTCTCGTCCAGTTCGGTCTGCAATTCGACCTGACGCGCGGCCAGCGTGGGCGCGGTGATTTCGAAGATGCGCGTCAGCAGCGCGTTCAGATCGAGCGCTTCTAACTGCGGTTGCGGGCGGCGCGTGGCGTCGAGCATGTTGCGCACGATGCGTTCGATGCGCGCGATTTGCGAGCCGATCAGGTCGAGCCGTGCGCCCGTGCGCGCGTCGCCGTTGCGCGCGGCCAGCAATTGCACGTGACCCGAAATCAGGTTGAGCGGCGTGCCGACCTCGTGCGCGAATTGCGCGGCCAGTTGCCCGGCGGCGGCGAGGCGTTCGAACTTGGTCAACTCGCGCTGGATTTCAAACAGCGCGGCGTTGGCTTCTTCGAGTTGTGTGTTGCGTTCGGCGAGTTCAGTGGTGGCGTCGTGCACGCGCTCTTCCAACTGTTTCTGATAGGCCTCGCGCTCCGCCGTCATCGTGCGCAGCCGCGCCAGCATGTGGTTGAACGAGACGGCCAATTGCCCGAATTCATCGTGCGCGTGCACGGGCGCGGGCACGTTCAGCTTGCCCGCGCGGGCCTCGGTCATCGCCGACAACAAACTTTCGACCGGGCGGTAGAGCACCTGGCTGAACAGGAAATAGAGCAGCGCCGTGATCGAAAGCAGCGCCAGCGCCAGCAGCGCCAGCGTCAACGTAATCAGGCGGCGCGCCAATTCAGAGAACGGTTCGCGTCTGGTCGTCAGCGTGACGACGCCTTCAAAGCGGCCCTCGTTGAAAATCGGCGCGGCGGCGTAGATGAGTTGTTCGCCCGCGGCGTCCTGGTCGCGCGTGCGCGCCACCGCCTGGGCGCGCCGCAGTTTTTGCAAATCCGCTTCCGCCAGCGTCTCCGGTTCGTCGGGCGAGAGGCTGACGACCTCGCGGCCTTTTTCGCTGTAAATGCGAATCTGGCTAATCTGTTTTTCGTGCTCCTGGCCAAAGGCAATCACGCGGCTGTGCAGTTCCAGCGTCTTTTTCGACGGATTAGTAGCGATCTGATTGGCCAGCAGCGTAGCCCACAATTCGGCGCGCTGTTCCTGCTCCTGCCGTTCGATGGCGCGCGTCTGCGTGATGAAAAAAAACGCCACCACCAACAGCACCGCCGTCAATACGGCGGACGCCAGCAGCGTGGTGCGGGTGTAGAGCTTGAGATGTTTCATAGCGCGGCGGGCATCATAGCACTCGCGTTTAACCGCGAAAAATGTGCAATTGCCACGGATTGCCGGAGCCTTTTGCGCACGATACAGTACCGCGAGTGGTAACGACCGGGTTCTGTGCCTCTGAGATACTTCGCTCAACGGTATACCCGGTCGCTACCGCTCCCGGTACTGTATCAATCACGAGTAATCCTATGACCCAACTCTTCAAACTCCATTCCGATTATCAACCCGAAGGCGATCAACCCGCCGCCATCGCGGCGCTGGTCAACGGCCTGAACGCCGGCGAAAAGCACCAAGTCCTGCTCGGCATCACGGGCAGCGGCAAGACCTTCACCATCGCCGAAGTCATCGCCCGCGTGCAGCGTCCGACGCTGGTGATGGCCCACAACAAGACGCTGGCCGCGCAGTTGTTTCAGGAATTCAAAACCTTCTTTCCTGAAAACGCTGTCGAGTATTTCGTCAGTTACTACGATTACTACCAGCCCGAAGCTTACGTGCCATCGAGCGATATTTACATCGAAAAAGAAGCGACGGTGAACGAAGAGATTGACCGCTTGCGGCTGAGCGCCACACGCTCGGTGTTTGAGCGGCGCGACGTAATCATCGTCGCCTCTGTCTCGGCGATTTACGGCATCGGCGACCCGAACGCCTATTTCGGCATGATGCTGTTTGTCGAACCGGGCCAGAAAATCAAACGCGACGAGATCATCAAGAAGCTGGTCGAACTGTTGTACGAACGCAACGACATCGAATTCGGACGCGGCACCTTTCGCGTGCGCGGCGACGTGATCGAGGTTTATCCCAGTTACCAGGACAAGGCCGTGCGCATCGAACTCTGGGGCGACGAGATTGATTCGATCTCGACGATTGATCCGCTGCTCGGCGAAGTCATCGAAAAGCACGACAGCCGCGTGCCCATTTACCCGAAAACGCATTACGTCACCACGCGCCCGACCGTCAAACGCGCGGTGCAAACGATCAAGGCCGAGTTGGAAGAGTGGGAACCCAAGCTGCTCGAACAAAACAAACTGATCGAAGCGCAACGCCTGCACCAGCGCGTGATGTACGACCTCGAGATGTTCAACGAACTGGGCTTCTGCCGCGGCGTTGAAAACTACTCGCGCCACCTGACGGGCAAGGCCATCGGCGAACCGCCGCCGACGCTTTATGATTACCTGCCCGACGACACGCTGGTCGTGATTGACGAGAGCCACCAATCCATCCCACAGATTCGCGCGATGTATAAAGGCGACCGCTCGCGCAAACAGACGCTGGTGGATTACGGCTTCCGCCTGCCCTCGGCCCTAGACAATCGCCCGCTGAAATTTGAAGAATGGGAACAACGCGCCACTCAGCGCATTTACGTTTCAGCCACGCCCGGCCCTTACGAGTTGCAACAGACGCAAGGCGAATTCATCGAACAGGTCATACGCCCAACCGGCCTGCTCGACCCCGAAGTCGAAGTGCGCCCCGTGCGCGGCCAGATTGACGATTTGCTGGAAGAAGTCCGCGTGCGCGTCGAACGCAATGAACGCGTGCTGGTCACGACGCTGACCAAAAAGATGTCCGAAGACCTGACCGATTATTACGGCGACCTCGGCGTCAAGGTGCGCTACCTGCACAGCGAAATCGTCACGCTCGAACGCATCAAAATCCTGCGCGATTTGCGGCGCGGCGAATTCGACGTGCTGGTCGGCATCAACCTGTTGCGCGAAGGCCTGGATTTGCCCGAAGTCTCGCTGGTGGCAATCCTCGACGCCGACAAGGAAGGCTTCCTGCGCAGCGAATCGTCGCTGATTCAAACCATGGGCCGCGCCGCCCGCAATTCGCACGGCACCGCGATTCTCTATGCCGACAAGATGACCGATTCCATGCGCCGCGCCATCGGCGAAACCGAACGCCGCCGCGCCAAACAGATCGCCTACAACACCGCGCACGGCATCACCCCGCAATCCATCATCAAGCCCATCGAAGCCACGCTGGTCACGGCCTACGAAGCCGACTACTTCAAAGTGCCGCTGAATCTGGACGCCTACGACGATTACAGCCCGGCCAAGCTCAAGGAGACGCTGGTGCAACTCGAATACGAAATGCGCGAGGCCGCCAAGCAATTCAAGTTCGAGCAGGCGGCGGAATTGCGCGACAAGCTCAAGTATTTGCGGGAGCGGGAGCTTGCGGTAGGATAGCGGCCGGAGGAAAAATTTATGAGCGCATTGAGAGCCTATGACGAAGTGATTGAATTCATTGCCGAAGCCAATCCTGGCAAAGTGCTGGCCTTTCGCCCGTCCGAGTCCGCGAAACAACGTGTTTCGGACCTGATCTATCGTGAGAAGACTACCGGCCTCAACGAAGAGGAGAAGGCCGAGTTGGATCACTACATGTGGCTGGAACACGTGATGCGGATGGCAAAAATCCGGGCCGGCCAATTGGTGAAAGCATGAGCCGGTATATCAGCGAAGAATTACGGCAACTGGTGAGCGCGCGTGCCAACGGCCTTTGTGAATACTGCCTGCTGGACATTGCCGCCTCGTTTTACGGCGCTGAGCTTGATCACGTCATTGCGGTCAAACACGGCGGGCCAACCGAAGCTGAGAATCTGGCTTATACCTGCCAGACCTGTAATCGCAACAAGGGCAGCGACATTTGTTCGATCAACTGGCAGACCGGCGAACTTGTGCGGCTTTTCAATCCACGCAGCGATCATTGGGCCGGGCACTTCGTGTTGGAAGGGGCGAAGATCAAACCGTTGACGGTAATCGGCGAAATGACGGTGCGTATCCTGGACTTCAATCATCAAGACAGAATGCAAGAACGACAGGGCTGGATCGCAGCAGGCAGTTACCCGCCGGTGGCTGCACAAGCACACCTGAAACCACAGCCCTGAATGGCGCGCGGGGTACGGCGGAAGTTGCACAATTGATTTATGCGCTCGAAGAATTGGAGGAACCGTCATGACTTACGACCCGCTCATCGAAGAGTTACACCAAGTCCGCGAGCAACTCGCCAAAGAATTCAACTACGACGTATTCGCCATCGTCGCCGATGCGCGAGCGCGACAGGTGCAAA
>JAYUCP010000657.1:0-43578 GCA_043740245.1 Acidobacteriota bacterium | reverse complement strand
AGTCGGTAGTCGGTAGTCGGTAGTCGGCAGCGGATTTTAAAACCGGCTACCGACTACCGACTACCGACTACTCATTGTTGCCAGCCGTGCCGCCCAATCAGTTTGACGAATTGGCACGCGCCGCAATCTTCGGTCGTTGTGCCGGAGTCGGTGCGCGTAACGCGCAGCAGGCGTTGTTCTTTTTCGGCGCCGACGGGGATTACCAGATGGCCGCCGATGGTCAGTTGATTGATCAGCGGCGGCGGCACGTCGGGTGAACCGGCGGCGACGAGGATGGCTTTGTAAGGCGCGAACTCACTCCAGCCGATGGTGCCGTCGAACCATTTGAGCGTCGCGTTGTTGAGGCCCAGGCTGCGTATCAGCGTTTGCGCCGGGCGCGCCAATTCGGTCAGCCGTTCGAGCGCGAAGACCTGGCCCGCGACCAGCGCCAGCACGGCGGTTTGATAGCCAGAGCCCGCGCCGATTTCCAGCACGCGGTCGTGTTTGGTGACTTCCAGCAATTCGGTTTCGCGCGCGACCATGTAAGGTTGCGAGATCGTTTGCCCGCTGCCGATCGGCAAGGCGTGATCGCCATACGCGTTGTGACGCATTGTTTCGAGCACAAACAGATGGCGCGGCACAACGGACATGGCCGCCAACACACGTTCATCGCGGATGCCGCGTTTGCGCAGCAGCGCGACCATTTCGGCGCGTTGGCGCGCATAAGCGGGCGTGTCTTGTTGCGGAGTAAGTTTGAGGGTGTGCGTGAGCCGGGCGTCTGTCATGCAAGCGTCCAATGCCGCAATTGTTCTAGCGCGCTCTGGTCGGTCAAATCAACGCGCAACGGCGTGATCGAAACCAGGCCTTCTTTGACGGCGGCGAAATCGCTGTCGGGCGCAACCTGCGTGGCGTAAATCTGCGCGCCGATCCAGTAATACGGCCGGCCGCGCGGATCAACGCCTTCGACGATGTGCGTCTGTGCGCCCTTGATGCCTTGCTTTGTCCAACGCACGCCGCGAATTTCGCCCGGCGGGACGTTGACGTTGAGCAGTGTGCCGTTGGGTATGCCATCCTGCAAAACTTTTTGCGCCAAGCGGGCCGCCAACGCCGCCGCGTGCGTGAAGTCGCGTTCATCGCGGTGCGTCATGCTGACGGCAAGCGCGGGGACGCCGAAGATCACGCCTTCCATCGCGCCGGCGACGGTGCCCGAATAGGTCACATCATCGCCGAGGTTCGCGCCGTGATTGATGCCCGAAACAACGAGGTCGGGCCGCTTGTCTTTCAAGATCGTCATCAACGCCAGCACGACGCAATCGGTCGGCGTGCCGTCTACGTTATAGCGGCGTTCGTCCAATTGGCGCACGCGCAGGGGCCGCGTGAGCGTCAACGAATGCGACGAGGCGCTCTGTTCGGACGCGGGAGCGACGATGATGACTTCGCTGACAGCCTCGAGCGCGGCGGCCAGGGCGGCGATGCCTTCTGAAAAATAACCGTCGTCGTTGGTGACTAAAATTCTGGGCATAAGTGCTCGCGGTGCTGAAACAGCGGTCAAAACGAGGCGCGCATCATCGCTTATCGAATGCGGGCATGGCAAACCCCTGGGGGCGCAAACGACCGCGCTGCTGTTCGCACGCACGGCGCGCGAAACTTTGACGGATAACAACAGCGCAAATTTCGCTTGAGCCCGATGCAGCGCATGAATTAGATTGCTGGCCGGAAGCAGCAGACGATCAGCAACACGAGCAACAGCACACAGTGGCTTCAAACCCTGGCAAGCATTGCCAAACCAAACAAGGAGACTGGGGAATTCATGGCTGAAGTACAGGCGCACGCGCAAGAGCCGATTCACGGCTTGGCGAGCAATCGGTATTGTCTGTTTGAATTGATTCTGCCGCGCATCCGGACGATGCGCGTGCTGTTGGTCAACAACCTCATCAGCGATGAAGCGCAGTATTCCGACACCGCCCGCCAGCAAAAAGATTTCAACGCCAAACGCTGGGCCGACCTCGAACGCAAGATTTCAGGCATGGCGCTCGCCAACATCGCAGGTAATGTGCAACGGCTGGTGCAACAACCCGACGTGCGCACCATCCATTTGTCAGAACTCAATGACGCGACGGTGGCCGCGTTCGATCCCGACGCGATTGTGTTGAGCGGCACGTTGCGCGATTTCGATTTTTATCACCCCGATTTGCTGGCCGGCTTCAATCAATTCATTCAGCGCACGCCCGTGCCGGTGCTGGGCATTTGCGGCGGGCATCAATTGGTCGGCCAAGCCTTTGGCGCAGAGATCACCACGATTGACGGCAAACCGCCCGCGACACGGCGCAACGGGCGTTTGATCGAATACCAATACCGCTTCGTCAAAATCAACGACATCCACGACCCGATCTTTGCGGGCATCGAAGACCATCTTCATAGGTCGGTGGCGCCGCTCTGGCAGAAATACACCGAGCGCCGCCAACTGTTGCGCGTCTGGCAAAACCACGGTTTGGAAATTGACCGCCTGCCCGCAGGCTTCAAACATCTGGCGCGCGGCTATCTCTCTGAATACCAAATGATCGTCAAACGCACGGCGGAGCAGTTGATTTACGCCGTGCAGTTCCATTTGGAAAAATCCTTTCAGGATTGGCAGGCCGACAATTACTGGGAGCACCGCAACGAAAGCCGCGATGGGCGGCTGCTCTTCGGCAACTTCCTGATCGAAGCGCTGAAGTATCGCGGCAAAGCCGAACAACTGGTCAATGGCAAACTGGAACCGATGGCGGCAGGAACGAAAACAAAAGCGGCGAATGCTGGCAGTGGCGGCGGCAGCCTGCCTGCGACGGGTTTTTAACGTACCGTAGGCTGTCTAGCCTGCGGCAGAGCCTTGAGCAGTGAAACATGCAAAGACAAAGAGCGCGCTGGCGTGAGGCATTCGCTGGCGGACAATGAGCGAGTAGCGCAAGCTTCCGCAGGCTGGACGGTCTACGGTACATTTTCAATAACGATGAACACAGGCGAAATCCAAATCAAAGTGCTGCTCTTCGGCGCCTGCCGCGAAGCCGCCGGGCAGGACGAGTTGACTTGCCGCGTTCCGGCCCCGGCCACCGTCGCCGCTGCCTGGGCGCAACTCAAACAGCTTCATCCGGTGCTGGCGGGCTTTGAACGCAGCGCGCTGTTTGCCGTGAACGAAGAGCACGCGCGGCAAGATCAGGGATTGCGGGATGGGGATACGGTGGCGGTGTTTCCACCGGTGTCGGGTGGGTGAGAAAGCAATTGATGCTAGAGACCGAAAAGCTTCTAGTATTTGAAACCAGGATTGTAATAACACAAGCAAGTTTGTGTCATTACAAGCTTGAGCCATCTAGGTAATTCCAGGTTAGACCGCTTATTGAGGGAATGATGAAAAGAACGTTCGAAGGAAACGCTGAAAATTGCTTCCGATACAGTGCTGTCATGAGCAACGCGCACTACGATATGGCAGAAATACATAAGAAGCGTCATCGCAAGTTCGGAGTCATAGTTGTAGTTATTACTGCCATAGTTGGTACTGCGGTCTTCGCCTCGTTAGGCAAATCGCCCAACATTTGGATTCAATTATTCACCGGTCTTCTTTCTGTAGGCGCAGCCGTGCTTTCGGCGCTACAAACATTTCTTGGTTTCTCCGAGCTTCAGACACAGCATAAGCGTGCCGCTGATGGCTATAGCATTAGCCGTCGCGATATAGAATTTCTCATGATGAAGTACCCGACAGCGAATGGAGTCGCGGGAGAATCAGGCACCTCAGAGTTCGAAGCGTTGAAGAAAAACTTGGATGAACTCGACAGAGCAAGCCCGACGATACCCGACGATGTCTATAACGCAGCATCCGCCAAGACCCCAGTTGAGAAATAGTGATATAACTCGGCGCTCCAGCCGACGTGCCAAGGCACACAGTTGAAATTTGGCATTAGGTGCTAAGGCCAAATCGAGTAACAGTCACTTTTCATCGAACCAATCTATACGCATGAATGAAGACTATTTTGAAATCACTCGCGACCCCATAGACAAACGTGCTCTCGAACAACGCCTGCTCACCGGCGCGGCGGACGCGGTCATCACCGTTGCCGTCACCGAAACATGCTTGTTACACTCGGCGTGTGGAATACACGATTGACTATTACAGCGAGCGCGTCCAGGAAGCGATCTTCGCTTTGCCGGATACGCTCGCGGCGCGTTATGTCGTGCTCACGCGCCGGATGGTCGCGGTCGGACCAAATCTTGGACAGCCGCACACGGAGGCCTTCAGCGATGGCTTGTTTGAATTGCGGTTGAAGGGGGCAGAGGGCATCGCCCGCGTCTTTTTCTGCACGCTCGTGGCGCGGCGCATCGTGATGCTCCACGCGTTCGTCAAGAAGACGCAAAAGACGCCGCAGCGCGAGCTCGAGATTGCCAGGAAGCGAATGAAAGAGGTGAAACATGCAAACTCATGAACAAGTCATCGAAAAGCTGCTGCGCCGCCCCGGCGTGCGCAAGGAAGTGGCCCGGATCGAACACGAGGAAGGCGCTTTGCTCGATCTGTTACTCAAGGCGCGGCACGACGCGGGGCTTACGCAAGCACAGGTCGCTGAGCGCATGGGCACGCAGCCGCCCGCCGTGGCCCGCCTGGAACGCGCGCTCGCCACGGGGAAGCGCTCCCCGTCCATTGCCACGCTGCGCAAGTACGCCCAGGCTTGTGGCCGGCGTCTGGTGCTGGAACTCGCATAACACGGCGCTGCTAACCTTTCCATTCAAGGCAATGACCACGCTTTACAGCTTTCGACATACTCGTCCAGCGGCAATTCGTTTCCCGTTCGTGTGGCCCTTATGAACGCTAAAACAGGGTTCCGTCCTTTCCGCATCAAGGGCGGCGACAAACAAGTGCAGAAGTACATCGAGGATTTGCGCGCGCAGATCGTTCAGGCGGCACATCCGCAACAGATCATCCTGTTCGGCTCGTATGCCTACGGCGAGCCGCACGCGGATTCGGATGTGGATTTGTTGTTGGTGATGCCGTTTGAGGTAAGTCCGCATCGGCAGGCGGTCAACATCCGGGAACAAGTCGAGTCTCCCTTGTCATACGACCTGTTGGTGCGGACGCCGGAATACGTGACGCAACGGCTGGCCTGGGGCGATTTTTTTATGAACGAGGTTGTGAAGCAAGGCAAGGTGATTTATGAAGCCGATCACTCAGGAATGGATCAACAAAGCCGAAGGCGATTGGAGCAGCGCGCAGCGTGAAGCACGCGCCCGCCGAACGCCGAATTTCGATGCCGCTTGTTTCCACGCGCAGCAGTGCGCCGAGAAATACCTCAAAGCCCGGTTGCAGGAAGCGCTGTTGCCATTCCCAAAGACGCACGATTTGGAGAAGCTGCTCAAACTCGTTGCCACGGTCGAACCGGGCTGGAACGGGCTGTCCAAGGAGTTAAGAGACCTGAATGATTTTGCGGTGGACATCCGCTACCCTGGCCCAGCTGCCACCAAGTCCGATGCGCAGGAAGCGATCAAAAACTGCCGCCGTGTGCGCGCGGTGATTCGTACAGCGTTCGGGCTGCCGGTTTGAGGACAAGCGATGAACGAAGACATTTTTGAAATTACCCGCGACCCCATAGACAAACGCGCCCTCGAACAACGCTTGCTCACCGGCGCGGCGGGCGCGGTGGTCACTTTCGACGGCACGGTGCGGGCCTTTCAAACAGTCTTCGATGTGTTCGTCCAGCGGCAATTCGTTTCCCATTCGTGTGGCCCTTATGAACGCTAAAACAGGGTTCCGTCCTTTCCGCATCAAGGGCGGCGACAAACAGGTGCAGAAGTACATCGAGGATTTGCGCGCGCAGATTGTGCGGGCGGCGCAGCCACAGCAGATCATCCTGTTCGGCTCGTATGCCTACGGCGAGCCGCATGCGGATTCGGATGTGGATTTATTGGTAGTGATGCCGTTTGAAGGCAGTCCGCAGCGGCAAGCCTTCAAAATCCGCACGCAAATTCATGCGCCCCGCGCCTTGGATTTGCTGGTGCGCACGCCAGAGTACGTGGCGGAACAACTCGCCCAGGATGATTTCTTCGTGCGGGAGATAATCCAGCAGGGGCAGGTGATCTATGAAGCCGACGACACAGAAATGGATCAGCAAAGCGGAAGGCGATTGGGCCAGCGCGCAGCGGGAAGCAGCGGTGACACAGTCGCCGAATTATGACTTGGTTTGTTACCTGTCCCAGCAATGCGCTGAAAAATACCTGAAGGCGCGCTTGGTGGAAGCTGGTTTGCCTTTTCGGAAGACGCACGACCTGGAAGAATTGCTGCAAGGCATTTTGCCGTTGGAACCGACTTGGAGCGTCCTGCTCGCGGACGCGCAGTTTTTGACGAGCTTTGCGGTGGATGTGCGCTATCCGGGCATGGACGCTACCCAAGCTGATGCCCAGGATGCTTTCGCCTGCGGTCAACGAATTCGCCTGGTAATTCGCTTGGCGTTTGGGTTGCCGGTTTGAGTGCAAATGATGTTGTTATGAGCGAAGACATTTTCGAAATTACCCGCGACCCCATAGACAAACGCGCCCTCGAACAACGCCTGCTCACCGGCGCGGCGGGCGCGGTCGTCACCTTCGACGGCACGGTGCGCAACCAGACCAAGGGCCGTCCCGTGGTCGAATTGCAATACGAAGCCTATCCGCCGATGGCCGTCAAAGAGCTGCGCAAGGTCGGCGACGAAATGCGCGCGCGCTGGCCCGACATCGCGGGCATCGGCATCATCCACCGCTTCGGCCCGCTGGCGGTGACCGAATCGAGCATCGTCATCGTGGTGACCTCGCCGCACCGCAAAGTCGCCTTCGAGGCCTGTCATTACGCGATTGATCGCGTCAAACAGACCGTGCCGATTTGGAAGAAAGAGATTTTCGAAGACGGCGAAGCGTGGGTCGAAGGGCAGCGGCCAGAGTAAATCAAAAGGCAAAAGGCAAAAATCAAAAGGCAAAAATGAGGAACTTCGTTTTTCAAATTGGAAAGAAGAAGTGCCGCACTTTTGCCTTTTGATTTTTCCCTTTTGATTTTTGATTTCAAAAGAACAAAGACCGCACTACCCAAGGCATCACGGTTCGCAAGGGTAGCGCGGTCTTCGTTTTTGGAGGAACCTACGTTGCGGTGACCGAGGCCAGTCAGATCGCCGCACGGCGTTCCACCTAGCAGCCTAGCAAAAGCTGCAAGCTCGAGATTGGGGACCGAAGACCGCTCAACACACGGCACCACGGTTCAATAGTGCTGAGCGGTCTTCGCGTTGGGGCGAACCTTTGGGAGTCTGGGAAAGTCTCGTGAAGTCTGACTTCGCAAGACTTCTCTGGACTTTTCTGAACTTCGCCAGACTTTTAACAAGTCGGGGGAAAGACCGGCACGCTTAGGTTGGGTGCGTTTACAGTGCCGGCATTCGCGTCGTTGAAGGTCAGTTTGTGCAGGTTGTGGCCGCCGTTGAAGGCGTTCGCCACCGAACCCGTTTCGGGATGGTAATTAAAGACGGCGCCAAGCAGGCCGCCTGTCGTATCGGTTGTATAAAGCTTCAGCCAGCCGCTGCGGCCCGCCGGAATAATCGTTTCAAAGCGCGGCGTTAAACGCGGCGTCGTATTCGTCAGCTCTGTGCGTACCTGGCAGGTGCCTGCCTCAAGCGAAAAGCTGTAGCCGTGTTCCGCGTCGTCATACAAGATGCCGAAAAGCTTATTGACCGTGGCGGCGGCGAATGAGAGGTTGCCACCAATGCGATTGACCACGAGCAGCGTGCTGTTTCCGGTTGGGCGGTCGGCGATGTTGTCTGCCGCCAAGGTGCGCGGCAAATGGTTGTAACTGCCGGGGCGGCCTGTGCCGTCGAACCAGAGCGTTGCGGTTGGCGAATTACCATCGCATTCGGCTGCGCCGTCATATTGCGCCGCAAAAGCTTCAGCCAACAGATTGCCGAAATGCCCCGAAGGCAGTTTGCAGAATTCGTCGCCGATCAAGTAATTGAAACTGATCGGACAGCCAGTGCGTTCGTCCACCGCCAACGCCACGAGATAACCAGTGACACCTGGGTCTACGTCAGACATCAGAAAGGCGACGGTCTGATTCGGCGTCAGACACAGAAAGGAATCGGCCACGCCGCAACTTGCGCCGTCCACGAAAAACAAATGTACATACGCTTGCGCGAGTTGGTTGACGTTGGTCAAGCTGATGCGCGTATTGAGTTCGTTGAACTCAGTGCTACTGGACGAATAGATGTTATACACCAGCAATGAACCGGCCTTTTGATCGCTTACCACAGCAGCATTGGGATACGGCGCGCCGGGCTCGGCGGCCAAAATCGAAAGGGCTAGCAAGGGTGAGAGTGCCAGGGCGAGTAATACGTTTTTGTGTGTAGCACGCATTGCCTTTTTCCCACAGCCTCTGGCGGGCTGTTTGTCTGCGTTCAATTGATTGGGTAGTGGGCTGCGTTTTCGTAGGGATGATGAGTAGCGTTGAAGCTTAGGTCGCCTTGAAGTGTAAGCAGAGGGGAAACATTACGTGGGCATTTAACAAGAATCTCCCACGAAGCTACACGAAGGATCACTAAGCACATGGGCGCGCTTCGTGAGCCTTGGTGTAGCTTCGTGGGAGATTCCTTTCTTGCGGGCAGCGGCGGTGCTTCGTATGATGCCTGCGGCTTTTGGCTGAGTTCAATGATGCAGTAACCAAAAAGTAAGAGGGAGATAGACAGCGATGGCATTGATTCGTTTCACCGCCAACCATCAAGACCTTTCGACGGAGCGCGGCTTTCAATTCAAATTCTTTTGCGACAAATGCAATAACGGCTATATGACGCGCTTCCAGACTTCGATGACCGGGGTCGCGGGCGACATTATGCGCGGCGTCGGCAATGTGCTGGGCGGCATTTGGTCCAACGTGGGCAACAGCACCTACGACATTCAACGCGCCGTCGGTGGCCACGCGCACGATGAAGCCTTTGCCGAAGCTGTCGAAGAGGCCAAGCAGCACTTTCATCAATGCACGCGCTGCGGCCATTGGGTCTGCCCCGACGTATGCTGGAACGCCGCCGCCAATCTGTGCGAAGGCTGCGCGCCGAATTACGAAGAGGAGTTTGCCGCGCAACACGCCAGCGCCAAGGCCGAGGCCGCGCGCCAGCAACTTTACAACCGCGCGCAACAGACTGATTACGCTTCACAGACGGATATGAGCGCGGGCCACACCTATGGCGCACCCACGCGCGCGGCGGTTAGTCCGCAGACCGAAGCGGCGAATGCGCCGTCAATTGTGGGCGTGCCTTGCATCCAATGCGGCGCGACTTCCAACAGCAAGTTCTGCCCGGAATGCGGGACACCGATGAATGCGAAGCTGTCGTGCAAAGCTTGCGGAACTGAGATGGACGGGAAGCCGAAGTTTTGCAAGGAGTGCGGGGCGAAGATCGAATATCAGTCATAGCGCACAGCGCGGCGCTCAGGTTTGAAAACTCCTCACGCATCCGCAACAATCCGGCCTCGCTATGTTGCCCCAAAAAAAAGCACACACAACTCTGCCGCAGAACATCCTGGTGCGCGGCACTAATTGGCTGGGTGACGCCGTGATGACGACGCCGGCCTTGCGCCGTCTGCGCGCGGTCTTTCCGGCGGCGCGCCTGACGTTGCTGGCGACGCCGCGCACGACTGGGCTGTTTACGGATTCCAGCCTGATGGACAGCGTGCTGATCTATCACCGGCAGGAAGAAGGCGTGCAGGCGTTTTGGCAGATGACGCGGGTGTTGCGCGCGCACCGATTTGACTTGGCGTTGCTGTTTCAAAATGCGTTTGAAGCGGCGTTGCTGGCTAGGCTCGGCGAGATTCCGTTGCGGCTGGGCTATGCCGCACAGGGCCGCAGCCTGTTGCTGACGCATCGTTTGCGGCGCGGCAAACAGCAGCGCAATCGTCATCAGGTGCACGATTACCTCGATCTAGTGGCGTTGGCCGAGCGCGTCTGCACGGGGCAATCGTCAACTTCGCTGACACCGCCCGACCTGTTGCCAAAACTCAACGCCAGCATTGACCAAATGCAAGAAGCCGAAGTGCTGTTGCGGCAACAGGGCCTTGATTCGACGCATCATCCCATCATTGTGCTCAATGCCGGGGCGACCAACAGCCGCGCCAAATGCTGGCCCGAAGCGCGCTTTGCCGCATTGGCCGATCTGTTCACCAACCGGTTGCAAGCCCAAATCATTTTCATCGGCGCGCCTTCCGAACGCGAAAACGCCGCGCGCGCGCTGGCGCAAATGCAAACGCGGGCGGCGCTGAATCTGGCGGGCGAAACCAGCCTGACCCAGTTGGTCGGTTTGTTGGCGCGCTGTGATTTGCTGGTCAGCAACGACACCGGCCCGGCGCACATCGCCGCCGCGCTGGGCCGTCCGACGCTGACGCTGTTCGGCCCGACCAATGAATTTGAGACGGCTCCGACCGGCGCACGCGCGGCTTTGTTGCGCGTTGACGGCATTGAATGCGCGCGCTGTATGCACCGTGTGTGTCCGATAGATCACCGGTGCATGACGCGCTTGGAAGTGGCGGCGGTGGCTGAGCGGGCGTTACGTTTGCTTGTTGCGTAAATATACGGGTAAATTACATCTGACAGTTGACGAAAGGAGTCTCCCCCAAGAATGACTGCTCGGATTGCTCGAAAGATCAAAGTCTTTTTTTCCTATTCGCACAAAGACAAAGACCTGCGTGATGAACTAGACAAGCATCTCAGTGTATTAAAAAGACAGAAGTTGATCAGCAACTGGGATGACGGCATGATCGTACCCGGTGACGAGTGGGAGCCTCAGATTGAATATCAGATGGATAGCGCTGATTTGATTCTACTGCTCATCAGTCCTGATTTTCTCGATTCCGATTATTGCAGTGTCATCGAACAGGGACACGCGTTGGAAAAACACGCTGCTGGAGAGGTGCTTGTTATCCCGGTCTTATTGCGCCCATTAGATTGGCAGGGTTCTCCGTTTGGAAAGCTACAGGGGCTTCCCACTGACTTCAGGTCAGTTACTGAGTGGGGTAATCGTGATGCTGCGTGGAGAGATGTCGCACAAGGGATTCGCAAAGCCGTTGAAGAATTGTCTGACAGTCAACCTATTAGTCCAAATACCCATAAAAGCCATAAAGGTAGAAATAATGGCAATGACTCAAGACGAAAAGCGCCGCCACTTAAAGCGACGCCAATTGAAGAAGTAAGGAAGCACATCCGGCCTTATGCTCAGCCCAATGTTTCAGCAGGGACAACAGAGGAAGCGTTGAAGAAGCTTTCTGACTCAGTCAAAGCGATTGATGTTTATTTGAAGGATGAACACTATGATCAACTTACTGTAAGACACGTAAACAGCGCACAGCTTGCGCTGAACAAGATCAGACAACATGTTAGTAGCAAGTTTCCTGAAAATAACAAACCAGCTTGGATAGGATTATATGGAGGCGATTTTATAGAGGGGCTGATTATTGGTGCAGGTATTGCTGTAGTGATTCTTATTGTGTTGAAAATATTGATTTCGTTTCTGGGAATACTCAGTCAAGGTAGCCAGAGCTAAATTCTGAGCAGACAGTGGTAGCCTGTAAGCCTGTAATTATCACTACGAATCGATCAAACACTCCGGCTATGAACAATTACGAAGCGATTCTACACTTGACCAGACAGCTTTCCGCGCAACAACGTGTGGAATTAGCGGATGCTTTGCTAGCTGAAGAATTTGGGTGCGGCATGTGGCGGGAGCGGGCGGAAATGAGCGATGTGCCGGCTTTCGTCGAGCAGTTGCGCGCCGAGCAGATGCGTAAACCCGACGGTCAGCCGCGCTCGCCCGAAGAGTTTTTACGCTGGGTCGAAAGCGATGATGAATGAACCGCATCTGCGCGACCATTTAGCAGACAGCCTCATCGCCGCGACAGCTTGGGTCAAACACCTGCCGCTGATCACCACGAATGCCCGCCACTTTCGTCCAATTCAAGAAATCGAAACGATTGCGTTTGATTGAAAGACTTATTCGCTGCCCGTTGGTTTGAGTTTGCTCGTGCCGAAGTTGTCGAAGTTAAGCTCGCCTGAACGGAGTTTGAGATCGCCAGCGGGGCGTTTGAGACTGGCGGAGGTGAACTTGAGATCGCCCGAAGAGATTTTGAGACCACCTGAAGGCGGCCGTAGATCGCCTGAAGGCATTTTCAAGCCGCTCGTCGGCAAGCCCAGTTGCCCTGAGTTCGTGCGCAATTCGCCCGTGGCGATTTTGCGGCTGATCTCTTCGGTCATCGAGAGCGGGAAGATTTCCAGCAGCCATTGCCGCAATTCCGGCACAGGCCAAGTGACGGCCCAATCGCAAACGCCACGGCTGCCCTGATTGCCTTTGGCGCATTCGTCGGCGAAATGGTGCAGCGTTTCCAGCGCGGCCTGCGCTTCGGGCGTAATATCGATCCAGATGGCGCCCTTCTCGATAATCTCTTCGCGCAATTTGCGCGGCGTGCGCGACATCGGGCCGAAGGTGCGGCGGCAATCGCGTGTCAGCACCAGTTCATAGGTGCGGTGCCCGTAAAAGCGTTCGAGAATGCGTTGGACTTTTTTGGTATAGCTGGGCAGATGCGTGTGATTGATCAGCGCGATGTGCACGCTATATTCCGGCCCCTCGAAAAGCAGATCAACGTCGCGCGGCAATTCATCATTGCGCAAGCGCCATTCGGGGCGCGCATAACCGATCAACGTGGCCAGACAACGCGGGATACGTTCGTCGAAACGGTCGTCCTCGCGCATCTCAGGCAAGAGCTTGTCATATTGCTCGTGCCAGATTTTTTTGAATTGATCGTGTTGCGCCTTCGGCAAGTGGCCGGAACTGAGCGCCCCTGAACCGCGCACCGCATGCAACGCGCCGGAAGTGCCGACGGGCCGCGACTGTTCGTAAAGCAAGGCGCAATGCGCGAACAACTGGCGCGCCTGATAGCCGATGACGGTCAGGATGTCGGATTCATCCAGCGGCCAGAATTGGTCGCGCCGCTCATCGCGCAAACGGGCCAGCGCGGGCACCGAATTGAGCCGCAAGGTGATCAAATGCTGCGCCTCGCGCCAGGTCAGCGGTGTCAGCCAGACTTCGTTGAGTTCACTTTCATGCTTGGCTTCCAACTTGCGCAACGCTTTGCGCAAAGGGTCGCGGTATTGCGACTGGGTGCTGGTAATGAAAAGCGTGCAGCGCGCCTCGCGGCGCAGCGTTTCATAAATTTCGAGGAAGCTTTCCAGCCCCTGTTCGTCCTCAGGGTGGGCTTGCAGATTTTCGACTTGATCGAAGCAGATGACGAAGGGCAATTGCGGCGTGACCAGCATCAACAGGCCCAACACGACAGCGCGCGCGTGTTCTTCCAGCGCCGCCTCTGCGGTCGGCAACGGCTTGATGTTCAACTGATCCAGCACCAGCGGGTGCAAGGATTCGCCGCGTAACCAGGCGCAGGCGGTGCGGTCGTTGAACCCCAGCAGCAAATTGCGCAAGATGAGGCGCATGTCATTGCCGATGCGGCAATCAGGGTCAATCGCCTCAAAGATTTCCTCGAAGTATCTGAAGAAGGCCGTGATGCTGCGCGCGTCCGTGCGCAGGTGCCGCAACCATTCGCGCCCCTCGCCTTCGACCAGGCCGTAATGCGTGAGGCGGCACAGCAGCAGCCGTTCGAGTTGCGTCAAACCGCTGGGCGTCGTGCGCATGAGGTCGTTGACCAGCGAGGTTTGCAACTGCTGCCAAGTCAGTTTGGGCGTCGTTTGCAGGTTGATGGCGAACAGCGTCCAGCCATTCACCGTTAGAAAATCATTGTCAGTGTTGGCTTGTTCAAAGCGCGTCAGCATGCGCGCCAGCAGGTGCGATTTGCCGTTGCCGGGTTCACCGTAAAGCAGCAGGGAACTGGTCTGGCTTTCGGCCCGCAATTGGGCGAAGGCGAGACAGCAATTTTCAAACGAAAGTTGATGCAGCGACGGGTAATCAACCTCGGGCGGTTGCCAAAGGTCGTCAATCGTCCGTTGCCGAAACGGGTTCGGGAGGGTGGCGCGGACTGACATAATAAAAAAAGCCTGGGGACGCAGAAACTGTCAATGATGATCGTGGGATGAGAATTAGGCGGCGTGTTGTGGTTGCCAATTCGGGATGGAATGCGGGCGGAGTGTATAATCGGCGCAATGATGAGTCAATCCAGAATTTTTCTGACCAAGCTAAGCTTTTTGTGGATCGTTTTGAGCGGCGGTGCGTGGTGCGGTACGGGGAGCGGTAGCGACCTGGTGATGCAGCATCGCACACACGCGGAGTTACAAGGTCGCTACCGCTCCCCGTACCGCACCACGCGCGCGCCACTCCAAGCCGACGACCTGACTACGTTGATCAACGCCTTGCAGACCAAGTATGACCGGCTGACCTCGCTGGCCGCCGATTTTACGCAGGTATACAACGCGCGCGGCGAACGCACGCGACGCGAGAGCGGCACGCTGCTGCTGAAAAAGCCGGGCCGCATGCGTTGGGATTACACCACGCCGGAGCGCAAGCAATTCATCAGCGATGGCAAATGGCTCTACGAATACGTCGAAGCCGACAAGCTGGCGACACGCAGTTCGGTGCGCGACACGGACGATCTGCGTGCGCCCTTCGCCTTCCTGCTCGGGAGCGGCAAACTGCGGCGCGATTTTCAGCGCATCGAATTCGCCAGCGAAGCGCCCACCAAAGCCGGCAATCGCGTCTTGCGGCTGGTACCCAAACGCACGCAGGACTTCCGTGAATTGCTGCTCGAAGTCGAGCCCGGCAGTTGGCAATTGGCGCGGCTGGTCTTGCTTGACCGCAACAACGCGCGTTCGGATTTTCTGTTCAGCAACGTGCGCGAAAATGCTCCGGTCAGCGAAACGCAGTTTGCCTTCAAAGCGCCAGCGGGTGTGCAGGTGGTGCAACAATGAGCGCGCCGCTGCGACAATCCTATTCATCCCGTCCGAATGTTTTTGCGTTTGCTTGAGTGTTACGCATGGCTGAATTGATCTTGAGCAATGATTCCGACCAGCGCGAGCTTGCGCGCAAACGCGCCGAGTTGAAAGAACTGGCAGCGCGGCTGGCCGCCGCCGAGCCGCAACTGGCAACGCTGCAAAGCCAGATGCGGCTGTTCGAGACGCGCTATCTGCAAATCATCGGCGCGCGTTATGACGAACTCGCCGAGATCGAAACCGAGATCGCCAAGCTGCAAGGACTGTTGCCGGATGATGATCTGTTGGACGGCGCATCGCTGGCTGATGACGAAGTCGGTTGCGGCCAGAACCGCTTTCACGCCGACAAGCTGAAAAAGCTTTACCGCGAAGTCGCGCGCAAGTTTCATCCTGACTTGGCCGACGACGATTCGGCCCGCGTGCATTGCCATCAACTGATGATCGAGGCCAATCGCGCTTACGAAGCGGGCGCGCACGAGACGCTGGAAGCCATTTTGGAAGCGGGCCAGGCCGTCGAAGCGCACGCCACCGCTTCGCCCGAGTTGATCTGGCTGACGCGGCGCGTAGCCGAAACCAAAGAACAAGTGTCGAAGCTGGAGATGGAAATCGCCGCGATCACTTCATCGGAGCTTTATCGCCTGAAACTGCGCGTCGAGAACGCCGACGCGCTGGGCGT
The DNA here is from genome assembly GCA_043740245.1 of Acidobacteriota bacterium. Classification (GTDB taxonomy): domain Bacteria; phylum Acidobacteriota; class Blastocatellia; order RBC074; family RBC074; genus JACPYM01. The sequence goes on along the minus strand of JAYUCP010000657.1, from coordinate 27,985 downwards.
GGACTTGTTCATGGATTTGCTGGCCCAGGTGGATCGGCAAATTCGCAAGGCGCACAACCGGCTGGAAGCGTTGCAGGGCGTGATGCTGACGGCGTGATTGCTTGCGCTTTCTTGCCGATACCAAAACCCCGAGGAATACCCGTGACCAAACTTCTTCGTGTTTATCTCACGCTTGTGCTGGCAGTGCTGCCCGTCCTTGCGCAACATAAAGCGCCGACCACCGGCTGGCCCACCGCCACGCCCGAATCACAAGGTGTAGATTCCGCCCAACTCGCCGCCGCCATCGAACAAGTGTGCCCGCCGCGCTTGAACATTCACAGCCTGCTCGTCGTGCGCAACGGCTACCTGATCGCCGAGGCATACTTCTTCCCCTACGACGGCAAACAGCCGCACGACCTGGCCTCTGTGACAAAGAGCCTGACCGCGACGCTGGTCGGGTTGGCCGTCGCGCAAGGCAAAATCAAATCAGTGCAAGAGCCGATGCTCAGCTTTTTCAAAGGCCGCAAGTTTGCCAACCCTGACGCGCGCAAAGAGCGCATCACCATTGAGCATTTGTTGACCATGTCGTCGGGCCTGGATTGCGCGGGGCGCGGCGAACCGGCGTTGTGGGGCATGCTCAGCGCGCCGGATGACGTGCAATACATGCTCGATCTGCCCGTCGTCGCCGAACCGGGCGCGACGTATGGTTATTGCAGCGGCGGCATGCATCTGCTCTCGGCGATTCTCACGCAAGCGACGGGGATGAAGACCGCAGCCTTCGCGCAGAAATATCTCTTCGGCCCGCTCGGCATCCGCACCGTGAACTGGCCGCGAGACCCGCAGGGCGTCAATCACGGCTTCGGCAATCTGCATCTGTTGCCGCGCGATCTGGCAAAGCTCGGCTTACTCTTTTTGAATCAAGGCAAATGGGGCAATCAACAAATCGTGCCCACCGAATGGATCAAAGCCGCGACGAGTTCGCACATCAAAACGGGCGGCGCGGGCACGAGCGATTACGGCTACGGTTGGCGCGTGCCGCCGCCCGGCAACGCGGTGGCCTTTGAAGCCAGCGGACGTGGCGGCCAGCAACTCAGCGTCTTGCCATCCAAGAACACGGTGATCGTTTTCAACGGTGGCGGCTTCAGCACCGCCGAAGCGATGAAGCTGTTGCTGCCCGCGTTCAAGAGCGAGGCGGCGTTGCCAGCGAATGCGGCAGGCGTGGCGCAATTGCAAATGGCGCTGAACGCCGCGCGCCAGCCGCATGCAGAGAAGCAGTTGCTGGCCTCTTCGCGCGAGTTGGCGATTTCGGGCCAGACCTACGAATTTGAACCGAACTGGCTGGGCTTGCGTACGTTGACGCTGAACGATGCCGCCACGACAGTGAAGCTGCAATTCGGTTATGCGTTGAAACAGGCGCAATGGGGACTGTCAGCCAAAGCGCGCGGCCAGGCGACGCTGACAGAAACGCGCGCCGTCGGGCGGAATGGCGTGCCGCTCTTTTCACCCAACGGCATGCTCGGCGCGCCGGTCGCCGTGAGCGGGCAGTGGGAAGACGGGCAAACCTTCGTGTTGGAATATGACGAAGTGTCGAGTACGAATAGCTACCGGTTGCGCTTGAGCTTTACTGATGAGGGCGGCGTGAAGGTGGAAGCGAAAGAGCGGACGGGGTTGTTTGAAGAGAAGTTTGGGGGGAAACTGGCGGGCAAACATTGAAAGGAGTTGTTTATGCCTGTGACAGAAGCTGTGTTTGAAGACGGTGTATTGAAGCCGCTGCTGGCGGCGGGACTCAAAGAACACCAACGCTACCAGTTGAATTGGCAAGAAGTGGAACACGCCGCGCCGAGCGTTGATGCATCGGCAGTGCCTGCGCACTTGGCCCATCGTGTAGACGTTTTACCGGATGGGCGGCGTGTGATCCGGTTTTGCGGCGCGCGCGCGGCTGCGTTGGAAGATTGGCCGGAGAACTATGACCCGGTTGGCGTGGCGTTGAAAGAACTGCGCGAAGAACGAAATCGGTTGTGGGAAGAAGAGTGGGATGAGTTTTATCCCGTGGAGCCACAGCCATGACTGAGTACGTCACCGACACCCATCCGCTCTTGTGGAATCTGTTTACGCCGAAGCTGCTGGGCCGCGCCGCGTTTGCCGCGTTCCGCGCAGTGGATCGCGGTCAGGCCAAGCTGTACGTACCAGCCATCGTTGTTTCAGAAATGGTGATGGTCATCGAGAAAGGCCGCATCCCGAATACGACGATGCAGGATTTGCTCGACGAGATCAGCTTGCTGGAACTCAGTCCGTTGCACGAGTTGCTGCCGTTGTTGCATACGACGGCGCTTGCCAGCCGTACCCTGACGGCATTGCCGGATATTTTTGATCGGTTGATTGTGATCGAAGCTGTGCAGCGGGGATTGCCGTTGATTACACGCGATTCTGTGATTCGCGCATCTGGCTTGGTCAATGTGGTTTGGGACTGAGGTTGGTTGAACCGTCTGAATCGTGAGGTGGATTCTTTATGCTGACTACTGTTGAAGGCATTTATCGCAACGGCAGCGTTGAATTGGCCGAACTGCCGCAGCAAGTCACCGAAAATACGCGCGTGATCGTTACCTTTCACGGCCCAGGCGAGATTGATTTGGCGGCGTATGGCATTGGCAGGGAAGAGGCCGCTGAAATGCGCGCGCGGATGCAGACGTTTGCGGAAGACTGGGAAAGCGAAGAGATGAAGCTTTACGACGATTACGACACCAACAAATCCAAGCTGTAAGCAATGCCTTATCCGATCACCTCAAGGACTCTCAATGGCTGAAGAAAAATCGCAACTCCTCCGCGGTCTCACCCTCACCGGCACCACCGCGCTCGTCATCGGCACTGTCATCGGCACGGGTGTCTTTCTGAAAGCGGCCCCGATGGCGCAGGGCGTAGGCTCGCCTGGGCTCGTGTTGGCCGCGTGGGTGGCCGCCGGGTTGTTGTCGCTGGCGGGGGCGCTGACCTACGCCGAACTCGGCGCGATGTTGCCGCACGCGGGGGGCGAATACGTTTACCTGCGGCATTCGTATGGCGAAGCCTCGGCGTTTTTGTTCGGCTGGCAACGGTTTATCGTGGCGGGCAGCGCTTCGATTGCGGCGCTGGGCGCGGGGTTTGCGATTTTTCTGTCGCGCTTTGTGCCGCTGGATGCCGTGTGGGCGCACCGCGATTTCAGCTTCCTGGGGCAGACGATCAATTGGCATTTCGGCGCGAAAGAGGTCGTCGCGGTTGCGGTGATACTGTTCCTGACGGCGATCAACTGTCTGACCGTAGCCTTTGGCGGCAAGGTGCAGGCGTTGCTGACCGTGCTGAAAATCGCGGGCATTGCCTTTGTGATCTTCGGCGTGTTTTTTGCGTCGCACACGGCGTCGTGGGCGCATCTGGCGACACCGGCGGGCGCGCCGCAATGGAGCGGGTTTGCGCTCTTCGGCACGGCGATGCTGGCGGCGCTGTGGGGCTATGACGGCTGGAACAACATGCCGATGGCGGCGGGCGAAGTGCAGCAGCCGGGCCGCAACATCCCGCTGGCGTTGATCGCCGGGATGGTGATCGTGATGGCGATCTATTGTTTGTTGAACCTCTCGTATTTTTACGCGCTGCCGTTTCAGGAAGTCGTGACGGCGAATTCGACGCAGTACCGCGAGGCGCTGCCCGCCGCGTCAAAAGCGGCACAGACCTTTCTGGGCGATTTCGGCGGACGCTTCGTTTCGATTGTCTTTGTCGTCTCAGCCTTTGGCGCGCTGAATGGCTCGATCCTGTCGAACGCGCGCGTGCCGTACGCGATGGCGCGCGATGGGATGTTTTTCGAGAAGATGGGCGCGCTGAGTTCAGGGACGCGCGTGCCGGTGTTCGGCTTGATCGTGCAAGCGATTTGGTCGTGCGTGCTGGCGCTGTCGGGAACGTTTGATCAGTTGACCGATTGTCTGCTGTTTGCCTCGTGGATTTTTTATGGCTTGGTCACATCGGCGGTGTTTGTCTTGCGGCGCAAGATGCCGGAGTTGGAGCGGCCTTACAAGACGTTCGGCTATCCAATCGTGCCGTTGGTATTTGTGTTGGTGGCGCTCTGGCTGATCGTCAACACGCTGTTTACGAAGCCGGTCGAATCGGTGGTGGGCTTGGTGCTGATGGCGCTGGGGCTGCCGTTGTATTGGTACTTTCGCGCGCGCCGCCAAGCTTGAAAATTAAATACTGCGCTTGGCCGTTCAGAGTCTTGACCGCTTTGGATAACGGGCGTATGGTGCCTGTGTTACTTCACAGTAGCAGTCTTGATCCGGTGGTTCGCGGCGACCGAAAAGGGCCGCGCAACCTATCAACGACGCTGGCAAGTGACCAGCCCCGGCAAAGGAGGCGCTGCATCGAACAAGAAGAACAATTGAATATCCAACTCAGGCGTTGAAAAACGTCTTTACTGCGTCTCCTGACGCAGCTTTGCTGAAGTAAACCGAGCCTGCCAATGCAATGTCATTTGGCAGGCTCATTCATTTTTGGCAGCGTGTCAGTAGCCCGACTGTGAGGTAGGGCAGTCGTCAAATTAAGCCAATGGGTTGTATGTGACACTTGCCCTCTCTCACGGTCGGGCTACTGACACGCTGCGCCCTTCCCCTTTTCCCGCCTTGCCTGTAAAAGAGATCAGACACCGGTGCGACACCCGCACAAAATCGAGCAACAGCTTTACCACCAGGAGAAATTGCGATGGGATTCTCTGCCCTTGATTACAGCGTCTTGCTGCTTTACCTAGTCGGCATCACGGTCTTCGGCACGCTCTTCCGGCGCACGCAAAAAACCGTCAAGGATTATTTCGTCGGCGCCAAAAATATTCATTGGCTGGTCATCAGCCTTTCGATTGTCGCCACCGAAACCAGCACGCTGACGCTGGTGGGCGTGCCCGCGATTGCCTACGCGACGTATAAACATCCCGAACAGGGCGGCAATCTGACCTATCTGCAAGTCGTCGTCGGCTACATCATCGCGCGCATCATCATCAGCTTGCTCTTCATCCCGGCCTATTTTCAGGGCGAATTGCTGACGGCTTATGAATTGCTCAAACAGCGCTTCGGCGTGGGGACGAAAAATTTTGCGGCCTCGCTGTTTTTGATTATGCGGGCGCTGGCCGAGGGCGTGCGGATTTATGCGGCCTCCATCGTGCTGAGCGCGGTGTTGAAATCGAGCTTCCCCAATCAGCCGAATCTGTGGTTGTGGTCAATCATCATCGTCGGCTTGCTGACGCTGGTTTACACCTTTGAAGGCGGCATCGCGGCGGTGATCTGGACTGACTTGGTGCAACTGATTATCTACGTCGGCGGCTCGCTGCTGGCGGCGTATATGCTGATCAAACTGGTGCCGGGCGGCTGGCCCGCGATTGCGGCGCAGGCAACGGCGGCGGGCAAATTCCAGATCGTTTCGTTCAGTTGGGATTTCAGTTTGCCGTTCACGTTTTGGGCGGGCTTGCTGGGCGGCACGTTTTTGACGATGGCTTCGCACGGCACCGATCAATTGCTGGTGCAGCGGCTCTTCACCTGCCGCGATATGCGCGACAGCCAGAAGGCGCTGATCTTCAGCGGTTTCTTTGTGTTTTTCCAGTTCGCGCTCTTCCTGCTGATCGGCGTGATGCTGTTTGCGTATTACAAAGCCTTCCCGCTGGCGGTGCCGCTGGCGAGCAATGACGAAGTCTTTCCGAACTTCATCGTGCAACGCCTGCCGCACGGCATTTCTGGTTTGGTCATTGCGGCAATTTTTGCGGCGGCGATGTCAAACCTGAGCGGCTCGCTCAATTCGCTGGCCTCGACGACGGTGCTCGACTTTTATAAACCGCTGGTGCGGCCGCACGCCGATGATGCCAGTTTGCTGAAACTCTCGCGCTGGCTGACGGCGGCTTGGGGCGTGTTGCTGATTTTGATCGCTATCATCTCGCGCAACTGGGGTTCGGTGTTTACCGTCGGGTTGACGCTGGCCTCGCTGGTTTACGGCACGATGCTGGGCGCGTTCCTGTTGGGCGTGCTGACGAAACGCGCCAACCAGCGCGGCGTGATCGCGGGCATGCTGGCGTCGCTGGCGACGATGACGGCGGTCAAGTTTTACACGACGATTGCGTGGACGTGGTATGTGTTGATCGGGACGTTGGTGTGTTTGGTGGTGGGCTGGGTGACGAGTTTGGCAGTGGGGGCGCGTTCTGAAACGGCGCCAGAATTGGCGGACTAATTGCGCCCGGCAAAGAGGGCTTCGAGATCGCGGCGTCCGTGGAGAATGCGGGTGATGTCAATGCGTTTGTGCGTGACGCGGTAGAAGATCAAGTAGTCTTCAAACTCTTTGACCGGCCATTGCCGCAAATTGCGCAGGCGCGATTGCTGAAACTTCCGCGCCGGGCCGATGAAGGGCATTTGTTGAAGACGCTGAAAGCTCTCATCCAAACAGTCCACAAAATGCCAGGCGCGCGACATGTCACCGTGGACGCGCAGGTATTCAAAACAAGTCAGGATGTCTGTACGCGCGGCTGGCAACACGCGCAAGACTCGGCTCATCGGCTCTCCTGGGCGGTTTCATACTTGGCGGTCAAGTCCGCGCGCAATTGCCGCCAGAATTCCGGCGTTACTTCGACTGGCTCACCGCTGTCGAGTCCTTCCTGCAAGAGCCTTTCCAATTCTTCGTCGTAAGGTTCCGCGACGGCGTCTTCAACAAGCTTAGCCAAAAATTCAGCGATGGCCTGGCCGCTGCGGCGCGCTTCGGCTTCGATCAGCGGCAGCAATTCGGGCCGTAAAGAGATGGTGATTTCCATATTGATTTCCTCGTGATGAACTGACGGTTTGCCGCGCGGATGATAAGTGAAGAGCCTGGGGGCAGGCAATGCGACAGGCATTCTGCAACACCACATCGTTGACAACAAAGTCGGCGGCATCCTCGGCTTTCGCAGTCAGGCCCAATCCCGTGCTTGACTTGCCCCAGTGCCGCCAGCCGCGCTTTTCACGCGGGCAGTCCGATGCGCCGCACCAGACTCGCATAACGCTGGTCGCCGCGCAGCTTGTCGAAGCAGCGATCCAGCTTGAGGTTGACCAGGTGACTGTCGCGCTCCTCATAAGCGCGTTCCAGCCAGGCGAAGGCTTGCTCCAGGTCGTTCATCTCCGCATGGATTTCGGCCAGGTAGTAAGAAGGCACGTGGGGCTGGCGCTGGAGTTCGGCGATCACTTGTTGGGCCTGTTCCGGCTGGCCCAGCGCGGCTGAGACGCGGGCGAGGCCGACCTTGAGTTGCGGCGTGTTGCCCAGGCTATTCGCTTGCTGGTAGGCGGGCAGCGCCTCGGCATAGCGGCCCTGTTGGAAATAGGTCACGGCGATGAGCCAGTGGCCGCCATAAAAGCCCGGCTCCAATTCCACCAGCTTCTGGCCCTGTTGGATGCACAACTCGTCCTGCTGCGATAACCAGAGCAGCCAGCCGCGCACCAGACTGACATAAGACGAGAGCGGATCGAGTTCCTGCGCCCGGTTCGCCGTCCGCAGGGCTTCGGCAAAGCGTTCCTGGCCGACCAGGAACATCGAATACTGGATCAGGATGAGCGTGTGGTTGGGGTTGAGCTTGAGCGCCAGTTTGTATTCGCGTTCGGCGGCGGGCCAATTCCAATCGTAATAGTGCAGCGCCTTGGCCAGCGCGCAGTGCGCCTCGGCCAGTGTGTTGTCCAGGGCTACCGCCCGCAAGGCTGCGGCCTTGGCTTTGGGGAAGTACTCGTGAGCCGCGACGTGGCCGCGCGTACAGAGGTCGCTGAGCGCGTCGGACAAACCGGCGTGGGCCAGCGCAAACTGCGGATCGGCGGCCACCGCTTGTTGCAAGTATTCAAGGGCTTTCTGGAAACCTTCCGCCGTCCATTTGTTCAGGTGGTGGCGGCCCTGCAAGTAAAGCTGATAAGCGGCCGCATTGGTGGCTGCCGGTTTCGCCAGGCGTTTCTTTTGCGCGCCGCTCAGCCGGGGCCGCAGGTTGGCGGAGATTTCGCGGGCCATCTCGTCTTCGAGCGTGAAGATGTCGCTGAACGGGCGCTGATACTGTTCGCCCCACAGTTGCGCGCCATCGTCAGTGCTGACCAACTCCACCTTGATTATGAGCTGGTCGCCCCGGTGCAACACGCGCCCCGTCAGCACCGCGCGCACGTCCAACTCGCTGCCGACCGTGCGCGGGTCAAGCTCGCCGCGCCCCTTGTAACGAAAAATCGTCGCGCGCGCCATCACGCGCAGCCGGGGCAGGCGCGAGAGGTTGTTGATCAGACTTTCGGTAAGGCCGTCGCTGAGGTATTCCGCCTCAGGGTCGGCGCTGACATTGATCAGCGGCAGCACGGCCAGCGCGTCAATTGTTTTGCGCGCGCGCCGTGCCGCCGGGGCCGCGCTGCGCCGTGTTGACGGCGGGCCGGACGCGCTGCTGCCGCTGCGCGCCAACTCAGCCTCGAAGCCCAGCCGCAGTTTGTGGCGTTCGAGTTCGAGCAGGAACTCCGCCATCGTTTGATAACGTGCGGCGCGGTCTTTCACCAGCGCCTTGGCGACGCTCTCGGCCAGCGGCGCGGGGACGTCCGGGGCCAGTTGAGTCAGCGGCGGCGGCTCACGATCCAGCAGCGCCACCAACAAGTCGCTCAGCGTTGCGCCCGTGAACGGGCGGCAGCCGGCCAGCATCTCGTAGAGCATGGTGCCCAGGCTGAAAATATCGGTGCGCGCGTCCACTTCCAAACCGCGCGCTTGTTCCGGCGACATATAAGCCGGCGTGCCCATCACCGTCCCCGGCTCGGTGCGCGCCAGGAATTCGGTGGGCGCTTGCGTGTCAACGTCTGCGGAGTGGGCCGTGGGCCGGCGTTCCGTCAGTTTGGCGAGGCCGAAGTCGAGCACCTTGACCAGCCCATCGGGCCGCACCATCACGTTTTCCGGTTTGATGTCGCGATGGACGATCCCGCAGGCGTGCGCGGCCTTGAGCGCGCCGGCCATTTGCACGGCGAGGTCGAGCGCTTCCATCGGCGGCAGTTTTGCGCCGCCCAGCCGCTGGCGCAAGGTCTGGCCGTCAATGAATTCGGTGACGATAAATTGCAGCGCGCCCGCCGCCGTGCCGATCTCGTGAATGGTGATGATGTTCGGATGATTGAGCGCCGAAGCGGCCTGGGCCTCACGCACGAAGCGTTGCAAACGCTCGGCGTCCCGCGTGAATTGTGCCGGCAGCACTTTGATGGCGACCTGCCGTTCGAGTCTGGCGTCGCGCGCCAGATAGACTTCACCCATCCCACCGGCCCCAATCGGCGCGAGGATTTTGTAATGGCCGAGTTGTTGCCCAATCACTAAACCGTGCGGCTTTTCGTCCGCCATTTTTTGCGCCTCGCGTTGCAAGGCGGGCAGCGTCAGAAAGCCGCTCGCCTCCGCGTCCGCCGCCAGCAACACTTCGACCTCCTGCCGCAACGCTTCATCCGTTGCGCAGGCCGAGGCCAGAAACGCCGCGCGCTCCGCCGTCGCGTGTTCCAGCGCCGCGTGATAAAGCTGTTCAATCTGTTGCCAGCGTTCGGGGGTCATAGGGGATGCGGTGAAGCGGCGCGCCGCGCTGAGGCAAACGCGTCAGCACGCGCTCTGCTTGCCCGCAGGCTTGCCGTTGCAATAATGGATTGCGGTATTTCTGGCGGGAATCTAGCACACCTCTGACAATCACGCCATTTTCGCCCGCCGTCATTGGGTGACCGTCAAAGATTTGCGCAGGAGGGAAACGGACGGCACGGCCAGGGTAGCGCAAACTGTCTAGTTTGCGCGGCTTCAGCAGTCGAGCCAGCGAGTAGCAGTTGCGCCGTGGTTGGAGTTCCCGAAGCCACGCAAACTAGACAGTTTGCGCTACCCTGGCCGCGCCGTCCGTTGTTTCTGAAGCGCCCTCATGCAAAACGTGACGGGCGCCTGCCGCTATTGGCAAGTTTGACTGCCGTTACCGCCTGTTATAGATTCCCCGCCGATTTCGCAGTACTCGTCTTTAGCTTCAACCGCACGCAAACATTCGCCGCAGTATCAGCAAATCACCAACAGCAGGAAATGGCCGCAGGAGGAATCTGCCAATGAGAGTCGGAGTCATCTTTGTTTACATGGATTACAACCGCAAAGGCGCGCACCATCGCGGCGTGCAACAGCCGCAGATCGGGCCGCTGATTGCCGCCTTGTTGCCGCCCGAGACCGAGGTCGAAGTCGTCAACGACACCAGTGAAGAGCCGGACTGGCAGCGGAATTACGATCTGCTCTTCATTACGTGCGCGCATTCGGATTTTGATCGCGCGCGCCAGGTTTCGCATTATTGGCGGCGGCGCGGCGCCAAGACCGTCTTCGGCGGCATTATGGCCAGCACCTACCCCGAACTCTGCCAGCCTTACTTCGACGCCCTGGTGATTGGCGATGCCGAAGGCAGCGTGCCGCGCCTTTATCAGGATTTTTGTCGGGGCGAGTTGCAACCGCGCTACGTTTCGCAGGCTTACGACGCCGCCTTGGTGCCGACGCCGCGTTTCGATCTGCTGGCCGGCAAACAGATTTTGCCGCTCTCGGTCGAGGCTACGCGCGGCTGTCCGTTCACCTGTGAGTTTTGCGCGTTGACCGGCATCGGCACGCGCTTTCACCTGCGGCCGCCCGAATTGGTGGTGCGCGACATACGCGCGGGGCAGGCGATGTTGCGTGGGCTGGTCTCCGAATGGCAGCGTTACGGCGTCGCTTTCGTGGACAACAACATCGGCGGTAATCCGGCGCAGCTTTACAAACTATGCGAGGCGCTCATCCCGCTCAAAATCCGCTGGGGCGGGGCGGTCACCTTCAACGTCGTCAGCGATCCGGCGCTGGTGCGGGCGCTCGAACGCGCCGGTTGCCGCTTTCTTTTCGTGGGGCTGGAGAGCTTCAATCCCGAAGTGCTCACCGACATGCACAAACAACAAAACGTGCTGGAACAGACCAAGCGCGTGCTGGATCAATGCCGCCGCGCCGGCATACTGATTTTGTCGGGCTTGCTGCTCAGCCCGCAGCTTGACGATTCGCGTTACATCGAAACGATTCCGGCGCGGTTGCGCGCGAGTGGGCTGCACATTCCGAGCTTCATTTGTTTTGAATGCCCGATCCCCGGCACGCCCTACTTTCACCGGCTCGCCGCGCAAGACGAACCGGCCTTTCTGCCCAACGCCCTGTTGCGCGACTTCACCGGTTACACGCTCGTGGTCAAGCCGCGGCGGCTGCCGGTGGATGAATTCATTGCGGCCTATCGTTGGGTGCTCGATGCCACGTTCACGCCGTGGGCCAAGCTGCGCAAACTGGCCGACGACCTGCCGCGCTTGCTCGCCGGCGGTCATTGGGAATCGGTGATCGTTGACCTGCTACATCAATTCTCGGTCGTCAACCGCGCCCCGCATCCTGACCGTACCTATCTGCCCGGCACCGATGTCGCGCCGCCAGAGGCCACCAGCGTGCCCTTGACCGATGCCGACTTCAACTCGGAAGCTGAACGCCGCGCGATCATGGAGCCCTGGGCCGTGACCGATGCCGCTGGCCGCGTCTTGCCAAACTGGCGGCGTTCGACCAGAGTCTTTGCGGCGCAGGGCCGGATTGCGGAAGGAGTGGCAGAGTCAGCGTTGATGCTGTATCCACTCGCCTAATGAATGGCTTGGAAATAGCCGTGCCAGTTTATTGATTCCTGAATCCCGGTTCCTGACTCCTGGCCGAGAAAATGCGGCGGCTTTTCACTGGTCAGGGTACAGGCAGCAGGAGCCCGGAATCAGGGGGCAAGGTTCAATTGGCAAGCTTAATTTCACGCTGATCCTAAGCCGGCAAATTGTTGCAAGTCGTTCGAACAAGAAAACCTATGATGGTAAAACTGAAAGCACTCGCACTCTTCTTTGGCTTGGCGTTGGCGCTAGCCCCCATTGCCGCGACGCAAACGCGCTCTCAACCCGTTGATCGCAAGCTTTCCAAGCAAGAAGAAAAATGGGTGCGCGACACGCTCAAAAAAATGACGCTCGACGAAAAGGTCGGGCAGATGTTTTTGGCCGACGCCTATTACACCGGCTTCTGGAACCGCGACAACGAAGCGTACAAACAACTGCAACACCACGTTGTGGACAACAAAGTCGGCGGCATCCTCGTCTTCCGCAGTCAGGTCTGGCCCACCGCCGTGCTCAACAACCGCTGGCAGGAACTGGCGCAAACGCCGCTGCTGATCTCGTCTGATTTGGAAATGGGGCCGGGGATGCGTTTCGACGACACGCCTTGGTGGGCGCCGAATATGGCCGTCGCGGCGACCGGCGACACCAACTGGGCGCGGCTGCACGGCGCGGCCACCGCCAAACAGGCCCGCGCCATGGGTATCAATTGGCTTTACGCGCCGGCGGTGGATGTGAATAACAACCCCGACAACCCCGTCATCAACGTGCGTTCGTATGGCGAAGACCCCTCGCAAGTCTCAGCCTTTGCCAAAGCCTTTATCGAAGGCGCGCAAGCGGCGGGCGCGCTCACCTGCGCCAAACATTTCCCCGGCCACGGCGACACCGCGACCGATTCGCACATCGGCTTGCCCGTGGTGGATGTGAGCCGCGAACGTTTGGAAAAGCTCGAACTCGTCCCCTTCCGCGCCGCGATTGACGCCCGTGTGGCTTCGATTATGTCCGCCCACATTGCGCTGCCGCAGATCGAAAGCGAACTCGCCGCGCCCGTGCGCGTCTTGAATGAACGCGAAGCCGCGTCCGCCGAATTCGTTTCGCAAACCGAAGAGCAGGCCGCGCGCGTGACCTTACCAGGTACTTTATCGCCCAAAGTACTCACCGGCATTTTGCGCGAAGAACTCAAATTCAACGGCATCGTCGTGACCGATGCCATGAACATGGCCGCGTTGGCCGCGCGCTACACGCCCGCCGAATCGTCTGTGCGCGCCATCAAAGCGGGCGCCGATATGATTATCAAAGCGCCAGACATTGATGCCGCCATCCTCGGCGTCAAACAGGCCGTCGCCAGCGGCGCAATCACCGAAGCGCGCCTCAACGCTTCGGTCGAACGGATTCTCAGAGCCAAAGCTGCGTTGGGTCTGAACGCGCGCCGGACGGTTGATCTCAACGAAGTTGACCGCTTGGTCGCCGCTGCCGAATTCAATGACATCGCCCGGCAAATCGCTGAACGTTCGCTCACGCTGGTGCGCGATTATCAAAAACTGCTCCCGCTCGATTTCAGCCAATCCCCGCAACAGGGCAGCCCCGCTAATCAAGGCAACGAGTCCGAACGCAAGGGCCGGCTCTTCCACTTGACCTTCACCGACGAAGACGATCCGCTCATCACCAAACCGTTCGCGGATGAACTGCGCGCCCGCGTGCCCGTCGTTGAAAGCCATCTGCTCAACCGCAACGCCACCGATGCGCAACTCGCCGCTGTGTTGGCGAAACTGGACGCGCGCACTTACGACGCGGTGCTCTTCACCATCGCCGTCCGCGCCCGCAGCGGCAAGGGTTCGGTCGCGCTGCCGCCCGCTGGCAAACGCCTAGCCGACGAATTGATCAAACGCCACATGACCACGCGCCTGCCGCTCGTGACAATTTCCTTCGGCAATCCATATTTGCTGAACGCGCTGCCCGATTCGCCCTCGTACCTGCTAGCCTGGAGTCCGTTCCCCGTCAGCCAGCGCGCGGCGGCCAAAGCTGTGTTGGGCGAAATTGAAATCAATGGGAAGCTGCCGGTGACCTTGCCGGGCTTGTATGAGCGCGGCAGTGGGATGAAGGTGGCGCGGAAGTAACTTGGCCTCAGGCGGCGAAGTATGCGCGCCCGCTGCTCCATTTGAAATCGTAGTAACGCTGAAGCGTGGGGAAGTCTTTGTTATCTGAAACCACGGTGACACCGGCTTTTTTGGCGGAGACGGCAATCAACACGTCGCGGATGAGGTTCTGTTTTTCGGCGTGACTGAGCGCCGGACGCGCGCGGGTTGGATTTTGGCGGCTCTGATCGCTCAGGTAATGGTTGAGAATGCGCCCAGCCATCAGCCACGCCTCGCGGTCGGGAATGAGCAGGCGGCCTTCCTGTTCAAGTTCTTTGCAGATGGATTCTGCCCGCCGCAATTCTTTGCCGCCGCTGAGGCCGACCATCCGCTCTTGCCAAACAACCACCGAATGCCAGCCCGGCTCAATCTTCTGGCTTTTGATGATGGGGCGATAGGTGATGAAAACCTGGGTGTCAAAGAGTACCTTCGAAGCACGTTCCTTCGAGTAATTCACGCAGCGGCCCGCCTTTCTGATAGCTCTCGTATGTATCCAGCATAGTGACGTGATCCAAGTCCGCGCTAGTCAGCCTCTTCAATGCCCGGTCGTGCTCCTCATCGCTGAGCGCGTTAAGCCAGGCACGTAGTTGCTGGATGTACGCTTGATATTTTTGCGCATCTTCAGGCGTATAAGCGCCGTTCCCGCGTTGGCGCGGCCGGCGCGGTTTGGCATTCACGTGTCCATTTTGATTCGACATAGTTACCTCCTCAATGTTGCGGGCAAATCATACCACTGCGACTTACTTGCGCAACCGGCCACGGCCGCAGCGCACACCAACGTGCCAAATTCCCTCCACGAACCGCATGGCAACCGCCCCCTGCGCTACACGGGATCAGAAGAGATTTTGAAAGTAGATGCGCGTTACGAAATTACCGCGCGGATCATTGGCCGCGCCCTGCACTGTGCGTATGTAGCCGAACTCGAATTTGGCGATGACCAGTGTGATTTGCAAACCACCACCGAAGGCTACACGGGTGCGGTTATCAAATATGCCGAGCGTTCCGGGCGCATTGAGGCGCGCGAGGTCAAACATCAGCAGCGGCTTGACTGCGTATAGGTTGGCCTTCTCGACGATGAATTGCATGGCGGGGCGTATCTCGTTGAAGACGCGCGCGGCCCGTTTGTCAGCTTCGGGTTCGGCTTGCGCGTCTTGCATACCTTGGCCAGTCAATTCTTCGGCGATTTGTCCGGCCAACAGATTTTCACCGGAATTCACCAGACCCTTCAATACATCTTTAAGAGTTTTGCCGCCGTTGGTTGGCCGCTTGATGTGGCAGAGGTTCGCTGCGCCGGCCGCCGTTGAGGTGTCGTCGTTAAAGGGCAACGGCGGAATGAGCGGACAGGAGAAGCGCGGGATCGGCAGGCTGGCGTTGAGATTCAGGTGCCAGTACGAAGTGCCGCCGTTTGTCATGCGCTTGCTGCTCATGCTGCCCGCGCCTGCTTGGGCGTAACCGAAGCTGCGCAGCAACGGCCCAGCCGGAAAGGCGCGCAGCGAGGGCGCGCTGGCCGCATCGTACATGAAATTGCTGAGCAGATTGCCGCCGTAAAAGCGCGCATATTGCGGCGGCGTGCCCCAGGTGCGTCCGCCTCCGGCCAGAATTTCCAAGCCGACGGTCTGCTCGTTTTTGCCCAACTCGGTTTGGTATCCGGCGAGCACGGCCAAACGCTGATAGGACTTGAACGCCTGCGCGGTTGGCACGCTGGCGTCAAACCAGACACCGGCGCGCACAGCACCGTTACCGGCCCGCGCGGGCAGGCGGGCATCAATGAGGGCGCGGCCTTCAAAGGCCTGCTCGGTTGTCAGCTCGGGGCGCATATCGCCGTTGTTATAAAAACGATGGGCGGCCCAGCGATATTGACCGCTCAGGTTGATTCCGTTCAAGCCGGCGACACGCGGGCGGAACTGCACATTGCCGCCCACACGCGCCAGGTTGTTGAAATGTTTGCCTGCGGCAAGCGGGTCTTGTTGGCTGTCGAAGCTGGCTTCCAGCGCCAGTTCTTCGACTGGTTGGCCGGTGGCGCGCCGGGCCAAGGCCAAGCGTGAATTGGCTTGATAGAACGGCTCATTCAGCGCTTTGCGTCCGCCCAGATCGAGTTGCAACTTGGTGGTGCGCGCGGGCAGCGGCGCGCCTTGCCAGAGCGCGGGCAAATTAAGCAGGTCGGTTGAAATGCGCCCCGTTTGCGTCACGCCAAAGGTGCGGTCGTTTTCGACGCCGAACGTCGGGTTGAAAGCCAGCAGCGGTTTGGGCGCGGCGTTATAGGCCGTGGGCCGATTGGCGCGCGGCACGGGGATCAGATTGCCGCCCGCTTGGAACAGATCGAGCCTTACCGCGAAGGGCCGGATCGTGACATCCACGCAATTGGGCGCGGCGCCGGTTTGCCCCAACGACGCCAGATGATCGTTGCATTGCCCGGGTGCCACGACCGTGACGCAAGCATCCACTTTCAAGAAAGAGAATGAGCCGCGGCTGTGCAATTCGAGGCCCGCTTGCAAAGGGTCATCATTGATTGCTTTCCGCACCGCCTCAAAGGCCGGGCTAAGTTTGGTATGATCGAAGCGGTCGCCCGGCGCGATGGGCAGCGGCAATGTTGGTTGCCAACCGCCGCGCCACTCGACTTTCACCGTCCGCACGATAAAACCATCTATGGCGAGATCGGCCCGGCACTCGCTGGTTTGCCGCTGCGCGGTTTGCCCCGGCGCGGAGACAGCCAGCGCCAGTGCACTCAAGAGGAGCGCGATTGTTGGCGGGATGCGGTTGAGCAATGCGGTCAGCCAGGTTGGACAGTGTGTTTGTTTCATGGCGATGATCCGGCGGGAGAGGTGTGCGTTGCAAAGGCCGGCACGGCGGCGGCGGCACAGGGAGAGAACCTTGCCAAACGAATGCGGGGCCCCCTTGTAGTAACGAATTCATTCGTTACGTGACAGCGCGAATAAATTCGCTACTACGCGGGGAAACGCCTCATTCAATGCGACTGGGTTTGCAGCCGGAACGCGTCGTGCTTCACAGAGAAGCGCGAGTCTTAAAGGTCAACAGCCGTGACGGCGGCTTTGCCCATACCAGCCTTGAGCGTGACTTTTTCCGCCTCAGTCGGGGCGCGGCCCTCAAGTTGTTTGGCCACTGGGAAGACCTCGTCCTTGAGCACCTTCGCGGTCTTTTTCGAGACGCCATCAGTCGCGATCTTTTCGACGCCGGCCTGCTCTTGCGGCGCGCCCGCGGTGAACGAGACGTGCACGATCTCGACAAAATCCTTGTCAATTTTCTTGAATAGATCGAAGACCAATTTCCAGATTGGATCGTTGGCGGGCGAGCAGGCTTTTTCAACGACAACGTTGATGCGATAGCCTGACTCAGGCGCATTCATCCGAAATTCAACCAGCAGCGGGCGGCAGACTTTGGCGGCATTTACCGGCACGACGCTGATCTTTGCTTGCGGGGTTTTCTTGCTTGGCATGATTGGTAGCCTCCGTTTGATGATAGGACGAAGTTTGTTGGCTCAGGTCATCGCAGGGATGCTCTGAGTGTGATGGTTGGAAACACAGGCAGGGTAGGTGATTGCTGAAAGGCTGTCAATTCGCAGGCTAGGACAACAAAAAAACGCGGCAACGCCCAGTTTTGACAGGCCTTGCCGCGTTTGCGCTTACCGCTCATTCAACTGTTATTCCGGCGTCCGCGCCGTTTGCACAATGTGATCGGCGGTCAGCGCCACCGTTTGCGGCGCGTCTTTGGAATAGAACGCGACCAGCAGCAAGATGCCGCTGTTGGCGCGGATGATCACGCCTTTGCCGATGAAATCGAGCGGAGCCGGTTGGTTGGGCACCTGGAAGGCCGCTTTCAGATCGAGGAAGGTTTTGATCTGTTGGCCCTCGGTGACGACGCGGCGCGAGACGGCTTGCATATTCTGCGTGCCATTGCCGGAGCCCATGCTCTTGAGGATCAAGTCCACGATCATATCGTTGTCGTGATCGGGGCTGTTGGCCTTGTCCAACTTGTTCCAGATCGCGTTCAGAAAGGCCGCGTCTTCGTTCGATTTGAACATCGCCCCGGCGCTAACTTTCTGCGACTGCATCTCGTTGGAATTGAGCGAACCGCCAACCCAGTATTGCGGATGTTCAAACGAATACCCGGCGGCTTGATCCTGATAGCGCGCATACCCGGCATTGGCAGTAGCCGGATTTCCTGTGGCGCTGGCCGCCGGTGGATTGGGATTGGCGGCCGTCGTCGCCGGTGGCGTCGTGGGCGGCGCATTGACAGGCGTGGCATTCGGCGCGGGTTTCGACGTGGTCGTCGAAGACGGCGTCAACGTCGCCGTCTTGGGTGGTTCTTTAGGCTTGACCGCGAGAGGCGCAGTATTGACGGGCGCCGGAGCCGCAGGTGCCGGCTTGGTCATGGGCGGCGCGGCGGTCGTTTTGGGCGTATTGCCGGCTACATTCGCGGGCGCTTCAGCCGTCGGCTTTTCGTAGTCGGCGATGAAATACTCGCTGGCGGCGCCTTGCGCTTTGAGTTGCTGGCCTTTCTGTTCGGCGGCCGCGCGGCTGGCGAAATTGCCCGTGCGCACGCGGTAAAAAACGCCTTTGCCGGGCACGTTGCTTTTGACCAGATAAACGTCCAGGCCTTGCGCTTTGAGTTGCTGCAGCTTTTCCTCGGCTGCGGTGCGCGTCGGATAGGCGCCAAATTGCAGGGCAAAGCGTCCGGCTTGGGCCAAGGCATTGGCCGCCAACAGCAGGACGAGACAGGTTGATAAAAGCGAGTGTGAAAACGTGGGTCTGTTGTTCATAAGCTGAATTCCACCTAACACCATAATCCAGGTCACTTCGATTTAAGTTTGGGATGCCGGTTTCAAATGCAGGGACGCGCGTATTATGCATGAAGTGCCAGCGGATTTGAACAGGAAAGTGGCGCAGTGGAAAGTCGTGCGCTTGGTTGGACTAGCGGACGAGAAACGTAAGCCGCCAAGCTGGGATACAGCGCTTGCCGTTTACTGTGTCTTGTTACCGGCTGATTGGCTGGCGCCGTCGCTGAGGGCGATGACGCGTTTGAGTTCTTTGCCGGTCAGGCCGAAATACACGGCCATCTGTTTGAGTTGTTCACGGCCCGTGTAATCGGCGGGCGTGGCGCAAAAGCGCTCAATCCCCGGTGCAAAGCCGATGCACTTCATTTTTTTGGGAATGGTGTGTCCGGCGGAACACTTGTCTACTCCTTGTTGCAGGAGGCAAAAGTCGCAGAGCTTCATTGGCCCTCCACTGAGCGTTCAGTTTCCATTTGCTTGCCCGCTGCTTGTTGGGGCGGCAGCCCCGCCACTTGATCGCGTTCGGATTGCGTAACCAGGCGTTTCTGCGCGCGCTGCGAGAGTTTTTCATCTACCGGTAATGGCGGGTAATGGGCGGCTGAGGTTGACGGTTCTTGGCTGGCAGACTGTATTTTCTCCATGTCGTTCACTCCGTTTCTGCCGGGCGCGGCTCGCGTTTGACGAACCAGACGCCGGTGACCTTAGCCTGCTTTGCGCCGGCCATTTCACGGGCCTCTTCGATACTTTCGGCGTACAAGCCCTCTTTGCGATAACTTTGCAAGAGCGTCGCGCCGAATTTGCAGGCCGGGCCCAGCAGCCGTATTTGCGGGTCGTCGGTCATGAATTCATAGGGCGACTCACCGGCGGTCAGCCGCGTCAGCGCTTCTTCCAGGTCAATGAGAGTGACGATCATTTGTTGGCGAACTCCCGTGCTGCTGCACGTAGTTTAGGCGGCTTGGTGGGCGGCGATTTCCTCCGGGGTCAGTACGAATTCATAGCCGATCAGCCCTTGTTCGACTTCTTGCAGCGCGACGAAGGTGAGCTTCGTGTTCGCCACTTGCACGAGCGGACGCGCGCCTTTTTCAAGTTGCCGGGCACGTTGCGAAGCCACCAGCACTTTGCGGAAATTATTTTCGATGATATGTGATCCCATTGTTCTTGTACTCCTTGGCCGACCGCGTGGTCAGCCGTTGAACGGATGCAGCATGCCTCTTTGCGAATGGAAATGACAGGCACGCAAAAGGGCGTGGAAAGGACAATGCTCCCAAGACAAATGCGCCTCAGGGTTTGGTGTACCCTTCCGTGAGTTTGCGAAAGTGATAGCCGAGTGCAGCCAGCCTGACGGCCTCGGCAAATTTGGTACGATGGGCGGTAAACGCGCGGCGCAGGTATTGCCAAAACGCGCCGCGCGCAGGGTCGCGCACTCCCAGCGCCAGTACGACACGCGCCAGCGTCACGGCATCGCTGAGCAGCCCGTTACGGCGCGGCTCGGTTGAGCCGGCGGTGACGCGCTCCAAACTATCGAGCGCGCGTTGATAGAATTCTTTGGGGCTGTAAATCGTGCGCAAAATGGTTTGGTAACCGGCCAGCAGCCGCGTCGCGTCCATCTTGGGGATGAAGTTCAGCGTGCCGTCGGTGTTATTGCCGGTGCTTTCCATCAGCAAGCGCCCTTCGCGTTCGAGCCGCCGCCAGAGTTGTGTTTGCGGCAAGGCCGTGAGCAAGCCGACCATCGCCAGCGGGATGGCGCTGGCGCGAATGAATTCGATTTGCCGCGCGAAGATGTCGGACGGGTCGTTGTCAAAACCGACGATGAAACCAGCCATCACTTCCATGCCATAACGCTGAATCTTTTGCACTGAAGCCAGCAGATCGCCGCGCGTATTCTGTCCCTTTTGCGCCTCGATCAAACTCGCTTCCACCGGCGTCTCGATGCCGAGAAAGACGCGCCGGAACCCCGCGCGCTGCATGCCTTCAAGCAGCTCGTCATCATCCGCCAGATTCACGCTGGCTTCGGTGATGAAGGAAAACGGCTGGCCGTGCCGCTCCGACCACGCGGCCAATTCAGGCAACAGCTTTTTGACATTGCGTTTGTTGCCGATGAAGTTGTCATCCACGATGAAGACCATACCGCGCCAGCCCAAATCGAAGAGCGCATCCAATTCGGCCAGCATCTGCGCATTGCTTTTGGTGCGCGGCACGCGGCCATAGATTTCGATGATGTCGCAGAACTCGCATTGAAACGGACAGCCGCGCGAAAACTGCACCGACATTGCGCTGTATTTGCTCAAGTCGGCGAGCTTGAAGTCGGGCAGCGGTGTCAAGGCTAAGGCAGGCCGCTCAGCCACTTCGTAAACACGCTTGGCCGCGCCGCGTTCGAGGTCGCGTACAAATTCGGGCAAGGTCGTTTCCGCTTCGCCTAAAAAGAGATGATCGGCTTGGGGCAAGGCGGCGGCATTGGTCGTCACATACGGCCCACCCACTACGACGCGCTTGCCGAGTGCTTTGCAACGGGCGACCACGCGTTCGAGCGCGTCTTTCTGCGTGAGCATGGCGCTGACAAAAATCAACTCGGCCCAGGCGATGTCCGCCGCCTTGAGCGCTTGAACGTTCATGTCCACCAGCCGCCGCTCCCACGTCTGTGGCAACAGCGCCGCGACGGTCAGCAAACCGAGTGGCGGAAAGGCAGAGCGCTTGCCTTCAAAAGAAAGCGCGTGCCGGAAGCTCCAATAGGTATCCGGGAATTCAGGATAAACAAGTAGCACTCGCATGGCCGGGCGTCTCACTTTCTGCCAGCGTGGTGAAACTGGCGACAGCCGCCGCTTCAGTTTCGAAGTTCTCAAACACCGTGTGGAGTTTGGTGATCGTCAGCAAATGTTGTAGCCGCTTGTTAAGTTGCAGCAGCGTGAAGCGCCCCCCCAATTTTTTCAGCGTGGTATAGCAGGAGATCAACTCGCCAAGCCCGCTGCTGTCCATGTATTCGACCTTCGCCAGATTGACGATCAGTTTACGCGCGCCCGCGTCAAAGGCGGCGGTGGCCTTTTTTCTGAACTGCGCGTTGTTATCCAGCGCCAATTCGCCCTCGAGTTCCAGCACGGTGATGTCGTTCAACGTGCGTTCGGTAATCTTCATTATTGGTCTGCCTCATTTGCAGGTGTGAAAAGCTTGCCGCAAAAAGGCGCAAGAAACGCAAAACCAATCAAACAGCAGAGGTTCTTTTGTGTCCTTTGCGCTTTTTTGCGGCAAGCAATTTTCTTAATAACCCATCTCACCGCCCGCAGGCATGCCCGCTGCGCTTTCGCCCGCATACTCCGAAATCATCACTTCCGTCGTGAGCAGCAGGCCCGCAATCGAGGCCGCGTTTTGCAGCGCCGTGCGCGTGACTTTGGCCGGATCGAGCACGCCGGCCGCGACCATGTCTTCGAATTCCTCGGTCACCGCATTGAAGCCCACCAGTTCGTTCTTTTCCGCGCGGACGCGGGCGACGATGATCGAACCTTCCTTGCCCGCGTTTTGCGCGATCAGGCGCAGCGGTTCTTCGAGCGCGCGTTTGACGATATTGACGCCGATCTGTTCGTCAGGATCGCCTTCTTCATCTTTGTAGATTTTGAATTTCTCCAACACCTTGGCCGCGCGCACATACGCCACACCGCCGCCCGGCACGATGCCTTCTTCGACCGCCGCCCGCGTGGCGTTCATGGCGTCTTCGACACGGGCCTTCTTCTCTTTCATTTCCATCTCGGTAGCCGCGCCGACTTTGATGACGGCCACGCCGCCGATCAATTTGGCGAGGCGTTCCTGCAACTTCTCGCGGTCGTACTCGGAGGTTGAAGCTTCCACCTGCTTGCGCAAGTTTTTGACGCGGCCCGCAATGTCGGCGGCTTGGCCGTGGCCTTCGACGATGAGCGTGGAGTCTTTATCAACCACGACTTTCTTGGCCTGTCCCAACTCGTCGAGTTTGACATCTTTGAGCAGGATGCCGAGTTCTTCGCTGATGACCTGGCCGCCGGTCAGGATGGCGAGGTCGTCGAGCATCTCTTTGCGGCGATCACCGAAGCCCGGCGCTTTGACGGCCACGACGTTCAGCGAACCGCGCAGTTTGTTGACCACCAAGGTGGCCAACGCTTCGCCTTCGATGTCTTCGGCGATGATGAGCAGCGGTTGGTGCTTTTCGGCGACCTTTTGCAGCAAGGGCAGCAGGTCATTCATCGAACTGAGTTTCTTGTCGTGCAGCAAGATCAGCGCATTCTCAAATACGGTTTCCATGCGCGCGGTGTCGGTGGCGAAATACGGCGAGAGATAGCCGCGGTCGAATTCCATGCCTTCGACGAATTCCAGCGTGGTTTCCATCGTCTGCGCTTCTTCGACCGTGATGACGCCGTCCTTGCCGACTTTGGCCATCGCTTCGGCGATGATCGCGCCAATAGCCGCGTCGCCATTGGCCGAAATCGTGCCGACCTGTTTGATGGCGTCACCCGCGATGGGCTTGGCCAGCCGCTTGATCTCTTTCAGGGCGCGCTCGACGGCCTTGTCAATGCCGCGCCGCAACGCCATCGGGTTCGCGCCTGCCGCGACGGTGCGCACGCCTTCGCGGAAGATCGCCTGCGCCAGCACGGTGGCGGTCGTCGTGCCATCGCCCGCGATGTCGGAAGTCTTGGCGGCCACCTCGCGCACCATCTGCGCGCCCATGTTTTCGAGCGGGTCTTGCAGGGTGATTTCCTGCGCGACGGTCACGCCGTCTTTGGTGATCGAGGGCGAGCCGAATTTTTTATCAATGACGACGTTGCGCCCGCGCGGGCCGAGCGTGAGCTTGACCGTATCGGCAAGCATGTTGACGCCGCGTAACAACGCGGCGCGTGAATCGGTTCCGTAAGTAATTTGTTTTGCCATAGCTGCTTCTTTCGTTAATCGGCGTGTTCGGTCTTCGGTTCAGTTTTACCAAGCGTTGGCAGGGTTGGTTCCCCGGACTTGTTTGGCAAGCCCTGGCGTATTTCCAGCGTGCGTTTGCGCCGGAGCAATTTCTTTTGTTGTTCTCGGTGCGCTCGCGAGCGGTCGCCATTGCGTTTTGACATCAATAATCTCCTTGGTGGGTCAGTGAAGGGGTAGGACAGACTTTAGTCTGTCCTACCCCATTTTCAGTCGGCAAAAAGCACGCGACTCTTTTGCACATGCCGCGAGTGCGCCGAAACGCTCACGTAAGGCCAGCCCAGAAATCGTTTCGCTGCGACGTGCGTAATCTCCAGGCAATTGAAGTTCTTCGCTTTCAGACTTGCGATGATCCGCTTGAGCGCCTTGCCCGTGGCGCGCTCCTGGTCGGCGCCAAAGGCGATCATTTCAATCCCGCCGGCGAAGTAGAAAAAATTCCAGCCCGCCTTGCTGATGAGGCGATCCATACCGTTGCTGTCGAGGTTTTTGACCCAGTTCCAGCCGGGTATGAAGGGCGCGCTTTCGCATTGCTCATTGCCTTGCATCGAAGTCGGTAACAGCGTTCCTTCGGCAAGCAGGATGTCGCCGGTTTTGATTTGGTCAGTCAATCGTCTCTCCCAGGCTAGTTGCGTGCTTACTGTTCAAGCAGCGGCACGACAACGTTTTCGACTACGTGCAATGCAGGTTTCATTGCCGGACAAACCGGCAACTGAGCCAATCCTGAACCTATTGGTTGCAGTTTGATCATTGCTCAGCCTCGGATACCTTGCCGTCCAATATTGAACAGCCGTGCAAAAAGAGGCTGGTAAAGGCTGGCGGTTGTGCTCAGGCCTGTCCGGCAATGTGCTGGGGTGGCGATGGAATGCTGTAACGGTAGTGTCGGTGTTGTTTCACTCGGGAATCTTGCGGGCGCTGACGATAAATCTTTTGGGTGCTGAGCCTACAAAATTGAAGGGATAGCAGGTCACCAACGTCAGTCTATCATACCCGGCATCAGCCAGCACTTCGGTTTCTTCCGGCGCGACTACTTTGGTCGTTTCAACACGATAGCGGTAAGTGCCATTTAAGGTCGCCAAAGTAATTTCATCGTCCAGGTGTATGTTGCGCAGCCCTCTGAAAAACGAGTCCCGGTGCCCGGCGAGCGCCACATTCCCGCGCTGACCCGGCAGGGGAGTGCTGGGAATATGCCCGACCGCGTGGCGCAACGTTCCTTCGTTGACGCCTTCCTGAACCATAGCTGTTAGGCCGACTCTGTTGATTTCGATGCGCCCCAACGACGCGCCTTCAATGACGGGCAAGCCAAGGCGCTCGGTTGGCGTAACGTTCGTGTCCTTCAATGCTTGTTCAAAGCGTTGGGCTTGCTCGGCCTGATAGCGTTGCGTGTCCTTCAATGCTTGTTCAAAGCGTTGGGTTTGCTCGGCCTGATAGCGTTGCGCGTCGCGCAGCACGTAGCCGACATAACTCAGCGCCAGGATGCCAAGGATAAAAAAGACGTTACGGCTCCAACGGAGCGATAGATTGGTGGGCGTCGGCAGCAACCGTTGCCATTGAATGTTGAACTTCATCATAAGCCGCTCTGTGGCTGGCCAGCGTTAAGGCTTTAAGGGCGCGTAGTAGCCAACGCGAGTACGGACGTAAAGATGTTCACCGCCCGGTGTTTTAGCTTTCACTTGGATGGTTCGATAGTTCCCGTCATATTTCAGACTCGTGGGTTCGTAGGTGAGGGTGTACTGGCTGCGAATGTCACGGGCGATGCGTTCACAGATCGCGGTCGTGTCCTTGACGGACTGCGGCAAGAACGCTTCGCCCCCCGTGGCCTTGGCAAACTGTTTGAGCGAACCGGGATTGCGGTCAGGATCGTCTGGCTCAAAGATGCCGATGGTGTAAATAATGGCCTCAGACTTTTTCGCCAGGGCGATGATCTGGGCCGCGTTGTGCTGGCTGGCATTGTCGGCCCCATCGCTGACGACGATCAACACCTGCTTGTCTTGCTTCCCCTTCTTTAAGTGTTCGAGCGCCGCCGCCAACGCGTCGTAAAGCGCCGTCTTGCCGTTCGCCGTAACCGTAGCCAGCGCGACTTCCAATTGCGCCAAGTCGCCTGTGAACGGCATACCTGCTGGCAAGCCGAACGTCACATACTCGTTGAAATTAACCAGGAAGTGCTGATCTTTCGGGTTGCTGGCGCGGGCAAAGGCCAGAGCGGCGGCGATCACTTCCGTGCGCCTCGGGCGCATGCTGCCGCTGTTGTCAATCACCAGGCCCACCGTGACCGGAATGTCTTCGTGGCTGAACGATTCGATCTCTTGCAGGACTCCGTTTTCGTAAATCTGGAAGTTTGCCTTTTCGAGTCCGGCCACTGGCAGACGTTCGTTATTCAGCACGGTGGCGTGCAAGACCACTAACTCAACATTGATCCGAATTGGGTCTTGGTTTTGCGAGTGTGATTGCGCCAGCCAGAAGTGCGCGCGCTGGGCAATGCAAAGCAGCACGAGCAGGACGATAACCCAGCGGAGCCAGCGGGGAGTGGGTGTTGGTGGCTCTTTCATCGCTCAAATCCTTGTGCGCAAGCGAAAGGGCAGCCGGGAGTTTCCTCCCGGCTGATCATGGGCTCTGTTGTCAGGAAGACCGGGCCAACTTAAGCAGCAAGTCTAAGCTTTTGGCTTAAGCAGTGCTGCGCTTTTCGGAAGCGCCCAAAGGGCAGCGCCTATGCCCAGCGACAGCAAGCCAAGCAAGGCTACTAACGGCACGAGACTGGCCGTTTGGGGCAAGCGATTGGAACGATCCCCAGAGTTGCTTGTGTCGCGCGAATCTACGGTTGCCTGTGGCGCCGGAGTCGTTGGCAAGGTATTTTGCGCCGTGGTTGTCTGATTCGGCGGCGGTGCCGCCGTCACGACCTGGGCGATGTCAACCTCTTCGCCAGACTGATTAACAGCAGTGACCGGGGCTCCTTTCAAAGCCACGATCGGCTCGTCATCCGCCTTGGCTGCCGGTTTGGTGATGACTGTTTCCAACTCGGCAGGCATCGCCAGAATTGGTTGATGGGTAACCAGCGCCAACTCCATCGCCCTTTTCTTCGGATAGACAAATTCCTCGCCCGAATTCGCCCCCGGATAAAACCAGGCCCGGATGGCCTGCGGTACGCCGACCGCGCTTTCCCCGAAGGTCATGACCGTTTTGCCGGTCACCTTCAACCGGTAATTGGGAATTGCCAGGATCGTCGCATAGACATGTGATTGGTCTTCACTGAAGACCTGCACGATGTGACGGTCAGACAGTGAATCCAGCAGTTTGAAGACATAGGTGCCAGCCGGCAGGATGATGCCGCCCGGAATCTCGATGGGTTGGCTAAAGGTCACGACAGTTTTCTTGTTCCAGTCATCCGCCTGTGCGCTGGGCGCAAACGCCAGTGTCAGCAGACTCAGACACAAAATTGCCGCCACCATTTTGAAGCGATTCATGATTACTCTCCTCAGATTGTTGATTTAGGCTCCACAGTGTCATTTCACCGCAGCGCCTAGTCAGTAGACCTCAGTCCGAGGAAGCGCGCTGTGCAATAGTGCACGCCGCTAAGAATAAGTGGCATTTACGTGTCATCGTGGCTGAAAGAGGCCGCAAAAGAGACTTCATCGGCAGTCGTTTGTAAATCAGAAATCAGTCAAACCAAGTGCTACGATACGCGAACCACCAGCAGCCAAGCAGCAGAGGGATCGTAAGGACGATCCCCCAAACCAAGGGCAAGGCGACATCGGCACAGAGCCCCAGAATTGTGAAACTGATCCAGAAGACTTTCTTTTGCATCCCGTCATTACTCGTTGGGGCAGTCGTGAGCGAGACTGCCCCAACTTTTTCAGCAACCTGGCGGGAAAATCGGAATCGTCAAACTGGCGCTGGGCGTCAGCGTCAGCTTGTGCAGGTTATGTCCGCCGTTGAATGCGCCCGTATTCGTCGCCGCATTCGGGTTGAAGTTCAGCGCCACACCGAACAGCCCGACGTCGCTTGCGGTAGCCATATTCCTTCGTCGAGCTTGCCGCCGCCGGATAATTTGTCCCCGTGAACGCGCCGACCTTCAAAACCGTAGACCTGCCACGTCTCCTGCCCGTTCACCACGCGTCGCGCACGACTGCCGCCAGCGTCGTAACAGTAGTAATTGCTGCTGTCCGCTTTGCTCAGCCGGTTCTCGCCATCGTACCAGCGCAATGCCCCGCCGTCATTGTTCTGATTGCCGTTGAAATCATAGGTGACAGTTGCGCCGTTGCGCTGCGTCATGCGGTTCTTCGCCGTGTCAATCACACAACTTTTAAGGAGCAAGGTCATCGGCTAACTGTAGACAGCGAGCCTTCCAAACGAGTATAGCTGGATGTAGAGACTCTTTGTTTTCCGGGCAGTCAATAACCTGTATAGCCTCGCTATACTTCGCCTCCTTGTATAAAGCCTGTATCTCAAAGCAGGTTCTTCATTTTTTGGTAGCGGCTAAAGTTAGGTGGGATGTGTCAGTAGCCCGCGCGTGAGCAAGGGCTTTA